>DATLNR010000038.1:0-13697 GCA_035536655.1 Casimicrobiaceae bacterium
TACTCCGACAACAGCATCACCAACGAGTAGACCTCTTCACCGGTCGCACAACCAACGACCCAGATGCGAATCGGCTCGTTCTCGTTCCTTGCGAACAACGCCGGAACGATCTGCTTCTCGATCGCGGCGAACGCATTCGCGTCACGGAAAAAGCTCGTTACGCTGATCAGCAGGTCGCGCAGCAGGCTCCGCGACTCTCCGGGCTGCGCAGTCAAGAGCTCGCGGTAGCTCGATAGATCGCGCAACTGGTTCACCTGCAGTCGCCGCTCGAAACGCCGCAAGAGCGTCGTGCGCTTGTACTGGGAGAAGTCGTGCCCGGTCCGCGCGCGAACCGTGGCGATGATGTCCCGGACCGCCTCTTCCGCTTCGGCCGCTGCGTCTTCCGCCGTCGGACGATCCTCGATCTTTGGCATGCGGATCGCACGCGCATTACGCCACAGCGACACGAGCTTCGCCGGGATCTCGCGCACCGGGAGCACGAAATCCACGGTGCCGCTGCCGATCGCGTTGCGCGGCATCGCGTCGAACTCGGCCTCCTCCGGAGCCTGGGCGAAGGTGACGCCGCCGTGGGCCTTGACGGCCCGCGTCCCGAGCGTTCCGTCCGAGCCCGTGCCCGAAAGGATGATGCCGATGCCGCGGTGCGCGTGCACTTCGGACAGCGTTTCGAGGAACAGATCGATCGTCATCGATCGACTGCGCCGCGGCACCGCCTCGAGCTTGCCATCATGCATGCGCAGCACGCGGTTCGGCGGAATAACGTAGACGTGATTCGGCTTGATCGCCACCGCTTCGACGACTTCGCGCACCGGCATGCGCGTCGCCTTCTGCAGGAGCTCGGGCACGCGCGACACGTGCTCCGGCGACAAGTGCACGACGACGACGAATGCGATGTCCGCGTCGTGCGGCATCGCTTCGAACAGCTGGATCAGCGCGTTCAGGCCGCCGGCGGACGCGCCAACGCCGGCGACGGCGAAATCGAGCGTGTCACTACGGGTATAGGGAGGGGCGGGAACCTGGCTCACGCAACTTCATCGCGGACTCATGGGATCGCGAACCGACAAAGCGCCGGCGCTGATCACCGCCAATGAAGTGTAGCACCAGCACACGCTCATCGGCCGGCGCAGGCCGACGCCTCGTGCCTGGACAATCAGGCGGCTTCGTCGCCGGCCGCTTCCGTCAGGATCCGCTTCAGCACGGCGATGTGCGCGCCGCAAGTCCGTGCACTTTCGTGATAGTTGTGCGCAACCCGCTCGTTGCCCGATTCCGCGGCCTTGCGCGCAAGCCGCAGCGACAGCCGCTCCTTTTCCTCGAGCCCGCGAAGGCTCGCCCACAGCGCCGCTTCGACGCGCGTCGTCTGATCGGCTGAAAACGTCTTCGCTGTGTACGCATGGCCGACGTGGCATCGATAGCGCACGCCGCCCTTGTCCATCTCCCACAGGACGCCGCCGCATTCGGGACAGGTGAACGGCGTTCGCTCCGCCATCCTGTCGAGGTCGTCGATCGTCCCGTCGTGCTTCAGCACCATGCTGACCTCCCGCGCCATCTCCGGTGGCGTCCCCTCGTGCGATGTCGTGACCGTTTGTTGCGCCAGCGTGACAAGCTGCGACGCGATCGCCTCGATCGTCAGCGAGTGGTCGACATCGACGATGTCGAGTGCACTCTGCGGCATTTCCGGGAACTCCGCTTCGACGGGGTCCTGCACGACAGCAATGCCCCCGCGCTTCTTGATCGCCCACAACCCCGCCACGCCGTCGTCGAGCATGCCGCTCAGGATCACGCCAGTGACGCGCGGGCCGAATGCAACCGCCGCGGAGCGGAACAGCACGTCGATCGACGGTCGATGATGGTTCTCGCGCGCCGCGTGCGACGTGCGGATCGCGTCGTGTTCGATGAGCAGATGCGTGTCCGGCGCGGCCACCGTTACCGTTCCGCGCCGGATCTTGTGTCCGTCCACGCCGTGTCCGACCGGCATGTCGCTCGCCCGCTCGAGAATGCGCGCAAGCACCGACGGCGATTCGGCCGCCAAATGAACGACGACGAAGACGGCAGCCGGATAGTCGGCGGGGAGGAGCGACAGGAGCCTGCGCAACGCGACGATACCGCCGGCCGATGCGCCGATGACGGTGATGTCGCGGGTGAGATTGGACGGGATAGCGGGCTCCTGCCCGCCGTCGTTGCAATCGCCGTGCCGTCAGCGTAACCCGCTGCTGGAGTGTGATCATGATCTCGCCAGCCGAGGATCGCGGCCGGCAAATCGGAACATCTGACCGGGGGGTTTCCCTAATGCGGAGGCAGCACGTCGACAGCGTCGGTGATGACCGTATCCACACCCCAGTCGATCAGCGTGCGCGCACGGCGCATTTCGTTGACTGTCCAGGCCGCCACGGCCATGCCCGACGCATGCGCGGCGTCGACGATGTCGGATTTCAACGCTGTGTGTTTTGCATCGAGCGCGGCGCAGCCGAGCTTCAGACAGCGATCGCGCCAGTTTCGCGGCAACCGATCGAACAGCAGCGCGCGCGGCAACTCGGGAACCGCCTCGCGCGCGGCAGCCAGCGCCGCTTCGGAGAACGAGGACAGCAACGGCGCGATATCTGCACCACGCCACAACTGCGCCGCATCGAGCGCGACGGCGGCGCCGGTCTCGCGCTCACGACCGGGCGACGGCTTGATCTCGATGTTGACGACGATGTCGTTCGCCCTGCAGAACGCCGCCGCTCCGGCAAGCGTCGCGAGCGGCTCACCGGCAAACGGACGCGAATGCCACGAGCCGGCGTCGAGCAACGCAAGCTCGCGCCAGGTGCGCGAGTCGGCACGACCCCAGCCGTTCGTCGTGCGTTGCAGCGTCGAGTCGTGAAGCAGGAAGGCGATACCGTCGGCCGAAAGCTTCACATCGATCTCGACCATCCGGTGACCAAGCGCGTGTCCGTGCTTCAACGCCGCGAGCGTGTTCTCCGGCGCGAGCTTTCCCGCGCCACGATGCGCGGCGATGCGCGGATACGGCCACGGCGAACGGATCATCGCAAGCGTTCGCCGGTCTTCGCATCGAAGAGAAATACCCGCGACGGCGTCGCGGAGAAATGGACGATCGTGCCGATGTCCGGCTGCGGTCCGTGCGGCAGGCGCGCGAGGATCGTCGACGGACCGTGCGCGACATGGATCAGCATGTCGGCGCCGAGCTGCTCGACCATCTCGACCGGACCGGAAACGACGGCGGTCTCGGGCGTCGCGAGCTCGAAGTGCTCGGGGCGGATGCCGACGACGAGTTCCCGCGAGCTTTCCGCGCCCGCCGCCGCGCGCGTGCTCGCGGCGCCGCCATGATCCAGCGTGATGCGCCCGTTGCCGTTGGTGCGGCCGGGCATGAAGTTCATCGACGGCGAGCCGATGAACCCCGCGACGAACTGCGTCTGCGGATCCTCGTAGACCTGCATCGGCGTGCCGATCTGCTCGGCGCGACCGGCGTTCATCACGATCATCCGGTGCGCGAGCGTCATCGCCTCGACCTGGTCGTGCGTGACGTAGAGCGACGTCGTGCCGAGCCGCCGGTGCAGCTTCTGGATCTCGAAGCGCATCTGCACGCGGAGCTTCGCGTCGAGGTTCGACAGCGGCTCGTCGAACAGGAATACCGCCGGCTCGCGAACGATCGCGCGGCCCATCGCAACGCGCTGCCGTTGTCCGCCGGAGAGCTGCCGCGGCCGCCGTTCGAGCAGCGGTCCGAGCTCCAGGATGCCTGCCGCGCGCTTTACACGCTCGCCGATGTCCGCCTTCGACAAGCCGCGGATCTTGAGGCCGTACGCCATGTTGTCGAACACGCTCATGTGCGGATAGAGCGCGTAGTTCTGGAACACCATCGCGATGTCGCGATCCTTGGGCTCGAGCTCGTTGACGACGCGCGTGCCGATCGCGATCTCGCCGCCGGTGATCGGCTCGAGCCCCGCGACCATGCGCAAGAGCGTCGACTTGCCGCATCCCGACGGGCCGACGATGACGACGAACTCGCCATCGGCGACGTTGACGTTCACGCCGTGGATGACTTCGAGCGTGCCGTAGCTCTTGCGGACGTTGCGAAGGTCGACTTGGGCCATTGCGCTATTTTTCCGTGTCCACGAGGCCCTTCACGAACCATCGCTGCATCAATACCACGACGATCGCCGGAGGCAGCATCGCCATCATCGCGGTCGCCATCACGAGGTGCCACTCGACCGAAGCTTCTCCTCCGCCGGCGATCATGCGCTTGATGCCGATCACGACGGTGTAGTACTCCTCCTTCGTCGTCACGATCAGCGGCCACAGGTACTGGTTCCAGCCGTAGATGAACTGGATGACGAACAGCGCCGCCATGCTGGTCTTCGACATCGGCACGACGACGTCCCAGAAGAAGCGCATCGGCCCCGCGCCGTCGATGCGGGCGGCCTCGGCGAGTTCGTCCGGAATCGTGAGGAAGAACTGCCGGAACAGGAACGTCGCCGTCGCCGAGGCGATCAACGGCAGCGTCAGCCCGGCGTAGGTATCGAGCATCGCCAGATCGGAGACGATCTTGTACGTCGGCAGGATGCGAACTTCGACCGGGAGCATCAGCGTGACGAAGATCATCCAGAAGAAGAACATGCGCAACGGAAACTTGAAGTACACGATCGCGAACGCCGAGATGAGCGAGATCGCGATCTTCCCGAGGGCGATGGCCAGCGCGGACACCAGGCTGTTGAACATCATGCTGCGCACCGGCGCCGCCGAGTTGCCGGCGCCGTTCAGCCACGCCTCGCGGTAGTTCTCGATCAGGTGCGGACCCGGCACCAGCGGCATCGGCGCGGCCAGCACCTGTTCGGCGGTGATCGTCGACGCAACGAAGGTCACGTAGACGGGAAACGCAACGATCGCGACGCCAAGGATCAGCACGGCGTGCGTGAGAAAGTCGAGCAGCGGCCGTTTCTCGACCATCAATACTGCACCTTGCGCTCGATCCAGCGGAACTGAATGACGGTGAGTACGATCACGATGGTCATCAGCACGACCGACTGCGCCGCGGAACTGCCGAGGTCGAGCGCCTTGAAGCCGTCCTTGTAGACCTTGTAGACCAGGATCTCGGTCGCGTTCCCCGGTCCGCCCGAGGTCGCCGTGTCGATGATCGCGAACGTGTTGAAGAACGCGTAGATGATGTTGACGACGAGCAGGAAGAACGTCATCGGCGACAGCAGCGGAAAGACGATCGTCCAGAAGCGCCGTCCCGGACCCGCGCCGTCGATCGCGGCCGCCTCGATCAGCGACTTCGGGATCGACTGCAGGCCGGCCAAGAAGAACAGGAAGTTGTACGAGATCTGATTCCACACGGCCGCCACGACGACCAGGATCATCGCGTCGCGACCGTTCAAGAGCGGGTCCCAGCCGATGCCGAGTCCCTTGATCCAGTGCGCGACGACGCCGAGCGTGGGGTTGAACAGGAACAGCCACAGCACGGCTGCGACCGCGTGCGCAACCGCATACGGCCAGATCAGGAGTGTCTTGTAGACGCCTGCGCCTCGCAGCGCGCGGTCGGCGAACACGGCGAGCACGAGCGAGATCGAAAGGCCGAATCCGGCCACGAGAGCCGAGAAGACGGCAGTGACCTTGAACGACGACAGATAGTGCTCGTCAGCGAACAGATGAGCGAAGTTCGCCAGCCCGACGAACTCCGTGCTCGTTCCGAACGGGTCTTCCTGCAGCAGCGACTGAAACAGCGCCTGGGCCGCTGGCCAGAAGAAGAAGACGATCGTAACGGCGAGCTGCGGGGCCAGCAGCGCGTAGGGGAGCCACCTGCTGCGGAAAACAACGCGCTTTTCCATGACCGCTAGTGTTTGCCGATGAGGTTGCCGATCAGGTCGCTGATTGGAGCAGCGCCTGTCACTTTAGTGCTTCACCGGCTTCGCTGGAGGCAGCGGCAACCCACGCCGCTTCATTTCGTCCCGAACCAGATCGGGTCGATCCGTCACGATGCCATCGACGCCCAAGTCGAGCGTCCGCGCGATATCGGCGGGCGAGTTGACGGTCCAAGCCAACACGTGGATGCCCAACCCTTTTGCTTCCTTCACCTTGGCGCTGTCGAGGTCGCCGTAGTACGCCGACCAGATACCGCCGCCCGCGGCCTTGATCATTTTCGGTACCGAGCCGTGATCTCGATATTGAATGCCATTGGTCCATGCCGAGCCGCCGGGATTGTCGGCAGCGATGTTGTCGAGCCAGCTCTGCTGCGCCGTCAGGTAGACCGTACCTATCTCGGGCGCCTCCCGCTGCACAACCGCGAGCGTGCGCCAGTCGAAGCTCAGGATCGTCGATCGGCGTGCCATGCCGGCATCGCGGATTGCAGCGACGACCGCCCGTGCATACGACTCCGGATCCGGTGTCTCTTCGGGGTTGAACGGCGTGACCTTGGTTTCGATCGCGAACCGCACGTCCTCATTGCCCGACTTGCGCACCAACGCGAAGACATCGCTCAACCGTGGAATTCGGGCGCCGTCGTCAGCGCGCTGCTGCGGGTAGCGCTTCGCGTAGTTCGTGCCGGGCTTCAAACGGCCGACGTCGTACCGCTGCAATTCGGCAAACGTGATTTGACGAATCACCGGCCCAGGCGTCTCCAGGAAGCGACCATCAGGCCCGCGTGTGATGTCCGGGTTCAGCAGCGGGTCGTGAGATACGACCAGCACGTCGTCCTTGGTGATCGCGATATCAAGCTCCAGCGTGGTGACGCCGATGCTGAGCGCCAGCGCAAATCCGGACAAAGTGTTCTCCGGTGCTAAAGCGCGAGCCCCACGATGACCCTGAACGTCGAGCGCCGAGGCGCTTGCGCACAGTTGGCCGAGCAACAACGCGATCAACGCTGACGCTGGATGAAAAGCGGCCCGGCGGATGAAGCTGCCGGGCCGACTTTGGGCTTTCTGATGAATGCCTATTCCTTCGTCTGTTTCTCGAACCGCGTCAGCATCTCGTTCCCGCGCCGCACCGAATTATCGAGCGCAGCCTTCGCGTCCTGCTTGCCGGACAGCATGTTCTCGAACTCTTCTTCGAAGATGTCGCGGATCTGCACGAAGCTGCCGAAGCGCAAGCCCTTGCTGTTCGCCGTCGGCGGCTTCAGCATCATCTGCTGCACCGAAACATCCGTGCCCGGATTCTTCTCGTAGAACCCCGCCTTCTTGGTGATCTCGAAGGCAGTCGGCGAGATCGGAACGTAGCCGGTGGTCTGGTGCCAATGCGCCTGGCGGTCGGAGTCGCTCAGGTAGTTGAGGAACTGCGCGACGCCCTTGTACTCGTTCGGCTTCCTGCCCGACATGACCCACAGCGAGGCGCCGCCGAGAATCGAGTTCTGCGGCGCGCCGGCGACGTCGGCGTAGTACGGCAGCATCGCGACGCCGTACTTGAACTTGGCGTTGCGATTGATGTTCGCCTGCGCCGCCGACGAGCTGGTCAGCATCGCGCATTCACCCGAAAAGAACTTCGCCTCGGCCTCGTTGCGCCGGCCCGCGTAGGTGAAGTAGCCCTTCTGCCCCCAATCCTTGAGATTGTTCCAGTGCCGCACGTGCAGAGGGCTGTTGATCTGGAAGCGGGTGTCGAGCCCGCCCATCCCGTTCTCCTTCGTGCCGATGGGGACGTTGTGCCATGCCGAGAAATTCTCGACGTGCACCCACGACGGCCAGCCGCTCGTGTACGCGCACTGCGATGCGCCCGCCGCCTTGATCTTCGCAGCCGCGGCCATCACTTCCGGCCACGTCGCGGGCGCGCGGTTGACGTCGAGACCGGCCTTGGCGAACACGTCCTTGTTGAAATAGAACACCGGCGTCGAGCTGTTGAACGGGAACGAAAGCATCTCTCCCTTGCGATTCGTGTAATAGCCCGCGACCGGCCCGATGTAATTCTTCTGATCGAACTTGAAGCCGCCTTCGCGCAGCACTTCGGCGACCGGCTTGATCGCGCCTTTCGCGCCCATCATCGTCGCCGTGCCGACCTCGAACACCTGCAGGATGTGCGGCGCATTGCCCGCGCGGAACGCGGCGATGGCGGCCGCCATCGATTCGGGATAGGCGCCCTTGTAGACCGGGACGACCTTGAACTCCTTCTGGCTCTCGTTGAACCCCTTGGCGAAGTCGTTGACGCGATCATTCAATGCGCCGGTCATCGAATGCCACCACTGGATCTCGGTTTGCGCCTGCGCGGCGCCCATCGCGCCGGCCAGCGCGACGGCCAGGCTCAGGCGCAGGAAGCGGGAAAGCGGTTGCGACATGGTTCCTCCTCGAAGGACTGAAAAGTCCGGAACGCGGGCAGGATGCCTCGTTTGGATGGCGATTCTATTGCAGTTTCCGGTCCTTCCGAAACGGCAGCGAGCCGGCGATCGGCAGCCGCCGACCGAAGCGCTGTCCGGCTATTCGCTCTTGGCTGCGGCACCATAGCGCCGCGGGAACAGCACGCGGAACACGGTCCCCTCGTCGACGCGGGATTCGAGCTCCATGCTCGCATCGAGCATTTCGCACAACCGCCGCACGATCGACAAGCCGACGCCTTCTCCCCGCTCCTGGTGCACGGGACGCGTGTCCGGCGTCGCCGAAGAGGCCCCGGCACCTTGCGCCCCGGTATGCCAATGCGTGCCCTTTCCGGCACTCTTCTCGATCTCGCGCGCTTCGCTCGTCGCTTTCCTGAGCGCTCCGGCAAGCGGCGCGCCCGGCCCGGCGTGGAAGCCCGGGCCGGTGTCCTGAACGCACAGCATCCACCGCTCCGGATCGTTGTCGCGGCTGTCGCCCCAGCTGACCGTCACGCCACCCTCGTGCGTGTACTTGAGCGCGTTCAAGAGCAGGTTTTGCGCGATCCGCTGCGTCTTCATCTCATCGCCGTCGACCGGAAGCGTCGCCGGCCCCTCCGCCCTCAGCCACAACGCGCGGTCGGCCGCGAACGGCCGCATGCGCTCGCACAGCGCATGCAGAATCTTCGAAACGTCGAACGAACGGACGACGAGCACCTCGTGACCCGCCTGCAACCGCGCGAGATTCATCACGTCGTCGAGCATCGCATGCAGCGACGAGACGCCGCTTTGCAGCAGTTGAAGGAGCTTGTCGCGCGTCGCCTCGGGGAGGGCGCCGCGCGCGAGCCCCGTCGTCGCGTTCTTCACGATGCCCACATGGCCGCGCAAGTCGTGCGTCGCCTGCCGCAACAATTCTGCGCGCTGACGCTCCATCTCCTGCAGATGTCCGATCGCCTGCTCGAGGTCGCGAACGTGCCCGGTTGCCTCGATCTCCTGCAACGCGAAGTAATGGGCAGTGCTCACGCTCAGGCCTTGGCCGTACTGCTCCGCCCATACGCGGCGTGCGCGGCTCATGACCTCCTGCTCGAGATCGACGCGGGCCGAGGCGTAGCGATCGAGCTCGTCCAGCACGCACAGGTTGAGATGCCCCCACTCCCGCGTCACCTCGCGCAGGTGGTAGCCCTGTTGCCAGCGCATGAGGCCATGTCCCGCGGCACTTTCCTCTTGTTCCGCGCTCGCACCGCAATCCTGCCCGGCCGCGGAAGAGACAAGCTGGCGCCGGAATGCATCGAGCAAATGGGGAACGTGGTCGTTGAACTGCGTTCGCGGCAGCGACGACGGCGCCGTCAATTCCGCGTCGGCATCGACGCGCTTGCGCCACGCGAGAAGGATGGCGTCCTGCCGTTGCGCCAGATGCGCGGCGAGCACGGCCAGTTCCTGTTCGGCGTTGCGCGTTCGGTCCATGTTGCGCGACTTGGAGCCGCTTCACAACAGCAAGCGAGGACCTGCGATTGTACCCTCCGCGTCACGCGGCGAGCGATCAGCGCTTCCGGGCAGTCGAGCGCTTTCGAGGCCGGCGCGAGGTCACCGACGATGGGGTCGACCCGCGTGCGGCCTGCCTGATGCCGCTGGTCAGGAACCTGGTGACCTGTGCGGACGCATGCGCGCGAGCGCCGTTCGCGAGCGTATGGAAGCCGCTGAGCCACATGCTCATCAGCGGATTTTTCTTCAGCCACGGATTTTTCATGCATCGCTTTCGATCGAACGGCTCCGGATCGTAGTTCACCCGCGTTCGCAGCCGTGTAGTCTGGTCGCGGCATCGATGTAGGAGTGAGGCAATTACGCAGGGCGAAGGCCTCCTCGCCGGCGTTCAAACGGAAACGACCGCCCGCTCCCGGACGAGCGTTTCGCCCGGATGCACGCGGGGGAAGCGGACGGGCTCGCGATCGATCGCGAGCTCGTCGCCGTTCATTGTCACGACGGTGAACGTCGAGCGCGCGAGATCGTCGGTCTGCGGGAAATCTTCGCGGTAATGCGCGCCTCGCGAGTCCTCGCGTGCCTGTGCCGCCGCCGCGATGATGTCGCTGACCGTCACCAGGTTCACCAGGTTGATCCAGTCGTGCCAGCTCACGTTGAATGCGCGATCGTTGCCGGCGACGCCGACTTCGGCGAGCGATGACCTGAGCGCCGCCAGCTGCGCGCGTCCCCGCGCGAGACTCTGCGCGGTGCGCACGATGCCGACGTCGTCCCACATCGACTGGTAGAGCGCTTCGCGGATCGGCTCGACCGAAGCCGACGGCCGCGCAAGCGGCGCCTCGTGGAACGCGATGCTGCGCGCGATCGCCGGTTCGTCGGGTGTGCGCAACGTTCCCTTCTTCGCGACCCATTGCGCCATCGTCTCGCCGGCGATCCCGCCGAACACCGTCGAATTGGCGACCCCGTTGCCGCCCAGCCGGTTCGCGCCATGCACGCCGCCGGTATCTTCGCCGGCGGCGAACAAGCCTTCGAGCGCGGTCGTGCAATCCGCGTTGAACACGACGCCGCCCATCATGTAATGCGCCGTTGGCACGACTTCGACCAAGCCGCCCGCGAGGTCGAAGCCGCAATCGCGGCAGCGCTCGACCATGCCCTTGAATTGCTTGCGCACCGTGTCCGTGCCGAGATGATGCATTTGCAGATAGACGCCGCCGTTTGGCGTCGTGCGACCGGCGCGCATCTCGGCGTAGATCGCACGCGACACGATGTCGCGCGTCGCACGCTCGGCGGCCGCATCATGCTGCTGCATGAAGCGCTCGCCCGAGCCGTTCAACAAGTATCCACCCGCGCCGCGCAACCCCTCCTCGAGCACCGTGCCGGTCATGCGCGTGCCGCCGCCGGCAAGCAATCCTGTCGGATGAAACTGCACCATCTCCATGTCGCGCAACGCGAGACCGGCCCGCAACGCCATCGCGAGGCCGTCGCAGCTCTTGTCGCCCGACGGCGTGTGATAGCGGTACATCGTCGGTCCGCCGCCGGTCGCGAGCAGCACGGCCTTCGCCTGCACGAACGCGAATTCGCCGCTGCGCATGTCGATCATCAGCACGCCGGCGACGCCCGAGCCGTCGCGGGTCTTCACGAGCTCGATCGCGCGATGCTCCTCGAGCCGGCCGATGCGCCGCGACCACACCTGCTCGGAAAGCCGGTTCATGATCTCGATGCCGGTCAGGTCACCCTTGTGCACGGTGCGATCGAACGTCTGCCCGGCGAACGCCTTCTGGTGGATCGTGCCGTCGGGATTGCGATCGAAATAGCAGCCGAGCTCGTTCTCTAGCTCGCGCACGCGCTCGACCGCCTTTGTCACCAGCGTCCACGCGAGGTCCTGATCGGCGAGCCACTTGCTGCCCTCGATCGTGTCCATGAAATGGCGCTCGACCGAGTCGTCACGCGCAAGCGCAACGTTGTAGCCGCCCTGGACCATGCGCGTGCAACCGCTCTTGCCGAGCAGTCCCTTCACCGCGACGGTGATCGTAAGCGACGGATCGGCCTGGTGCGCGTGCAGCGCGGCGAAGAGACCCGCGCCGCCGGAACCGAGGATCAGGATGTCGGTCGCAAGCCGCCGCAGGATCACCGGCTGCCGATGCCGAGAGAGGCGAGCACGTTCGCGCGACGTGAAGCGACATCGTCGCGCACGACGTCGTACAGGCTGCCGCCGTGGCTATCCATCGCGACGAGCAACGGACCGAAGTCACGGACACGAAAGCGCCACAGCGACTCGGGATTGAGATCATCGAGATCCACGTCCTCGATCGCTTCCACCCACGTCGTTTCCAGCGCGGCGGTGCCGCCGATGATGGCGAGATAAGCGCCGCCGTGCTGCATGAACGCGGCTTTCGATGCGTCGCGCAATCCGCCCTTGCCGATGACGAGCCGCACGCCGTACTGCGACATCAGCGGCTCCGTGAATCGCTCCATGCGATCCGAGGTCGTCGTGCCGACGCACAGCGGCGCGTAACCGGTCGGATGTTCCGCGGTGGGCGCGACCTTGCGCACGTTCGGCGCCGTATGAATCACCGCGTGACCGCGCAGGTCGAAGCGCGTCGTGCGTCCACGGTCAAACATCGCGATCTGCGTCGCGTCGCGGATACCGTAGAGCGTTCGTTGCAATGTGGCCGTATCGTTGACGCGCAGCGCGCGGGCCCGCGCTTCGTCGATCGGCATCGCAAGCTCGTGATGCGCCATGTCAGTGCGCAGGGCGTGGCGCGAGCAGCCGGCGCGGGGCCCCACGCGTCGTGTGCGTGGGGATCGACGCGTCGCGAGTCGACACGAGATGGCCGACTCGCGAGTCATTGCAAGCCACGATGGTGTAAGGAGGCCAGCCGCCCCAAGCACTGACTGTGCCCCCCTTGGGGGGAGCGAGCGAAGCGAAGCGTGGGGGTCGTTCCACCTAGAAGCCGTAGCTGACGCCCGCCGGCGTTACCGTCGCCCGTGCGCGCCGCGCCGAATGGCACTGCATGTTGACCGCCACCGGATTCATCGTGATGTGCGTCGCCGCAAGCTCGACGTGCACGGCGAACGCAGTCGAGTCGCCGCCCAGACCTTGCGGCCCGACGCCGAGCTGGTTCACCGCGCGTGTCAATGCTTTCTCGAGCTTCGCGCCCTCGACATCGGCGCATTCGCTGCCGAGCGGACGCGTCGCGGCACGCTTGGCCAACGCGACGCAAAGATCCGACGTGCCGCCGATGCCGACGCCGACGATCGTCGGCGGGCAGGTCTTGCCTCCCGCTGCAATGACGCAATCGACGACGAACGTCTTGACCGCTTCGACGCCCTCGGCCGGGACGGCCATCTTCAGAAACGAATTGTTCTCCGATCCGCTGCCCTTGGGGATCATCTCGATCGACAACGTATCCGGCGACGTGTCGAAGTCGACATGCACGACGGGCATCTCGATGCCGCACGACGTATGCTCGTTGACGCGTGTCAACGGATGGACCACCGACGACCGCAACGGATGCTCGCGCGTCGCGCGTTCGCAGCCGCGCCGGATCGCCGCCTTCAGCGCAGGGCCGTCGACGGCGACGCCGCGGCCGATGACGACGTTGTAGATCGGAAGCCCGGTGTCCTGGCAAAGCAGGTTGTCGGTCGCTTCGGCGACCTTGATGTTGGCGACCATCGTCGACAGCACGCGTCGTGCGATCGGCGCGGTTTCGCTTCGCACGAGCTCGTCGAAGCCGGCCTTGACGTCGGGCGGCAGCATCTTGAGCGCGCGGATATAAAGCTCGCGCGCGACATCTTCGACCACGGCGTCGTCAACGCGCATGTCAGTGCGCAGGGCGTGGCGCGAGCAGCCGGCGAGGGGCCCCACGCGTTGTGTGCGTGGGGATCGCGGCGTCGCGAGTCGACACGAGATGGCCGACTCGCAAATCAGCGCACGCCACGGTGGTGCAAGGAGGCCAGC
>DATLNR010000039.1:0-7916 GCA_035536655.1 Casimicrobiaceae bacterium
CGGCCGTGATCGGCGTGTTCGAGGCGATGCTGTTATCGATGCTCGGCAACGTCGTCGACTGGCTCGCGGACGTCCATCCGTCGCAGCTCTGGGAACGCGAGCGCGGGACGCTGTTGGTGCTCGGTGCGATCCTCGTCGCAAGCATCGGACTCGTCGCGCTGCAGTCGACGGTCAAGCAGCAGACGATTTTCGGGAACTTCCCGATGCTCCTGCGGTGGAACTTTCACCGGATGTTGCTCGATCAGAGCATGACCTTCTATCAGGACGAGTTCGCCGGGCGCATCGCGACGAAGCTGATGCAGACGGCGCTGGCGGTTCGCGACACGTGGCTCGTGTTCACCGAGCTTCTCGTGTTCGTGATCATCTACTTCGTCACGCTGCTGGGCGTGCTGGGCGGCTTCAACCTGTGGCTCATCGTGCCGTTTGTCGCCTGGGTCGCGCTGTACGTGATTGCGCTCGTCTACTTCGTCCCGCGACTGGGTCGCGTGGCGCGGGCGCAAGCCGATGCGCGAAGCCTGATGACCGGCCGCATCACCGACGCGTACGCCAACATCGCGACCGTCAAGCTGTTCTCGCATGCGCGGCGCGAAGCGAGCTACGCGCGCAGCGCTATGCAAGAGTTCCTGACGACAGTTCATGCCCAGATGCGGCTCGTAACGGGCTTCGAGATCGTCAATCACATCCTCAGCATGGCGCTGATCGCCGCAACGGCGGGCGCGACATTGTTGCTATGGATGCGCGGTGACGTCGGCGTCGGCGCGGTCGCTGCCTCAACGGCGATGGCGTTGCGGCTCAACGGCATCTCGCATTGGGTGATGTGGGAGATGGCCTCGCTGTTCGAGCACATCGGCACGGTCGCCGACGGTATCGAGACGCTCTCGCAGCCGCGCGCGCTCGTCGACAAGCCGAACGCGAGCGTCCTCAACGTGACGCAAGGCGAGATCCGCTTCGACGACGTCACGTTCGCGTACGGCGGCAAGGATGCGGTCGTCGATCGTCTGACGCTGACGATCCGCCCCGGCCAGAAGATCGGACTCGTCGGCCGCTCCGGCGCCGGCAAGTCGACGGTCGTAAACCTGCTTTTGCGCTTCTACGACACGGAGAGCGGTCGCATCCTGATCGACGGCCAGGACATCGCACAGGTCACGCAGGACAGCCTGCGCGCGCAAATCGGCATGGTCACGCAGGACACGTCACTGTTGCATCGATCGGTCCGCGAGAACATCGTCTACGGCCGGCCGGCCGCGACCGACGCCGAGATCGTTGCGGCGGCGACGCGCGCCGAGGCGCACGACTTCATCGAGACGTTGCAGGATCCGAAGGGGCGTCGAGCGTACGACGCGCATGTCGGTGAGCGCGGCGTCAAGCTGTCCGGCGGACAACGTCAACGCGTCGCCATCGCGCGCGTGATGTTGAAGGATGCGCCGATCCTGCTGCTCGACGAAGCGACGAGCGCGCTCGATTCGGAGGTCGAGGCGGCGATTCAGCAGAGTCTGTACCGGCTGATGGAGGGCAAGACGGTCGTGGCGATCGCGCACCGGCTGTCGACGATCGCGGCGATGGATCGGCTGATCGTGCTCGAGCAGGGCCGCGTCGTCGAGGAGGGCGATCATCGCAGTCTGCTGGCGCAGGGCGGGTTGTATGCGCGGTTGTGGGCGCATCAGAGCGGCGGATTCCTGGTGGATGAGATGGACGACGAAGCGACTGTCGATTCGGCTCACCCGGCAGCCGTCGTCACGGCCGAAGTGGGTGACGTGAGCCGCCGGCTCGAGGCGGCGAAGCTCGGGCACGAGCGCGCGGCGGCGGTGGATCGACCGCGTTAGGCATCAAAGCATCATTACATTGCCATCAACGCATCTTCGAAGTATTAGTCGAACGATGAGAACGACTCTGACGCTGGACGACGATGTCGTCGTCGTGCTCGAACGCTTGCGCGGCCAGACGATGTAGGAGCTGGTCAACGATGGGCTACGACAGGGACTGCAGCAGCTTTCGGACCCACCGCCGAGGCGCAAGCCGTTCAGGACCGAAGGTATCGATCTCGGACGCTGCCTCATCGGCGCAACCGGCAGCTTGCACGAGGCTTGGTCGCAGGCGAGCCGGTGGCTGGATGTCGACAGGTGTATGGATCCCGCAGCCGACCGAACGACATAGCACGGGGATCGAGGACTTGTTGATGCAGCCCACCGTTCAAGGCAATCTCGTGCACGACGCCCACGTCGCGGCTCTTGCAATCGAGCATGGGTTCAGGCTGTGTTCGGCGGACACCGACTTCGCGCGCTTCCCCGGACTTCGCTGGACCACTCGCTGATTGCCTAAGCTTTCGCCGTTCGCTCCACAACCAAACGTGCCGCGCAAAGGTCTTCGAGTGCCGTGCCGACCGATTTGAACAAGGTGATCGCTTCGTCGGTGGTGCGGCCGGGATGTTTGCCTGCGACGAGTTCCGCAAGCTCGGCTTGCACATGGTGGTGATCGATGACACGGCTTTCGATCGGCTGCACCAGGTCGCCTGCCTCTTTCAGCGCGCCGACGTAAGTGTCGACAAAGACGTGCGCGCTCAAGACCAGCGCATCGTCGCTTTCGCGCATTTGCGGCGTGAACGCGCCGACGAGATCGACGTGTGTGCCGGGTCGGACGTCCTCACCCAGCACCAGCGGTTCGCGGGCTGTCGTCGCGGCGGTGATGATGTGAGCCTGCGCGATGGCGTCCTGCAGGTTCTGCGCAGGCATAGCATTCAGACCCTCGCTTCGTAGCCGCTGCGCCGCGGCATTCGCCGCGCCGCAAGAGCGGCCCCAGATCAGAACACGCTCGATCGTGCGTACCCCGCAATGCGCACGCGCCATGTACGGCGCCAAGGCGCCAGTCCCAATCACCAGCAGCGTCGATGCGTCGGACCGCGAGAGATACGTCGACGCAAGCGCGGACGCGGCGCTCGTCCGTCGTAGCGTCAACGCCTCGCCGTCGACCAACGCGAGCGGATGGCCGGTCATGCCATCCATCAGCACATAGAGCGCCGCGACGCTTGCAAGCCCTCGCGCCTTGTTTTGCGGAAACACGGTGACGAGCTTGACGCCGAGACTGACGCCGTCCCACGACGGCATCACGAGCAGCCGATCGCCGCTTGCGGTGACCTCGTGACTCGCGCGGAGCGGCGTCGTGGCGCCTGCGGCGAAACCTTTGCGCAACGCGTCGATCAGCGACGGATAGTCGAGCGCAGCGTGCACGGCGTCGGCAGCGATGTAGGGCAGCCTCGAAGTCATCGGTTGCTATGCTAACGGAACGATGAAGCGGGATGTCGTCATCATCGGCGGCGGTGTGATCGGCAGCGCGATTGCGAGCTTCGCGCTGCGCGATCGGGCGTTCGACGGCACGGTTACGGTGATCGAGCGCGATCCAACGTACGCTTGTGCGTCGTCGGCGTTGTCCGCGAGCTCGATCCGCCAGCAGTTTTCGACGGCAGTCAACATCGAGATCGGCAAGTTCGGCATCGACTTCCTGAGACGCGTCGGCGACGAGCTCGCAATCGGCGACGATCGTCCGGACATCGGCCTCACCGAACCGGGATATCTTTATCTCGCAACTGCTGCTGGTGTCCCAGGAATGAAGGGGAACCACGAATTGCAGAGAAGCCACGGCGTCGACGTCGCCCTGTTGTCGTCCAAGCAGCTTCACGATCGCTTCCCGTGGCTCGCTACGCCGGATATCGCACTCGGCTCGCTCGGATTGAGCGGCGAAGGATGGTTCGATGGCTATAGCCTGATGCAGGCGTTCAGGCGCAAGGCGAGGTCCGATGGTGGGCGGTATCTGCACGCCGAGGCTTGCGGATTCGATGTCATCGCCGATCGCGTCGTCTCCGTGCGCCTGAAGAATGGCGAGGCGATCCGCGGCGATGCGTTCGTCAATGCTGCCGGCCCGTGGGCAGCAAACGTAGCGCGCTGGGTCGACATCGATCTTCCGGTGCGCGCACGGCGGCGATGCGTCTTCACGTTCTCGTGTCCGACGCCGATCGACGGATGTCCGCTCGTCATCGATCCGAGCGGCTTGTGGTTTCGGCCGGAGGGTCAACAGCGCTTCATCTGCGGCATCTCGCCGTCTGCAGATCAAGATGCCGATGACCTGCCGCTCGATGTCGATCATCGTTTGTTCGACGACGTCCTATGGCCCGCACTCGCGCATCGCGTGCCGGTGTTCGACGCGCTACGCGTCGAAAGCTCATGGGCCGGCTATTACGAGCTCAATACTTTCGATCACAACGGCATCGTCGGTGCGCATCCCAAGTGGCGGAACCTCTACTTCGCCAACGGCTTCTCCGGCCATGGGTTGCAACAGGCGCCGGCGGTGGGACGGGGCATTGCGGAGCTCATCGCGTACGGTCGATATCGAACGCTCGACCTGGGCGCGCTGGCTTTCGAGCGCATTGCCGCACAACAGCCGATCGTCGAGGAGAACGTGATTTAGACCAGCCACGCTCACTCGTGCCGAAGCGCCTCGATAGGCGCCAGCCGCGCCGCCTTCCGCGCCGGATAGAACCCGAAGAACACGCCGATCGCCCCGGCGAAGCCGAACGCGACGATGATCGACGCGGCGTTCATTTCCGTTCGCCAGCCGGCGAAGTGACCGATGGCGATCGATGCGCCGATGCCGACGAGGATTCCAGCGAGGCCGCCGATCAGCGCGAGCGTCACGGCCTCGACAAGAAATTGCAAGAGGATGTCACGGCCGCGTGCGCCGACGGCCATGCGCAGGCCGATCTCGCGTGTTCGTTCGGTCACCGACACGAGCATGATGTTCATGATGCCGATGCCACCGACGAGCAATGACACCGACGCGATCGCTGCGAGCAACATCGCGAGCACGCGCGAGCTCGCTTCCTGCGCGGCCAGCACTTCGGCGAGGTTTCGCAGGTAGAAGTCGTCTTCCTGATTCGGTGCGAGGCGATGCCGCTGGCGCAGAAGATCGCGGATTTGCTGCTCCGCCTCCGCAATGTCCTCGCCGTCCTGCACGCGCACGGTGATCGCCTGGACGCTGCGCGACTTCACCTGCTGGCCGCCGAGCACGCGCTTGCGCGCCGTGCTGATCGGAATCATCACGACATCGTCCTGATCCTGCCCCACCATGCTCTGGCCCTTGCGTTCGAGCAGGCCGATGACGATGTGCGGCACGCGGCGCACGCGCACCGTCTCGCCGACCGGGTCGGCTTCGCCAAACAGATTGCGCGCGGCCGTCTGGCCGAGCACGACGACCTTGGCGCCGGCATCGACGTCGGCCGGCTCGATCGAGCGTCCCGACACCGTCGCCCAGTTGCGCGCCACGAAGTACTCGGGCGAAACGCCCAAGATCGACGTGGCCCAGTTGCTGTTGCCGAACACGATCTGTCCGCCGCCACGAAGCTGCGGCGCGGACGCCGCGACGATCGGAATCTCCTGCTGCAGCGCGTACCCGTCGTCTTCCGAGATCGTCGGTTGCGAGCCCGCGCCCATTCGCGCGCCGCCCGACGTGACGTTGCCCGACAGCACGATGATCAGGTTGCTGCCGAGGCTCTTGATCTGGTCCTCGACGCGCGCCTGCGCGCCCGCGCCGACGCCGACCATCGCAATCACCGCCGCGACACCGATGATGATGCCGAGCATCGTCAACGCCGAGCGGAGCTTGTTCGTGCGCAGCGCGATTAGCGCGACCTTCAACGTCGCGAGGAACGTCATGCCAGCCGCGCAGGGCCGCCCCAAGCGGCTGGCGGCGCCCCCTCGGGGGGGAGCGACCCCAGGGAGCGTGGGGGTCGTTCATCCGGTACCGCGTGGCTCGCCAGTGCCTTTCCGGCGTCGCGCGGATCGTTCGACGTATCGGACACGACATGTCCATCGCGGAACGTGACCAGCCGCGAAGCGAAGGCCGCGATGTCGTGCTCGTGCGTGACGAGAACGATCGTGATGCCGCTGCGATTCAGCTCTTGCAACAGCGCCATGACGTCGAGGCCCGTCATCGTGTCGAGCGCCCCGGTCGGCTCGTCCGCGAGAATGAGCTGCGGCTCGTTGACCAGCGCGCGCGCAATTGCCACGCGCTGTTGCTGTCCGCCAGACAGTTGCGCAGGATGGTGATCGGCGCGATCGCCCAAGCCGACGCGCGCGAGCTGCCGCAATGCGCGCTCCTCACGCTCACCCGTCGGCACGCCTGCATACAGGAGCGGCAGCTCGACGTTCTCGGCCGCCGTCGTTCGCGCCAGCAGATTGAATTGCTGAAACACGAAGCCGATGCTGCGATTGCGCACCGTCGCGAGCGCATCGGACGAGAGCTTGCCGACATCGCGACCGGCGAGCCGGTAGCTGCCCGACGTCGGCACGTCGAGGCAGCCGACGAGGTTCATGAACGTCGACTTGCCCGAGCCCGACGGACCCATCACGGCGACGAACTCGCCCTCGTCGATGTCGAGCGACACGCCGGCGAGCGCGCGTACGTGCGTATCGCCCATGCGATAAACCTTCACAAGCTCGCGGGTTTCGACGAGCATGGGCATCAGTCAGTGGCGCCGGGCCGCCCCAAGCCACTGATTGGGCCCCCTCGGGGGGCAGCGAGCTTGCGAGCGTGGGGGTCGTTCATCTCTCAGAACGGCAACCGCGGCGCGCCACCGGCGCCGGGCCGCGACGGCGGAGCGCTGCCGCTGACCGTCCCCACGATGACCGGATCGCCTTCTTTGATGTCACCGCTGACGACTTCGGTCGCGTTGCCATCGGACAAGCCGGTGCGCAGCCGCACTTCCTGTGCCCCGGCCGCCGCGGGGACGTAGACGCGTCCGGAACCGGAGGCGCCGCCGACGCGTCCGGTGTCGTTCCCGACGATCTCCGCATAGCGCTTCTGCTGCTCGGCATTGAGCATCGAGCTGATGCGTTGTCGCGTGTCGCCGCGCATGCGCTGGGCCCGCTGCCGCCGATCCGCTTCGGGAACGTCGCGCAGCTCCATCATCCGCGTCTTCATCTCGGCGAAGATCTCGTCGAGTCGCGCGACCTGCGCGCTGTCGAGCTTCAGCTCGTCGATCAATCGCTGCCGCTGGACTTCGGGATTCGGACGGCCGCCGCCGCCTCCACCACCGGCATCCGCGGTTTCGACCGCATCGCCTTTACCCGCGCTCGCCCCCGCCGGCCGCCAGCGCAGCGCCGAGTTCGGCACCTTCAACACGTTGTTGCGCTGATCGGTGACGATCCGCACGTTGGCGGTCATTCCCGGCACGAGCGAAAGCGACGGATTCTTCGTGCCGACGACGACGATGTAGGTGACGACGTTCTGCACCGTCTGCGCCGCCTTGCGGATCTGCCGGACCGTCCCCTCGAACGTGCGCCCGGGAAACGCATCGACGGTGAACGTCACGCGCTGGTCGGCACGGATGCGCCCGATGTCCGATTCGTCGATGGCCACGTCGACCTGCATCTGCGACAGGTCCTGCGCGATCGTGAACAGCGTCGGCGTGTTGAGGCTCGCCGCCACCGTCTGGCCGGGCTCGACCTGGCGCGAGATGACCACGCCGTCGACCGGTGCGGTGATCTCGGTCTTGGAAAGATCGTTGCGCGCGCTGGCGAGCGCCGCTTCGCGTTGCTTGACGACCGCCTGCGCGTTGGCGACCTGCGCTTGCGCCGATGCCACCTGTGCCTGCACGGTGCGAACCGCCTCGGCTGCGCCGCGCTCGACGAACAGCGCCTTGTCACGCTCGGCCGGTGCGATGAAATTCTTCTGCACCAGCGATTCCTTGCGTTCCAGGTCGCGCTTCGCGTCGTCGTAGGTGATCTGCGCGCGGATGACCTGCGAGCGCTGCGCCGAGACGTCGCTCTCGCGTTGCAGCAACGACGTCCTCGCCGCCTCGACGTCCGCCTCCGCCTGCCGGACCTTGAGCTCGAACGATTCCGGATCGATGCGGGCGAGCAGCTGGC
>DATLNR010000040.1:0-3041 GCA_035536655.1 Casimicrobiaceae bacterium
TTCTTCGCCGGCCACGCTCCGGACGTCCGATCCTCGTTGTGTGCAACTTCACGCCGGTGCCGCGCCAAAATGTGTTGTTTGGCGTTCCCGTCGCCGGATTGTGGAACGAGCTCCTGAACAGCGATGCCGACATCTACGGCGGCAGCAACGTCGGCAATCTCGGTGGCGTGCAATCATCACCGGTCGGCGCGCACGGCCGGTTTCATTCGCTGTCACTGACGCTGCCGCCGCTCGGCGTGCTGTTCCTCGGGCCCACGTGAAGAAGACTGCTCCGAACAACCGAGCAGGAGCTCCGGTCGAAAGCGATGGGCGCGCGCGCGTCATCATCGAGACGATCACGCCGAGCGTCGACCACGGACGCTTCGCCGCGAAGCGCGTCGTCGGCGACGTCGTCGACGTCGAAGCCGATTGTTTCACCGATGGACACGACGTGGTCGCATGTCTCGTCCGCTTCCGTCGCGAGGACGAATCGGCGTGGCAGGAAACGCCGATGGCGCCGCTCGGCAACGATCGCTGGCGCGGAAGCTTTGTCGTCGAACACCTCGGGCGCTATCGCTTCACGATTACCGCATGGGTCGACGCGTTCCTTTCGTGGCGCCACGACTTCTCCCGCCGCGTCGATGCCGACGACCTTCGCATCGCGGCGCGCGCCGGTTCCACGCTGATCGAAGCCGCGAGCAAGCGGGCCAAGGGCGATGATCGCAAAGCGCTTGCGACATGGTCGAAGGCGCTCGCCAAGCTCGACGATGCCGAAAGATTGCGCACACAGGCCCTCGATCCGGAGATGGCGGCGCTCGCACAGCGCTTTCCGGATCGCACCTTCGCGACGACCTACCCGATCGAGTTTCCGCTCGTCGTCGATCGCGTCCGCGCCGGCTTCTCGAGCTGGTACGAAATGTTTCCACGGTCCTGCAGTCCCGCGCCCGGTGTGCACGGCACGTTCGCGGATTGCGAAGCGCGGCTCCCGTACATCGCCCGCATGGGATTCGACGTGCTCTATCTGCCGCCGATCCATCCGATCGGCCGCGTCCGGCGCAAGGGACCGAACAACGCGCTCGTTGCGGGTCCCGACGATGTGGGCAGTCCATGGGCGATCGGCGCTTCCGAAGGCGGCCACCAGGCCATCCATCCGTCGCTCGGCGACGTTGCGTCGTTCCGGCGTTTCGTCGCGCGCGCCGCCGAAGCGGGTCTCGAGGTCGCGCTCGACATCGCGTTCCAGTGCGCGCCCGACCACCCGTACGTCGAAGCGCATCCGACGTGGTTCAAATGGCGGCCCGACGGCACCGTCCAATACGCCGAGAACCCCCCGAAGAAGTATCAGGATATCTACCCGTTCAACTTCGAATCGGCCGACTGGCGCGAGCTGTGGGAAGAGCTGCGCGACGTCATCGCGTTCTGGATCGGCGAAGGGGTGCGCATCTTCCGCGTCGACAACCCGCATACGAAGCCGTTCGCGTTCTGGGAGTGGGCGATCGATACGCTGAAGCGCGATCATCCCGATCTCATTTTCCTGTCGGAGGCGTTCACGCGACCGAAAGTGATGCATCGGCTGGCGAAGCTCGGCTTCACACAGTCGTACACGTACTTCACGTGGCGCAACACCAAGGAGGAGCTGACCGATTACTTCACCGAGCTCACGACGGGCCCCGGACGCGACTACTTCCGGCCAAACGCGTGGCCGAACACGCCCGACATCCTGCACGAGGCGCTGCAGATCGGCGGACGGCCGACGTTCATGGCGAGGCTCGTGCTCGCAGCGACGCTTTCGGGCAACTACGGCATCTACGGCCCGGCCTACGAGTTGCTCGAACACGAACCACGCGAGCCCGGCAGCGAGGAGTACCTGCACTCGGAGAAGTATCAGCTGCGCCAGTGGGACCTCGACCGCGAGGACAGCCTTTCTCACTTCATCGCACGCGTCAATGCGGCGCGTCGCGAGCAGCCTGCGTTGCAGCGTCTCGGCGGGCTGGCCTTCGTCACCACCGACAATGCCGAGCTCGTCGCCTACACGCGCATCGACGAGGAAGCGGA
The DNA here is from genome assembly GCA_035536655.1 of Casimicrobiaceae bacterium. Lineage (GTDB taxonomy): Bacteria > Pseudomonadota > Gammaproteobacteria > Burkholderiales > Casimicrobiaceae > VBCG01. The sequence goes on from DATLNR010000040.1 coordinate 2,032, forward strand.
CAACGCGCTGCTCGTCGTCGTGAACGTCGATCCCGACCATGTGCAGTCGGGTTGGCTCATGCTCGACCTGAAAGCGCTGCGAGTCGATGCCGCGCAGCCGTTCCAGGTCCACGATCTGTTGACGAATGCCCGCTATCGTTGGAGCGGCGAGCGCAACTACGTCGAGCTCGATCCGACGCGCGTGCCTGCGCACATCTTCGTCGTTCGCCGGCAGGTACGAACCGAACGCGACTTCGACTACTTCCTGTGAAAGCCGATTCGCCGACCGATGCTTTCGCTGCCGCGGGGAGCGGCGCCCAGCCCGACGTGCTCGCGCCGCCGGCACCCTCCGATACAGCGTCCGCGACGCCACGGGACTGGTACAAAGACGCCGTCGTTTATCAGCTGCACATCAAGGCTTTCTTCGACACCAACGGCGACGGCATCGGCGACTTTCGCGGTCTGACGGAGAAGCTCGACTACGTCCGCGACCTCGGCGTCAATACGATCTGGCTGCTGCCGTTCTATCCGTCACCGTTGCGCGACGACGGCTACGACGTCGCCGATTACCGCAACGTGCACGTCTCGTACGGCACGCGCGGCGACTTCGCGCAATTCGTCCGCGAAGCACATCGACGCGATCTGCGCGTTATCACCGAGCTCGTCATCAATCACACGTCCGACCAGCATGCGTGGTTCCAGGCGGCCAGACGCGCGCCGCGGGGGTCAAGCAAGCGTGACTTCTACGTGTGGAGCGACGATCCGACGCGCTACGGCGGCACGCGCATCATCTTCACCGACACCGAGAAGTCGAACTGGTCGTTCGACGACGTCGCCAAGCAGTTTTACTGGCACCGCTTCTTCTCGCACCAGCCCGACCTCAACTTCGACAATCCGCAGGTCCTGAAGGCCGTGTTCCGCGTGATGCGCATGTGGCTCGACATGGGCGTGGACGGCTTCCGCCTCGACGCGATTCCCTATCTGGTCGAGCGTGAGGGCACGAACAACGAGAACCTGCCCGAGACGCACGC
>DATLNR010000041.1:0-36325 GCA_035536655.1 Casimicrobiaceae bacterium
AGACGCTCTGCGCCCCGGACAGCCGGGCAAGCTGTACCAACAGCAGGCCGATCGGGCCGCAGCCGAGCACGGCGACGGTTTCCATCAAGCGCAGGCGTGCAAGATCGCACGCGTGGATCGCAACGCCGAGCGGTTCAAGTAGTACCGTCGTCGCCGCGTCGAACGCCTCGGGAACCGCGTGAAGTGCTGACGAGGGCACGACGACGTATTCGGCCATGCCGCCGTTCTGGGAACCATAACCCAGGAAGCGCACGTTCGGGCACAGGTTCGTATGGCCGCGCTCGCACCATTCGCACATGCCGCAAGGCTTTGCCGGGTCGACGGCCACCAACGTCCCGGCAGGGAGCGCGGCCTGTTCGGCGGATTCCGCGGTGATGACACCGGCAACCTCGTGGCCGAGCACGAGCTGGTTCACGTTCGTCCGGCCGGTCGTACTCCCCTCGAGATAGGAATGCACGTCACTGCCGCAAACCCCGACGGCCTTCACGCGAAGCAACAGGTCGCCGTTCGACGGGCTCGGCAACGGGATTTCGGTCAGCCGGATATCGCGGATGTCGTGCAGAACGGCAGCGCGCATGCCTACTTCCTGTCCAAGTGCCGAGCCGTTGCATGGTACATATGATCGCTTGCGGAAACAAATGTCATGCACCGCTGCGCAGCCCGCCGTGGCGGCCGCTCGTCGAGCAATCGCTGCACGGTGCGACGCTCCTTGTGCGTTCGGCTGAACGCGAGTGCTAGACTCCCCGGCCCTGGCATGAACGACACAGTACTTCTTTCACGCGAGGGCGCGATCGCGACGCTCACGCTCAATCGTCCGTCCGCGGTGAATGCGCTCGACGCGCCGATGGTCGATGCCCTGGTCGCCAGGACCGCCGAAATCGCGGCCGACGATGCGATCCGTGTCGTGATCCTGAAAGGCGCCGGCCGGCACTTCATGGCGGGCGGCGACATTCGCGTCTTCGCGCATTCGCTCGCCGACGATGCGTCGAAGCGTCGCACATCGTTTCAACGCTTCGCCGAGTGCGTTCACGCAGGCGTCGAAACGCTCGCGCGCATGCCGCAGCCGGTCATCGCGCGGCTGCAAGGCGCCGTCGCGGGGTTCGGACTTTCGCTCGCGAACGGCTGCGATCTTGCTTATGCGAGCGACGACACCTACTTCGCGTCGGCGTATCTCACGCTCGGCGTCTCACCTGACGGCGGCGGCACGTACTGGCTTCCGCGCATCGTCGGATCACGCCGCGCCGCCGAAATCCTGATGCTGGGCGATCGCTTCGATGCGAAGCATGCGCACGCAATCGGACTCGTCAATCGCGTCGTCGTTGCCGACGATCTCGATCGTGTCGTCGACGAAGCTGCCCAGCGCCTCGCCGCTGCGCCGACGCGCGCTTTGCGCAACCTGAAGCGGCTTCTGCGCGAGTCGACACGAAGTTCGCTCTCCGAGCAGCTTTCGGCCGAGGCGACGAGCTTCGGCGAATGCGCAGGCTCTGTTGACTTCGTCGAAGGTGTCCAGGCGTTTCTCGCGAAGCGCGCACCCGACTTCCATCGTGGTTGACGCCGCAACGCTCGCCGGAAAGACGCTTTTCATCACCGGCGCATCACGGGGCATCGGTCTCGCGATCGCGCTACGCGCAGCCCGCGATGGCGCGAACGTGGCCATCCTCGGCAAGACCGACGCGCCGCATCCGAAGTTGCCAGGAACGATCTACGAAGCGGCCGTCGAGGTCGAACGGGCCGGAGGTCAGGCGCTCGCCTTGCGTTGTGATATTCGAGACGAGGAGCAAGTAGAAGCCGCCGTCAACGCAACACTCGAGCGCTTCGGCTCGCTCGACGTCCTGATCAACAATGCGAGCGCGATCAGCCTGACCGGGACGCTCGACACGCCGGTCAAGCGCTTCGACCTGATGCACGACGTCAACACGCGCGGAACCTATGTCGCCTCGCGCGCCTGCCTGCCGCATTTGATCGAATCCGCGCGCGCCGGTCGACATCCGCACATCCTGACGCTCGCGCCGCCGTTGAACCTGGCTGCAAAGTGGTTCAAGCCGCACGTCGCGTACACGATCGCGAAGTACGGCATGAGCCTCTGCGTGCTCGGCATGGCGGAGGAATTCCGCGCACACGGCGTGGCGGTCAACGCATTGTGGCCGCGAACCGTCATCGCGACGGCGGCGATCGCGATGATTCCCGGCGCAGGCTCGCAGACGGCGCGCATGCGCAAGCCGTCGATCGTCGCCGACGCCGCGCACGCGATCGTCACGCGCGATTCGCGAACGACCGGCAACTTCTTCATCGACGAGGAAGTGCTGCGCGATACCGGCGTGACCGATCTCGACCGCTATGCGGTGGCGCCGGGTCAGCCGCTGATGACCGACCTGTTCCTCGACTGAACGACGGCTATTCGTTCTCGTCGTCGCGCGGAGGCGTGGAATCCGGCGCAACGATGCTGCGACGCTTCTTGTGAGTGACGACGGGCATCGACGGCGCGCGCCCTTCGGCACTCTTCGGTTTCTGCCCCACGCGGCGATCGCGTGCGACGCCGACTTGCGCCGAGACATTCGACGACGACTTCACTCCGCGGCCGCCGCGCCGCTTGGGCTTTCCCGGGCGACCGGCGTTCGCGTTGATGCCGTAGCCTGACGGATTCGGCGGGCCGTCGCGTTGCGGGCGGCGCTGTCCACCCGCATGAGCCGAGCCCTGGCCCGGGCCGCCTTGCCCATAACGCCGTTTCTGATGCGGCGGTCCACGCCGCGGTTGACCCGGCGGACCGGTGCGTTGACCCGAAGCGCCGCTGCCACGCTGTTGACCCGCATGCGGTCCGCGTGCCCCGCCTTGACCTTGCGCAAACCGCTCGTCACCGCCCTGCCCGTTGTTTCGTCGATTGCCCTGCGGTGGACCACCGGGACCACCGCGCCGTCCGCGATGTCCGGGTCGTTGTCCTTTGCCCTGCGTCGGACGGTCGTTGCGTGGCGGCCGGTTGTCGGGCGAAGGCGCTTCGCCCATCGCGTTCGGCTTCATGCCGACCGAACGCAGCAGCGCGTTCATGTCCTGCGGCTCCATCTCGTACACGTCGCCGCGCTTCAAAGAGCTCGGCATCGCGATGCGACCGTAGCGCACGCGAATGAGCCGGCTGACGGTCAATCCGAGCGCTTCGAAAAGTCGCCGCACTTCGCGATTGCGCCCTTCCTTCAGCGTCACGTTGTACCAATGATTCGCGCCTTCCTCCTCGCCGCCTGCGTCCTCCACCTTCTCGCATTTCGCGGGCCCGTCCTCGAGCTCGACGCCAGTCGTGAGCGTGCCGATCTGCTCGTCGCTGATCCGCCCCATGACGCGCACCGCGTATTCGCGCTCGACTTCGTAGCGCGGATGCATCAGCCGGTTCGCGAGCTCGCCTGAGTTCGTGAACAGCAGCAGACCTTCGGTGTTGTAGTCGAGACGACCCACGGCGATCCACTTGCCGTCGCGAATCGACGGCAGGTCCTCGAACACCGTCGGGCGATCCTCGGGATCGTCGCGCGTCACGAGCTCGCCGGTCGGCTTGTGATAGAGCAGCATGCGCGGCTTGGGCTCGGTGAAACGGATCTTCACCGGCTCGCCGTTGATGCGAACTTCATCGCCCGGCCCGACTTTCTGTCCGACGTCGGCGGGCATCCGGTTCACCGTGATGCGCCCGGCGATGATCAGCTCCTCCATCGCCCTGCGCGATCCGAAGCCGCAGCTGGCGAGAATCTTGTGGAGCCGTTGCGGCTCCGAGAAGACCTCGTCAGTGGAAGACTTGTGGCGGCGGGGAGGCAGGCTCTCCGCGATCCTCGTCAGCGCCAGATTCGGCTGCGGATTCGCCGTGGGCGTCGAGGATCGGGCTCGCGAGCGCGAGTGGCGCTTCGGCGGCCGCGGGTTTGGCATCGGATGTCTCCAGGAGGTTGATCGGGTCGAGCTCCGCGAGCGGAGGCAGGTCCACGAGGGACTTGAGTCCCAGGTCGTCGAGGAACGTCTTCGTCGTCGCGAGGAGCGCCGGACGTCCCGGCGTTTCGCGATGACCGACGACCTCGATCCATTGCCGGTCCTCGAGCGCCTTGACGACGTTCGTGGACACGGCGACGCCGCGGATCGCTTCGATGTCGCCGCGCGTCACAGGTTGTCGATAAGCAATGATGGCCAGCGTTTCCATGACCGCCCGCGAATAGCGCGGCGGCTTCTCCGGTGATAGTCGCTCGAGGAACGGCTGGATCTCGCGTCGTCCCTGGAAGCGCCAGCCCGAGGCGACCTCGACGAGCTCGACCTTGCGGCCTTCCCACTGCGCCTTGAGCGTCTTCAGCGTTTCGCGCGTCGCTGCAACGGGAAGCGGAGGATCGAACAGGCGCGCGAGCGTCGCGATCGAGACCGGCTCGCCGGCGACGAGCAGCGCCGCTTCGAGAATGACGCAGATCTCTGCGACGTCGCCTGCACCTTGGGCGTCGCGCGCTGCGCCGGCGTCCTCTTCGGCGCGCTCAACGGACTCTTCGGGAGCCTTCATTCTAGCGCGATCAACGTCGGCCGCCGTGTCGGATTCCGGCGTGGCGGCACGCGGCAGGGATTCGTTCATACAACCTCGTCGGAGGACAGGGCGAACGGCGCGTCGCCGCGCGAGCGCACGTAGATCGGCGCGTACGGCTGCGATTGCGTCACGTCGATCAACTGCTCGCGCGCGAGCTCGAGGATCGCGAGAAACGTCACGACGAGATGCGCGACGTCGGCATGCGCGGCAAAGAGGCTCGTGAACTCCGAAAGCCGCTCGCGGCCGACGATTCGCAGGATGCGGCTCATCTCGGCGCGAACCGAAAGCTGCTCGCGCGTCACCAGATGATGGCGGTGGATCCTCGCACGTTGCACGAGCCCGGCCCACGCCGCACGCAGGTCATCGGGCCGGACCTGCGGCAAACGCATCGGCGCGACGCGGTCGAGGAACACACGGACCGACGCGAAATCGCGGTCGATCATCGGCAGCGCGTCGATTTCGCGCGCCGCCTCCTTGATGCGCTCATACTCGAGCAGTCGCCGCACGAGCTCGGCACGCGGATCGTCGACGTCTTCGCCGCGCGGCAATTGCGGCCGGGGCAGCAGCAGCCGCGACTTGATCTCGATCAGCACCGCGGCCATTAACAGGTACTCGGCGGCGAGCTCGAGCTGCGTCCGCCGCATCATCTCGACATAGCCCAGGTACTGCCGAGTGAGCTCGGCCATCGGGATGTCGAGCACGTTGATGTTGTCACGCCGGATCAAATAGAGCAGGAGGTCGAGCGGCCCCTCGAACGTCTCGAGGAACACTTCCAGCGCTTCCGGCGGGATGTACAGATCCTGCGGCAGCTCGGTGAGCGGCTCGCCGTAGACGCGGGCGATCGGCTTCGGCGCAGCGTGAGCAGGAGGTAGCGACGCTTCAGTCATAGCGCAATCCCATCGCCTCGCGCACTTCGCGCATCGTTTCCTCCGAAAGCCGCCGCGCGCGCTCGCAGCCGTCGGCAACGATATTGCGCACGAGCTGCGGATCGTCGAGGAACTGCTGCGCACGCTCGGCGATCGGCCGCTGCTCGTTGATGATCGCGTCGATCACCGGCTGCTTGCAATCGAGGCAGCCGATGCCGGCCGTCGTGCAGCCCTTCCACGCCCAGTCGCGCGTCGCCTGATCCGAATAGATCTGATGCAATTCCCACACCGGGCAGCGCTCCGGGTTGCCGGGGTCGGTGCGACGCACGCGCGCCGGATCGGTCTGCATCGTCCGCACTTTCTGCGTCACATCCGCCGGATCCTCGCGCAGGAAGATCGCGTTGTTGTACGACTTCGACATCTTCTGGCCGTCGAGGCCCGGCACCTTCGGCGTTTCGGTCAATAGCGCCTGCGGCTCGGGCAGGATCACGCGGCGCGAGCCTTCGAGGTAGCCGAACAGCCGCTCGCGATCGCCGAGCGACAGATTCTGCGTCGTCTCGAGCAGCTCGCGTGCCGTCACAAGCGCCGCTTCGTCGCCCTGCTCCTGAAACGCCGTGCGCAGCGTTTCGTAGCGCTTCGCCTTCTTCGCGCCGAGCTTTCTCACCGCCGCCTTCGCCTTTTCCTCGAAGCCTGGCTCGCGTCCGTAAATGTGATTGAAGCGTCGCGCGAGCTCGCGCACGAGTTCGAGGTGCGACACCTGGTCTTCGCCGACCGGCACGAGATTGGCGCGATAGATGAGGATATCCGCGCCCTGCATCAGCGGGTAGCCCAGGAAGCCGAATGTCGAAAGGTCGCGGTCGGAAAGCTTCTGCTGCTGGTCCTTGTACGTCGGCACGCGCTCGAGCCAGCCGACCGGCGTCATCATGCCCATCAGCAGGAACAGCTCGGCGTGCTCGGGCACGCGAGATTGGATGAAGATCGTCGAGCGGTGCGGATCCAGCCCGGCGGCGAGCCAGTCGACGACCATGTCGAACACCGACTCCGCAATGACCTCGGGATTCTCGTAGTGCGTCGTGAGCGCATGCCAGTCGGCGGCGAAGTACAGGCATTCGTACTCGGCCTGCAACCGCACCCAGTTGCGGAGCGCGCCGTGATAATGGCCGAGGTGCATGCGGCCGGTCGGGCGCATGCCCGACAGCACGCGGTCAGCGAACACGAGTTTGGGTCACATCTATCGGGAATGCGCAAATGCGCCGCGGCGCCTGAACCTCGACGCGTAGCAATCAGCAGGAATGCGGGTCGCTCGGCCCTGGGGCGGCTTCGTGCAATCTTGTCGCCGGACCGTCGCCGCTTGACGGCGTGACGGTCGTCGGTCGATTCATCTGGAGGCATTCTACCCGAGTCCGACGGTCACGGCGCGTGAAGACCGAGCCGCCTCGCGTCACCGCGTCCCTCCCGAAGGATCGATGGCGGCTCGCTCACCAGGTCGACGACAGTCGTCGGTTGCGCAGGACACGCCCCGCCGTCGACGATCGCATCCAGTGCGCGCTGCAGCCGTTCACGAATCACGACGGCATCGTTTAACGGCTCGTCATCGCCGGGCAGCAACAGCGTCGACGAGAGGATCGGCTCGCCGAGCTCGGCGACGAGAAGTCTCACGATCGGATGGTCCGGCACGCGCAGCCCGACGGTGCGCCGCTTTGCATGCTGCAACCTGCGCGGCACCTCGCGCGTCGCCGGCACGATGAACGTGAACGGTCCGGGCACGCCCTGACGGACGACTTGGAACTGCCAGTTGTCGAGGCGCGCGAACGTCCCCAGCGACTGAAGATCAGCCAGCACGAACGTCAATCGATGATCGTCGTCGAGGTTGCGCAGCTTGAGGATGCGCTGGGCCGCCTCGGGATGCGACAGGCCGCAGCCGAGCGCGTAGCTCGAATCGGTCGGATAGGCAATGACGCCGCCCGCGGCGATCAACGCGGCCGCCTGCCGAATCAGCCGTGGCTGCGGATGCGTCGGATGAACGGAGAAGAGTTGCGCCATGAACGCTCCCGTCGACGAAAAGCGCGGCCCTGGGGACAATGGATGACGAAGGGTCTCCGGCGCGCGTTTTTCGTCGAGATGTCGATCGGGCGCGCCTCGGGACACGGCCCTGCGGCGCGCGCATGAAACGGCGACAGAACAACGAGCGATGTGCGACCGGTTGAGTCTGCGATCTAGGATCGACGCGCAATCGCGGGTTATAGAATAGCTCGATGACCGGCTGCGGACACTCTCGTTGAACCTCCAGCAGCTGCGATACCTGACCGCCGTCGTCGATCACGGGCTCAACGTCTCCGACGCCGCCGAGCGACTGCACACATCACAGCCGGGCATCAGCAAGCAGATCCGCCAGCTCGAAGGCGAGCTCGGCATCGAAGTGTTCGTGCGCCAGGGCAAACGACTGGCCAAGCTTACGCCCGCCGGACAGATCGTCGTCGCGACCGCGCGCCGCGCGCTGCATGAGATCGCGAACCTGAAGCGGATCGCTGACGAGTTCGTCAGCGAGGACGAGGGCCAGCTTGCGATCGCGACCACGCATACGCAGGCGCGCTACGTGCTGCCGCGTGTGCTCAAGGACTTCGTCGCCCGCTATCCGAAAGTCCGACTCGTGCTGCATCAGGGCAATCCGCGACAGGTTGCCGAGCAAACGGCGAGCGGCGACGCCGACCTCGGCATCGCGACCGAGGCCCTCGCCGATTACCCCGAGCTTGCGACGCTGCCGTGCTACGACTGGAACCGCGTCGTCATCGTCCCGAAGTCGCATCCGCTTTCGAAGACCGGCGCGTTGACGCTCGAGACGCTCGCCCGCTATCCGATCATCACTTACGATTTCGCTTTCACCGGACGTTCGCAGATCAACGCGGCGTTCATCGCGCGCGGCCTGTCGCCGAACGTCGTACTGACGGCGCTCGACGCAGACGTGATCAAGACCTACGTTGCGCTCGGCATGGGCGTGGGCATCGTTGCGCAGATGGCGTACGACCCGTCGCGCGACGGCGCATTCGCGTGCCTCGATGCATCGCATCTGTTCGAGAAATCGACGACGCGCCTCGCGTTGCGTCGCAACGACTTCCTGCGCGGGTACGTGTACGCGTTCATAGCGCTGTTCGCTCCGCAATACGACCGCCGCGCCGTCGATCGAGCGCTCGCCGCGCCGGCGCCAGGCGAAGCGTGACCGATTCACGTCCGTCGTCGTCAGGCGATTCACGCTGGTCGCTCGCCGCGCTGATCGCATCGCTCGGCATGCTCGGGCCCTTCGCGATCGACGCCTACCTTCCCGCGTTCGGCGCGATCGGGGCGACGTACGATGTGCCGCCGATTGCGGTCCAGCAGACGCTGTCGATCTACCTGATCGCCTATGCATTCATGATGCTGTGGCACGGGGCGCTGTCCGACGCGTTCGGCCGCCGGGCCGTCGTGCTCGGCAGCCTCGTCGTGTTCGCGGTCGCGACGTTCGGCTGCGCGGTCGCCGCCAACCTCGAGTCGCTGCTGCTGTTTCGCGTGATCCAGGGACTGTCCGCCGGCGCACCGATGGTTGTCGGTCGCGCGCTGATCCGCGATCGCTACCACGGTGCCGAAGCGCAGAAGCTGATGTCGCAGGTGACGCTGATTTTCGGCATCGCGCCCGCGGTTGCGCCGGTCGCGGGCGGCATCCTGCTCAACCTCGTTGGCTGGCGCTCGATCTTCGTGCTCCTGCTCGTGCTGACGCTGGCGTTGATCGCGTGGAGCGTAAAAGCGCTGCCCGAAACGTTGCCGCGCGATGCGCGACAGCCGCTGTATCCGCGCGTCATGTGGCGCAACTACCGCAACGTCGGGACGCGGCTCGATTTCCTGCTGCTGGCGTTGATCCCCGCGCTCAACTTCTCGGGGTTCTTTTTGTACATCGCCGCGGCGCCGCGATTCCTCGTGGACCTGATCGGCGTGTCGACGTACGGCTTCGCTTGGCTCTTCGTGCCGATGATCGCCGGCATCATGCTGGGCGCCGTGTTCTCGGGACGCCTGGCCGGTCGGTTGTCCGCGCGTCGCACCGTGGAGTTCGGCTTCGCGTTCGCGTTCGCCGGCGCGGCGCTCAACTTCCTGATCATCGCCTTTGTTCCGCCGAGCGTTCCGTGGCATGTGCTGCCGCTGTTCGTCTACTCGATCGGATCGGCGGTGATCATGCCGAGCGTGACGCTGATGCTGCTCGACCTGTTTCCGGCCACGCGCGGGCTTGCGGCATCGCTGCAAGGCTTCATCCACTTTTCGATCGCCGCCGTCAACGCCGGTACGATTGCGCCGTTACTTTCGGAGTCGCTCGCGACGCTCGCGGCCGGCATGGCGGCGTTCATTGCGTCGAGCCTCGCGTTGTGGATCGCGTATCGGCGGCGCAGCGCAAGACCTTTCGAAGGAGCGTGATTTTCGATGTATCGACAGCTCGTTGCATTACTCGGTCTGCCCGTCCTTCTCGCCATCGCGCCGGCCCACGGTCAAGGCGGCAAGCCGAACACCGGCCTGCCGACGACGAAGCTTACGATCGGACCGGCAACGATCACTGCCGAGATCGCGGCAACGCACGAGCACCGGCAAACGGGACTCATGCACCGGTTCAGCCTTGCGCCGGACAGCGGAATGCTTTTCGTGTTCGCCGCGCCGCAGAGACTATCGTTCTGGATGCGCAACACGCACATCCCGCTGTCGATCGCGTTCATCGACGCGCAGGGCACGATCGTCGGCATCGAGGACATGGCGCCGCTCGACGAGCGCTCGACCTGGTCGACGGTGCCGGCGCTCTATGCGCTCGAGATGCGCAAGGGCTGGTTCGCACAGAAGGGGATCGGCCCGGGAACGCGCGTCGTCGGTCTGCCGGGCAAGGCGCCCGAGTAGCGAGCGGCGACCTCGGGCCGGGGCACCCGCGCTGCCGGACCATCGGAGGACGTCTCAGCCCGACCGGCGGTCTGCCGGGTACGACGAGCGCCGGTCGCCCGGTTTAGTATCCGAAGCTACTTGGACCCCACGGGGCCCGTTAAGAGGGGCGATGGACAAGCGGCCGGCGATCCACCGGATCACGCTCAAGGGCGTGCGCATCGCTCACGCCGATTGTCCGGAGATCCTGGCGCCGCTCGTGCGCGCGGCCGAGCACGGCGAGGCGCTCGAGCCAGTGCTCTCGCAGATCGCGCGCAGCTACGGATTCGACACGTTGTTCTACTGCTACGCGCCGGCGGTGTTCGCTGTTGCCGGAAGCGAATTGCACGTGTTGACGAACATGCCGACGGAGTGGGTCGACGTGTGGGAGAAGAAGGGGTACCGCGATGTCGATCCGCGCATCCATCACATCCGCGAAAGCACGCTGCCGCTGATCTGGGACCAGCCGAGCCTGCGAGGCCGCTCGAAGCGCGTCGACGCATTCCTCGACGACGCGCAGAGGTTCGATGCGCGCAGCGGACTCGCTTTCAAGGTCGACGATGCGCACCACGCCACGGTGCTGATGGCCTTCGACTCGCACGTCGCCGGCGTCGACGATGCGCGTCGCGCGGCGTGGCGGCAGATGCTTCCGTTCATCCGCGACTTCGGCGTGCACTTCCACGAGCTCGTCATGCGCAGTCTCGTTGCGCGTCTGACGTCGATGCGCAGCGGCAGCGAGCCGAGCAAGCGCGAGGTTACATGCCTGCAGCTCGCGTCACAGGGACTGTCGCGCCAGAACATCGCCGAGCGCATGCAGGTCGGTCCGCGCACCGTGCAGCTGTACTTCGACTCGATCCGCGCCAAGCTCAATGCGAGCACGCGCGAAGAAGCGGTCGCGATCGCGATCCGGCGCGGATTGATCTAACGGCCCGACGAAGCAACGTCTGCCAGCGGCGTATTGCACAAAAGTGCAACGGCCGCCGAGGTTGAAAACGGCATGGCCTAGCCAGCGTTGTACGAAACATCAGCATTTCGAGGACTTGCGAGCGGATTCTCACGTCAAGGCTTCCGGCCGCTTTGTGCAGCACATCCCGCGTTTGACAGTTACGGACGATCGGCGGCGCCGCTTACTATCGGCCGACGTCGCACGCGAGGCGACGGTTCCTTCGACGAAAGAACGGCCATGATTCACGCGCGCTCTTCGCACCCCGACAAGCCCTTCGACGGTTGGCCGTCCGAGTGGAAACGGGTCATCGAAGCGGTCGACGCCGATGCGTTGACGATGCGCTTCCACACGCTGGCTTCGCGACTCGGCTTCAATGGGCTGTCCGGTTTCGTCCTCGTGCCGAGCAGCGACGGCGGCGAACGCCTGGCTGTTGTGTGGTCTACAAACTGTGGCAAGTGGATCGATCGCTACCGCACGAACGGCTACATGCGTCTCGACCCGCGCTTGTCACTGACGGCCTCGCGATTGACGCCGCTCATCTGGGACGCCGCGGACGTCACCGCGGATTGGCCGATGCAGCGGTTCCTCGACGACGCGGCCCGTCAAAGGATCCGCAGCGGCCTCGCGGTTTCGTTTCGGGACGCGACGAGCGCGCGCATCGTTGTCTCGCTCGACAGCGATGCCTCGCCGTTGACCGACGAGCGCTGCGCAGCGATTGCCGGCAAGCTCGGCGAATTCATGCTGCTAGCGGTGCTCGTGCATGAGCGCATCCTCGCCCCACGTTCGCTCGCGAGCGAACCGTCGTCACGTGCCGAGGGTTTGCGACTCACCGAGCGCGAGCGTGAGTGTTTGCGCATGACGGCGAGCGGCATGACGAGCGGTGCGATCGGCGGCCGGCTCGGAATCGCCGAGCGCACCGTCAACTTCCATATGCGCAACGTGTTGCGCAAGCTCGGTGCGCTGAACCGCGCCGAGGCGATAGCGAAGGCGCTCGCGCGAGGAATGGTCGGCGCCGCCGCGCCGCTCGCTCAGCGAAGCGCGTAGCCGCCGAAGCGGGGAACGGAGAGCTCCGTGCGGACGAGCCGCGCGATCGTCGTGCCGAAGCGGCGCGCGATCCTGTCGGTGAGCCGTTCCTCAGGCGTGAAGTCGACGATCTCCTGCGCCTTGATGACTTCGCGCGCGACGTAATCGACGCTGCCGATCTCGTCGGCGAGGCCCAGCTCGATCGCACGCTGCCCGGTCCAGACGAGGCCCGAGAACAGATCCGGCGTCTCCTTCAAGCGAGCGCCGCGGCCGTTGCGGACGGCGGTGATGAATTGCTCGTGAACCTCGCGCAGCATCGTGCGGATATGCGCGACGTGCTGCGGATCGAGCGGCTCGAACGGATCGAGGAACGACTTGTTCTCGCCGGCGGCGATCACCCTGCGCTCGATGCCCAGCTTGTCGATCGCCTCGGCGAGCCCGAAGCCTTCCATGATCACGCCGATCGATCCGACGATGCTGGCCTTGTCGACATAGATGCGGTCGGCGCCGACGGCGATGTAGTAGCCGCCCGATGCGGCGAGCTCCTCGACGACCGCGTACGTCGGCTTGTCGGGATACTTCGCGCGAAGCCGGCGCATCTCATCGTGGATCTGGCCCGCTTGCACCGGGCTGCCGCCGGGGCTGTTGATCGCGACGACGACGCCTTTGACCTGCGGCAGTTCGAACGCCTGCTTCAGGCCCTCGATGACGCTTTCGGCATTGGCCCGTCCGCTGCGCTCGATCTCGCCGTCGACGTAAATGACCGCCGTGCATTGATCGAGGCACACCTTTCCGCCGAGGCCGACGAGCGCGACGAGTGACACCGCGACAAACGTCACGATCGCGAGTCCGGACAGACGGAAGAAAATGTTCCAGCGTCGGGCACGACGGCGCTCGACGAGGATGTCCTCGGCGAGACGCTCCAGGACTTTCCGTTCCCAGTTCTCTTCGGCCATGACGCGGACGGCTTTCGTTGGCGGATGACTTTCGCAGTCTACTCGACCAAGCAGCGATCAGCGTCGCTCAACCGTTCGCCGCGAGCCAATCGCGCAGTTCACCGATCGAGTGGACGACGGCAAGCGCGCCGCGCGACGCGAGCAGCGTCGTGTCATGCGCGCCATACGCAACGCCGATCGCGTCCACGCCGCCCGCCCGCGCAAGCTCGAGGTCGTGCGTCGTATCGCCGATCATCAGCGTTTCCCGCGGCGTCACATCGAGCCTTTTCATCAGGTGCAGCAGCATGCCGGGATGAGGCTTGGGTTCGCCTTCGTCTGCGCAGCGGGTCGCGTGAAAGTAATCGTGCAGTGCGCAGTTCTGCAACACGCGATCGAGGCCCGCCCGCGACTTACCGGTTGCCACCGCGAGCATGCGACCTTGCGCCTTCAGCTCGACCAACAGCTCGCGCGCCCCGTTGAACAGTGCGATTTCGCGATCGCGTGCAAGGTAATGGTGACGATAGCGTTCGGACAATTCCGGATGACGGTGCCGCGCCAATCGCGGTGCGACGTGAGCCAGCGCGTCGGCAAGTCCGAGCCCGATGACGTAGCGTGCCGCCGTGTCGTCGGGAACCGGCTCGCCGAGATCGGCGCAGGCACGCTGAATCGCGCGCGCGATGATCGATGTCGAGTCGGCGAGCGTGCCGTCCCAGTCGAAGACGATCAATCGATAGCGCGGCCGCGGATCAGCGTTCGCCATCGGCAGGCTCGTCCAGTCGCGCGACGAATCGTTGCAAATCGACCGGCAGCGGAGACTCCAGAACAAGCGGCTCCCCGCTCGCCGGATGCATGAGCGCGAGTCGCTTCGCGTGAAGGAACATTCGCTTCAAACCCTGCCGCGCCAGCTCTCGATTCCACGCAAAGTCCCCGTACTTGTCGTCAGCTGCGAGCGGGAATCCAAGATGCGTCAACGTCACGCGAATCTGGTGCGTGCGCCCGGTCAGAAGCTCCGCCTCGAGGAGCGACAGCGGCGGCTCGTGATCGCGCCAGACGCGAACGCGATGGAAAGTCGTCTTCGCGTCCCGCCCGATCTCCGCGTCGACGCGCACCTTTCGTTCACCCGCACGCGTCGAGAACCGGTGCAGCGCCACTTCGACGGTGCGCTTCTCGTCACGCCACCGCCCGCGCACCAGCACCAGATAGCGCTTGTCGATTTCGCCGGTGCGCAGCATTTCATGCAACCGAGTCAGCGCGGACCGTTTCTTCGCGACGAGCAGCACGCCAGACGTTTCCCGGTCCAGCCGATGGACGAGCTCGAGGAACGCATTCGCCGGCCGCGTCGCCCGCAACGTTTCGATCAAGCCGAAAGCAATGCCGCTTCCGCCATGGACCGCGAGCCCCGACGGCTTGTCGACGGCGAGAAGGTGATCGTCTTCGTAGAGCGACGGCGGCGGCGCCGGTACGCGCCCGCGCGTGGGTTGCACCTTGTCGGCGATCCGAATCGGCGGGACGCGCACTTCGTCGCCGGCGACAAGCCGCGAATCCGGACCGGTCCGCCGGCCGTTGATGCGTACCTCGCCCGATCGCAGGATCCGGTAAACGTGGCTCTTCGGCACGCCCTTCATCAGGCGCAACAGGTAGTTGTCGATGCGCTGACCGACCGCTTCCTCGCCGACGGTGAGCCTGGTGGCTGCTTCCTTGCTTAACTCGTTCATTCGGTTACAATATTGCGGCAGCCGGCGGTGCTGCCAGCGAACCAGAACGTATCGCGTCGCACCGCATCGGCGCTCGAAAGCTCGCGCAACAATTGACCGCGCAAGCCGCCGGTTAAGTCGCTCACCGGCAACGGAATGAACCGAAGTAGCGATGTTAAAGGATTGGCGCAGTCCCGCACACCGGCCGCATGCGGCCGACACGGACGAAAGGGCGGCCTGCGCAGCGTCCCCGCGAGATTCCCAGGCATTCGTCCCCGCACGCCGCGATTGACGCGGCGACGACGCACGGATGCATCGGTCTAGCAACCGTTCGAAGCCACGATACGAACAAACATCGACGCCGCTCACGTGACACACGGCGCTTCAATGATGATTCCGGTCTACTTGCCGCTCGTATCCCCGCCCTGGCCGCGAAGGCCGGCGCGTTGCGCTTCGCTCGCCGACGCTGCGTAACCCTCGAAGGCTGTAACGCGGCGCGTCGCCTCGAGGGTGACGGGCCGCAAGCCTTGAGTCCGTGACGATGTGTGCGCGTCAGCGCCTCGTTAGGAATCACGCATGAAGCGCATGTTGTTCAACGCGACCCAGGCCGAAGAGCTTCGGGTTGCCATCGTCGACGGTCAGAAGCTGATCGACCTCGACATCGAGTCCGCCGCGAAGGAGCAGCGGAAATCCAACATCTACAAAGCCATCGTCACGCGCGTCGAGCCGTCGCTCGAGGCATGCTTCATCGACTATGGCACCGAGCGCCATGGCTTTCTGCCGTTCAAGGAGATCGCCCGCCAGTACCTGCGCGACAGCGACGGCGAGCGACGCGAACGGGTACGCGAAGGGCAGGAGCTGATCGTCCAAGTCGACAAGGACGAGCGCGGCAACAAGGGCGCGGCACTGACCACCTACATCTCCCTCGCCGGCCGTTACCTGGTGCTGATGCCGAACAACCCGCGCGGCGGCGGCGTGTCGCGTCGCGTCGAAGGAGAAGAGCGTCAGGAGTTGCGCGAGGCGGTGGGGCAGCTCGAAGTGCCGCAAGGCATGAGCGTCATCGCGCGCACGGCCGGCATCGGCCGCACGACCGAGGAGCTGCAGTGGGACCTGAACTACCTCTTGAAGCTGTGGCGGGCGATCGAGGACGCTGCGCATCCCCCCGACAGTGACCAGGACAAGGGCCGCAGGGCGCCGCCGGAAGCCTTCCTCATTTACCAGGAATCAAGCCTCGTCATCCGCGCGATCCGCGACTACTTCCACCCGGACATCGGCGAAATCCTCGTCGACACCGAGTCGATCCACGAGCAGGCGCGGCAGTTCATGGAGCACGTGATGCCGGACAACGTGCATCGCGTGAAGCTCTATCGCGACGACGTGCCGCTGTTCTCGCGCTTCCAGATCGAGCACCAGATCGAGACCGCCTACGCACGCCAGGTTCCGTTGCCTTCCGGCGGCGCGATCGTCATCGACCACACCGAGGCGCTGGTGTCGATCGACGTCAACAGCGCACGCGCGACGCGCGGCAACGACATCGAGGAGACGGCGTTTCGCACGAACCTCGAAGCGGCTGAAGAGACGGCGCGCCAGCTGCGTCTGCGCGACCTGGGCGGGCTCGTCGTCATCGACTTCATCGATATGGAAAGCGCGAAGAACCAGCGCGAAGTCGAGAACCGGCTGCGCGACGCGCTGAAGTACGATCGTGCGCGCGTACAGCTCGGCAAGATCTCGCGTTTCGGCTTGATGGAGCTTTCGCGCCAGCGGCTGCGACCGGCACTCGCAGAATCGGCCTACATCCCGTGCCCGCGCTGCCACGGCATCGGCCACATCCGCGGCACCGAGTCCACGGCGCTGCACATCCTTCGCATCCTCCAGGAAGAGGCGATGAAGGAGAACAGTGCGCAAATCGTCGCACAGATGCCCGTCGACGTCGCGACGTTCCTGTTGAACGAGAAGCGCACCGACGTGCTGTCGATCGAGACGCGGTTCAAGGTCAACGTGCTGCTGGTCCCGAACCGTCATCTCGAGACGCCGAACTACGCGATCGAGCGGCTGCGCCATGACGACTTGAACCAGAGCGAGCCGCTGCCGCCGTCATTTCAGATGGTCGAGGCGCCGCGCGAGCCCGATCTCGCGAAGCAGATCAAGGAAGAGGCGCGCGAGACCCGGCAGGAAGCGATGGTCAAGGGAATCACGCCCGAGTCGCCGCCGCCAGTCGCGCAACCCGCGGCGACGGCCGGGAGCATGGTCGGCGCACCGAACGCGAACTGGCTCGACCGCGTGCTTGGATGGTTCCGCGCGAGACCGATCGCGCCACCGACGCCGGTCGCGAAGGCCGAGAGTCGGAGCGGCAGTGCGCCACGCGAAGGACGGCGCGAGCCGCGTCGCGGCCAGCCCGCGTCGGGTGGGCGCAGCGAGCGGCTCGATGAGCGTCGCGGCGACCGCCGCGACGGTCGTCGCGATCACGGACGCGATGCGCACACGCGCAAGGACAATCAACGACAGCCGCAAGGGCAAGGCCAACGCCGCGATGAAGCACCGAAGGAGCGTGTCGATGCTCGTGGTTGGGGTCCGGCACGTGAGCCGGCGCGAGAGCCGCACGAACCGCGTGAAGCGCGAGCACCGCGCACGCCGCGTGAACCCCGCGAGCCGCGCCAGAAGCGCGAAGGACAGGAGAAGGCGCAACGTCCGGCGCGCGAGCCGCGCGAGCCCGCACCGTCGCCCGTGCCGGCCGAAGGCATTGCGCCGCCGCCCAGCGATCAGCCTTCTCCGGCGACAGTCGATGGCGAAGACCGCCGCGACGGGCGGCGTCGTCGCGGCCGGCGTGGCAACGGCGAGCGCAACGAGCGCCCGCAAGGCGAACGCGGCGACGCAGCGAGAACACCGGCAGCCGTCGTGGTCGAATCCGGAGTTGCCGAGCCGCACCAGCCGACGCCGGCAGCGCGCGAGATGAACGTCATCGACGTCGTCGACGACATGGCGTCCGCAGTGAACGCGACAGCCGCCGTCGAAGCGAGTCCGTTGATCGAAACGCGCGCGAAAGCGCCTCCCCCGCAGAGTCTCCCCGAGGTTCCGCCGATTCAGCTGTCACTGCCCGAAGGCAGCGGGCTCGAGATGATCGAGACGAGATCGCGCGAGAGCCAACCGGTCGACGAGCCCGCCGGCGCGCCCCGCCCACGACGCGTGCGCCCAGCGCGCGCGGTCGTCGCCGACGAGCCGCTGCAGATGGTCGAGACAACGAAGAACGAGACGCACGACAAGGCGGGAGATTAGACGGTTCCGACAGGCGCGCGCGTCAAGGCACGAAACAACGAGCGACGCTCGCGGCGCCGCGCATCTTCGACGTTCTGCGTGGAGCGCGTTCGTCGGCTACTTCAGTCGCGCGCGAACCTTGTCGAGCAGCGAGTCGTTCGCCTCCTCGATCAAATCGAGCACGCGCTCGAACCCGTCGAGTCCGCCGTAATATGGATCGGGCACTTCACGCACGCCAAGCTTTGGCGCAACGTCGAGGAAGAGACCAAGATGCCCGCGATGACCGCGCGGTCGCATCGATTCGAGCGCGCGCAGCACGGTGCGATCCATCGCGAGGATCCAGTCGAACCGGTCGAAATCCTCGGGCGAGAATTGCCGCGCCCGTTGCTCCGCAATGTCGTAGCCGCGCCGCGCGGCGTGCGCGATCGCACGGCGGTCGGGGGGCTCGCCAACATGCCAGTCGCCGGTCCCGGCGGAAGCGATCTCGATGCGATCACCGAGTCCCGCGAGCATCGCGTGATGGCGCAGCACGCCTTCGGCGGTGGGCGAGCGGCAGATGTTGCCGACGCAGACGAAAAGGACCGATTGCTTCATCGCTCGATGATAGCAATGGCCGTTGGGACCGACCGTATCGACGATTGCATGAAACTAGGCTGGCAATGGCGCGAGGTCGAACAGGCTCGTCACCTCGAGATCGAGCACCTCGGCGCCGTGCTGATTGAACAACCGCCACCGCCAGCGAAGGATGCCGAGCGTCGGCCGGCTCTTCGCCGTGCGCACGTCGAGAACATCGGCACGTAGGCGGACGGTGTCACCGGGTCGCAACGGATTCGGCCAGCGCACATACGCGAGTCCGGGTGACGCAAACGATTCCGAGCCGCTCAGGAAATGATCGACGGCAAGCCGCATCGCGATGCCGCAGGTTTGCCAGCCGCTTGCGATCAAGCCCTCGAAGCGGCCGCGCGACGCGGCCTGCGCATCAGCATGGAACCACTGGGGATCGTAGTCCTTCGCGAACGCCAGCATCGACGCTTCATCGACCGACGCGGGACCCGTTTCGAGGACCTGGCCCGCGCTGAACTCGACGAACTTCAACGCTTGACCGCCGCGCGACTGCGCATCAATAGGTTTCCAGATGCAGCCGGCCTTCGCGCTTAAGCGCGTTGGCAAGCGTCGGCCAATCCAACCCGGCGGACTCGGCGACATCGCGCAGCGCGACGACGACACCCTCTTCCATCGCCTTCAATCCGCAGACGTAGATGTAGGTGTTGCCGTCCTTCAGGAGCTCGCCGAGATCGGCGGAGCGCTCGCGCATCGCGTCCTGCACATAGCGCTTCGGCAGTCCCGGCGTGCGCGAGAAGGCGAGATTCACGTCGATGAAGTCCTTCGGAAGGCTCGAGAGCGGCCCGAAGTACGGCAGCTCCTCGCGCGTGCGAGCCCCGAAGAACAGCATCAGCGTACCGCCTTCGAACTTGCCGGCGTTGCGCAGCCGCCGCCGCCACTCGGTCATCGCTCGCATCGGCGCGCTGCCGGTGCCGGTGCACACCATCACGATGTTCGAGCGCGGATGGTTCGGCATCAGGAACGATGCGCCGAACGGCCCGATGACCTGCACGACGTCGCCCACCTTCAGATCGCAGACGTAGTTCGAGCAGACGCCGCGCACCGGCGTGTCGTTGTGATCAGCGGTCACGCGCTTCACCGTGAGCGAAACATTGTTGTAGCCGGGACGCTCACCGTTGCGCGGGCTCGCGACCGAATACTGGCGCGCGGGATACGCGCGGCCGTTCGGTTCGGCGCCAGGAGGTACGATGCCGATCGACTGGCCCTCGAGCACGGGGAACGGCATCGCGCCGAAGTCCAGCACGACGTGATGCGTGTCACTGTCGGTCCCGGCGTCGGTGACCCGATAGTTGCCCATGACGGTCGCCGTGGTTGTTTGCTTCGGACCGTACAGATTTGTGTACGCATGCGCGGCCGACCATGGAGGTGTCGTCGCGCTGTACGACGAGGGTACAACAGGCATCGCGCCGCTGTCGCCATCGAGCGCGGTCTTCGGCATCGGCAAAGCCTGGACGACCTGGACATCCGGCGTCGTCACACCGAGTTCGGCCGCGCTCTTTTCCGCCGGCAGCACGTCCCACGTCAGCTGCGCTTCGATCGGATATGCGAGCGCGCGCGGCATCGTGCGCCAGTTGTCGATTGCGCCGGTCGGGCACGGCGGAACGCATGCCATGCAGAAGTTGCAGACATCCGCCTTCACGACGTAGTTGCGGTCGTCGTGCGTCACCGCGCCGGTCGGGCATGTCGCTTCGCACGTGTTGCAACGAATGCAGATCTCTGGGTCGATCAGGTGCTGCTTGATGACCTCGATCGACGCGGCTGGCGATTCCATGATGCGGATACGTCAGTGCGCCGGGCCGCCCCAAGCACTGACTGCGCCCCCTGGGGGGGCAGCGAGCGAAGCGAAGCGTGGGGGTCGTGCCATCTAGTTGAACCGGACGTACTCGAAATCGACCGGTTGCCGATTGATGCCGACGGCCGGCGGCGCAATCCAGTTCGCGAATCGTCCCGGCTCGACGACGCGCCCCATCAGCGACGCGACGAACGCGCGATCCTCGTTCGTCGGCAGGCACTCATGCTCCAATGCCTTCCATTCGCCTTCGTCGACGACGCGCCCCTCCGGCGTGAGCCGCGCGCTCGCCAGCGTACCGATGCGCCGATTGAACGCCTTGTGCGGCACCGTCAGTCGATCCGGCAACCCGGCCTTCTCGATCACCTTGTTCCATCGACTGATACCCGCGATCGAGTCCTTGATGAAGTCGTCGCGCAGCACTTCATTGAGCGCGTTGAGCATCGGCACGTCGTTTTCGACCAGCTTGCCGTTGTCGACGCCAAGAACCTTGTACGTCGCGCCCTTGAGGATGTGGTCATCGTTGCGCCTGCCTTCCTCGAAGCGGCCCTTGAGTCCGCTCGAGTAGAACGTCGCCGCGTTGCTCGACTGGTCGGCCCCGAACAGGTCGATCGTGACGCTGTAATGGAAGTTCAGGTAGCGCTGGATCGTCGGCAAGTCGATGACGCCGGCGGCGCGAACCTTCGCCGGATCGCCGGTCCCGAGCTGCTTCATGACATCGCAAGTCCGTGCGATAACGCGCGACACGCCGGCCTCGCCGACGAACATGTGATGCGCCTCCTCGGTCAGCATGAACTTCGTCGTGCGAGCGAGCGGATCGAAGCTCGACTCGGCGAGCGCGTTCAGCTGGAACTTGCCGTCGCGGTCGGTGAAGTAGGTGAACATGAAGAACGCGAGCCAGTCCGGCGTGCGCTCGTTGAACGCGCCGAGGATGCGCGGATTGTCCGCGTCGCCCGAGCGGCGCTCGAGCAGCGCGTCGGCTTCCTCGCGTCCGTCGCGGCCGAAGTAGCGGTGCAGCAAGTACACCATCGCCCACAGATGGCGACCCTCCTCCACGTTGATCTGGAACAGGTTGCGCAGGTCGTACATCGACGGCGCCGTGAGGCCGAGATGCCGCTGCTGCTCGATCGAGGCCGGCTCGGTGTCGCCCTGGGTGACGATGATGCGACGAAGATTCGCGCGATGCTCTCCCGGAACGTCCTGCCACGCCGCTTCGCCGAGGTGATCGCCGAAATGAATCCTGCGTTCCGGATCGCCGGGATTCAAAAAGATGCCCCAGCGATAGTCGGGCATCTTCACATAGTCGAACTGCGCCCACCCTTGCGGGTCGACACTCGTCGCCGTGCGCAGGTACACGTCGTAGGTCTGCGCATCCTCCGGCCCCATCTCCTGCCACCACGACAGGTAGTTCGGCTGCCAGTGTTCGAGCGCGCGCTTCAACGCGCGGTCCTCGGACAGGTTGACGTTGTTCGGGATCTTTTCGCTGTAGTCGATGCCGCCCATCGGTTTTCCGCCTCTATACCCTGTTCCAATCGAATTGCGCCTTGTCGCCCTTGCCGTAAACCTTCAGTGCGCCCTTCTCGCCGACGGCATTCGGCCGGATGAAGATCCAGTTCTGCCACGCCGACAGCCGACCGAACACCCGCGTTTCCAGCGTTTCGTGCGGACCGAAACGCAGATTCGCCTCCATACCGGTGAGCGCATCGGGCGACATGCTCGCACGCTCCTCGATGGCGAGCCGGATTTCGTCCGCCCAGTCGATATCGTCGGGCGCGGAGGTCACGAGACCGAGCGCAAGCGCCTCGCCGGCATCGACCGCTTCGCCGATTTTCGCGCGCGCGGCGTCGAGCGGCCCGGCTTCGTCGTAGAACCGTCGCTGCAATCGCGTCTTGCCGCCCACCATCGGATAGAAGCCGAAGTTCGCTTCGGACAGCGACAATCGCGGCGCACGATCCGGTTCGCCGGGCAACGCAAGCATGTACGTGCGATCCGCGACAAAGGCGAGCTCCGCGAGTGTTCCCGCGAAGCACGAGCCCGGTTCGATCAGCGCGAACAGCGTGCGTGAGGAAACGTCGAGTCTTGCAAGCGTGCGGCGCAGAAGCCCGATCGTTTCGCGCACCAGCCAGTGTTCGCGATGACGCACCAGCACGTCGTCGACGGCAAGGACCGACGCCGCATTGCCCGTCGTCGTCAGGAGCCACGTGCCGATGGCGAGCTCGTTCGTGCGCAGCGATAGGATCGCGTCGTCGAGCTCGCGGCCCATTGCAAGCGGCCACCAATGCGCGCTGGCCGCCTCGATGCCGGCGACGTCATCAGGCTGATCGGTACCGGACGCATGGACGATGAACGTCGCCGTGCGCCGCTCGCGATCGATGCGAACCTTGACGTAGCGGTATTCGATTCCATCGGCCGTCGCTTTGCGCTCGAGCGGGGGCAGTGCGATGCCTCTTGCTTGACGCGGCCGGTCGCTCGCATCGGCAAGTTTGCGTGCGCGCTCGCGGACGACGCGATCAAACTCCCCCGGCTTCGCGAGCGCATCCACGAGCCGCCAGTCGAGCGCACGATTGCCACGAACGCCTTCGGACGTGGTGCAGAAAAGGTCCGCATGGTCGTGACGTACCTTGCGCTTGTCGGTGACGCGCGTGAGGCCGCCGGTTCCGGGCAATACGCCGAGCAAGGGAACTTCGGGAAGCGACACCGAGGACGAACGATCATCGACGAGCACGAGGTCGTCGCAGGCCAACGCGAGCTCGTAGCCGCCGCCTGCGCACGAACCGTTGATCGCGGCGACGAACTTGATGCCCGAGTTGCGGCTCGCATCCTCGATGCCATTGCGTGTCTCGTTGGTGAACTTGCAGAAGTTCACTTTCCACGCGTGGCCCGACAGCCCAAGCATGAAGATGTTCGCGCCGGAGCAGAACACGCGATCCTTGTCGCTGGTCACGATCACCGCGCGCACCTGCGGATGCTCGAAACGCAGACGCGTCAGCGCATCGTGCAGCTCGATGTCGACGCCCAGATCGTAGCTGTTGAGCTTCAGCTTGTAGCCCGGCTGGATGCCTGCGTCTTCAGCCACGTCCATCGCGAGCGTCGCGATGTCGCCGTCGACAGAGAGCCGCCAGTGTCTGTAACGGGACGGATGCGTTTGATAGTCGACGATCGGAACGGTGGTTTGCATACTCTATGCATTATAGTTCATTTTATGCACTATACTGCTTACTTACCGGCGCGTCGATCCGCGGCGAGCAGCGACCCGACTTCGTCGTGCAGGCGCTTGAACGTGCGCTTCAACGACTGCGCGGCGGTGTCGACGACGACATCCGCCTTCGCATAGAACGCAGCGCGACCGGCGAGAATCCGGCGCAGGTCTTCCATCGCCTCGGCACTCGCCGCCATCGGGCGCATGTCGCCCTGCTCGACGACGCGGCGCATGTGCTGTTCGGGACTCGCCTTGAGCCACACGGTGTGGCAATGCGCGAGCAGCAGATTGAAATTCGCCGCGTCGGAAACGAGCCCGCCCGGTGCCGCGATGACGGCCGCCTCATGCTTGTCGATCGCTTCTTCGAGCGCGCGCCGTTCGTAGCGGCGATACGCCGTCGGGCCGTAAAGCGCGTGGATCTCGGACTGCGCGCAACCGGCGATGCGCTCGATCTCGCGCGACAGCTCGATGAACGGAACCTTCAGCGCCTCGGCAAGCATCTTCCCGAGCGCGGACTTGCCAGCGCCACGCAGGCCAACGAGCGCAATGCGCCTTGCACGTCCTGCCTTCGCCTTGCCATCGAACATTTCGACCAGCGCGATGCGTGCGCGTCGCAGGTCGGCGTCGGTGCGACCCGACAGCGCCTCGCGAATCAGCAGCCACTCGGCCGATGACGTGGTCACATCGCCAACAAGCTCGGCAAGCGAGGATTCGAGTGCATTGGCGACCTGCTGCAACACGAGGATCGATGCGTTGCCGACGCCGTGCTCGAGGTTTGCCAAGTGCCGCTCCGAAATGCCCGCGAGGGTTGCGATGGCCTTCCGCGTCAAGCCACGTTGCGCGCGGCGGTTACGCACGCGCTCGCCGAGCCCGACGAGGAGCGCATCCTTGTCGTCCTCGGCTTCGTTCAGACGCGCTACGCGCAAGACCTCAGACATGACACTCGTCGCGGCAAAAAGCGCATTATAATGCTTCCGCCAGGTGATGCAATATAATGCATCAACGTTCGGCCGCCCACTTCGATCCGCCAATGCAAGCTCCCGCCATCGAACCACCCGGCGAACGCTTCAACTTCGCGGCCCACCTGTTCGAGCAGAACCGTACACGCGGCGCGAAGACCGCATTCATCGACGATAGCGGCAGATTGACCTACGCCGAGCTCGAAGGACGCGTGCGCCGTTTCGCAGCGGCGCTCGCGGCGTCCGGCTTGCGCCGCGAGGAGCGCGTGCTCCTGCTGATGCATGACAGCATCGACTGGCCGGTCGCGTTTCTCGGCTCGCTTTATGCGGGCATCGTGCCGGTTGCGGTCAACACGCTGCTCACCGGTGACGATTACGCTTACATCCTCGGACATTCGCGCGCGCAGGCCGCGTTCGTCTCAGCGCCGTTGTTGCCGGTGCTCGAGAAGGCGATGCAGCAAGGCGCGCACGAGCTGCGGCTTGTCGTCGTGTCCGGTGCGCAGACGCTTCCCTCGCACAAGAGCTTCTCTGACTTTGTTTCGAGCCAGCCGCCTGCGGCCGATCCTGCACCAACGATTGCCGAGGACCCCGCGTTCTGGCTCTACTCGTCGGGCTCCACCGGTCGGCCGAAGGGCACGGTGCATACGCACGCGAACCCGTACTGGACCGTCGAGCTCTACGGCAAGCGCGTCCTCGGATTGACCGAAGCGGACACGGTGTTCTCGGCGGCGAAGCTGTTCTTCGCTTACGGACTCGGCAACGCGCTGACGTTTCCACTTGGTGTCGGCGCGACCGTCGTGCTGATGGCCGAGCGCCCGACGCCCGATGCGGTGTTCAAGCGCTGGGTCGGGCATCGCCCAACGGTGTTCTACGGCGCACCGACCGGTTACGCCGGCATGCTTGCGTCGCCGAATCTGCCGCAACGCGACGCCGTCGCATTGCGCTTGTGCTCGTCGGCCGGCGAAGCGCTACCGCGCGAAATCGGCGAGCGCTTCACCGCGCGCTTCGGTTGCGAAGTCATCGATGGCATCGGCTCGACCGAGATGCTGCACATCTTCCTTTCGAATCGACCTGGTGACGTGCGCTACGGCACGACGGGCAAGCCGGTCGAGGGCTACGACGTCGAGTTGCGGGGCGAGGACGGAAGGCCGGTCGCCGATGGAGAGATCGGCGACCTGTACATCAGCGGGCCGAGCGCCGCCCTGCTCTACTGGGGCAATCGCGAAAAGACGCGCGACACGTTTCGCGGCGCGTGGACCAAGAGCGGTGACAAGTACGTGCGGGACGCCGACGGCTACTTCACCTATGCCGGCCGCAGCGACGACATGCTGAAGGTAAGCGGTCAGTACGTATCGCCATTCGAGGTCGAAGGGACGCTGGTGCAGCACCCGGCGGTGCTCGAAGCGGCGGTGATCGGCGTGCCCGACGAGCATGGGTTGACGCGGACCAAGGCGTTCGTCGTCCTGAAGCCCGGCACCTCCGCATCGGAAGCGCTCGACCGCGAGCTCAAGGAATTTACGAAGAGCCGGCTCGCGCCGCACAAGTATCCGCGCGTGATCGCGTTCGTCGACGAGCTGCCGAAAACCGCCACCGGCAAGATCCAGCGCTTCCGGCTGCGTGAGCGGGAAGGCGTTGCGCGCGGCTGAACGTGTGAACAGCGAAGTGCAGTTCATCGACGTTCGATGGGAGCGTCACGCGGTCCGCATTGAGTACGCATGGCACGGGCGGCATCGAAACGATCAGCCGCTGATCGTGTTCCTGCACGAAGGACTCGGCTCGCTGGCCATGTGGAAGGACTTTCCGCGCGTGCTGTGTGACGCCGTCGGTTGCCGCGGCCTGGTCTTTTCACGCCCGGGGTACGGTTCGTCGGCGACACATGCGTCGGATGTGCGCTGGGACGTTGATTACCTGCACCGCCAGGCGCATGCGTTTCTGCCCGCCTTCCTCGCCAACGTCGGACTCGATGACGCAGATCGGCCATGGCTCTTCGGGCACAGCGACGGCGGATCGATCGCACTGCTCTATGCGTCGAGGTTCTTGCATTCGGTTGCCGGATTGATCGTCGTCGCCCCGCACGTCTTCGTCGAGCCAATCGGCGTGGCGAGCATCGAGACCGCGCGATCGAACTACGTGACCGGCGATCTACGCGAACGGCTCGGCAAGTACCACGCCGACGTCGACGCGGTGTTCTGGCGCTGGAACGACATCTGGCTGAATCCGGCCTTTCGTGCCTGGAACATCGAAGGCGAGCTTGGCGCCATCGTTTGTCCGATTCTTGCCGTGCAGGGATTGGATGACGAATACGGAACGCTCGAGCAGGTGCACGTCATCGCTCGACGGCTTCCGAACACGTGCGTCGTCGAGTTCGCGGACTGTCGGCATTCCGTTCACAAGGATCAGGCCGACGGCCTGATCGCGGAGGTCGCGCGCTTCATCGGATGACGTTCGCCCCGACGCCGCGTCCGACGCCGTAAGCGTCGCGATCGCGCTCTGGGGCGCAGTTGGTTTCGACACGCGTTTACTCGATCGGCGATGGGACGCGGCGGCGTGGCATACTTTCCGGACCAGCGTTGACGTTCGCCTTCTCTCGCAGAGTCCGGGCGCGCGGCCGCAATCGATATCCCGCGCTCGCAACCGCTTCGGACTAACACCCATGATGGGCCACGAACCCGCAGAGTCGGCGAATCGGGCGGGAATGCCGGCGTCCGGCCGATCGGCTGCGTCCGCGCCTTCGATCGTCTCGACGTGGGGGCCCCTCGCGTTGGTGGCGATCCAGCTCGCGCTGGCGCTGTTCGTCATCTACCAGTTCCAGCTGGAGAGCAGGACGTTCTTCCACGTCATGCTGCTCGCCGCCGTCGGCTTCGTCGTCCACGCATTGTTGCCGATCGAGCAGCGTTTGCCGTTCTTCGTCATGCTCTCGCTGGGCGGCATCGTGCTGGCGATGGGCCTCGTCGATGGCGCAAGCCTGATCGCGCTCGGACTGGCGATGATCGGCATTTGTCATCTTCCGATTCGCGTCGCATGGCGAGCGCTGCTGCTCGTGGCGACCGGAAGTCTCTTCGCAGTATGGCGTCTCGAGCTGATGCCCGCACCGTGGTCCGGGGCGATCTGGCCGATCCTCGCTTCGATGTTCATGTTTCGCGTGGCGCTTTATCTCCATGCGCTGAAGCACGACGAGAAGAAACCGACGGCGTCGCGAACGCTGGCGTATTTCTTCATGCTGCCCAACGTGTGCTTTCCGCTGTTCCCGGTGATCGACTACACCACGTTCCGGCGAACCTACTACGATCGCGATGCGGCCGACACGTATGCGACCGGGATCAAGTGGATCGCGCGCGGGCTGTTGCATCTCGTCGCCTATCGGCTGGTCTACGTCCACTTCGCGACCGATCCAACGCAGTTGCGGACGCTCGGCGATCTCGTGCAGTTCCTGCTGGCCACATTCCTGCTCTACCTGCGCGTCTCCGGCCAGTTCCATCTGATCACTGGCGTCCTGCACCTGTACGGCTTCAGGCTTCCGGAAACGCATCATCTGTACTTTCTCGCGTCGAGCTTCACCGACTTTTGGCGCCGCATCAACATCTACTGGAAGGATTTCATGATGAAGCTGGTCTACTACCCCAGCTTCTTCCGGCTCAAGCGCTTCGGCGGAACGTTCGCGCTCGTGGCCGCCACGATCGCGGTCTTTCTCGCCACGTGGCTGCTTCATTCCTACCAGTGGTTCTGGCTGCGCGGCGGCTTTCCGCTCGAGCCGCAAGATGCGTTGTTCTGGGGTCTACTCGGCGCGCTCGTTGTCGCCGGGGCGCTGCGCGAGATGCGGCGATCGCGTCCTCGTCAGCTCACACGCTCGACCGCGTGGAACGCGTCGCTGGCCTTTCGCACCGTGGGCACGTTCACGCTCATTTGCGTGCTTTGGTCGCTGTGGAGCGCCGATTCCGTGATGGGATGGCTGCTGATGTGGCGTGCCGCCGAGACCGTCGAAACGAAGGATGTCTGGCTGCTGGCGCTGCTCTTCGCCACGGGCCTTCTGATCGCCGGCAAGCCATGGATCCTCCCCGAATCGCAGGCTGCCGGTCGCGCGCCGTCGCGCGGCACCGCACTGACGCTTTCAGGCGCGACGCTCGGCGCCTTGATTCTTCTCGGGTCCACTGCTTGGTATGCAGGCTTCGCGCCTCGCCTCGCGACGATCGTCGGATCATTGAAGGATTCGACGCTGAACGCGCGCGACCGCAGCCTCCAGCACAAAGGCTACTACGAGAACCTTGACAACCAGAGCCGGCAAACCGCGCAGTTGTGGGACCTTCGCGCGAAAAAGCCCGCCGACTGGGTTCCATTGGCGGCGACCCCCGCCTACCGCAATCGGAACGACTTCCTGGGCGGAGAGCTGGTGCCGGACACGAGCATCGAGTTCATGGGCCGCCCGCTCAGCACGAATCAATGGGGCATGCGAGATCGGGAGCGGGTGCGCGCAAAGCCCGAGGGTACGTATCGAATCGCGCTGCTCGGCCCTTCGCATGTGATGGGATCGGGCGTCGCCGACAATGAGACCATCGCGACGCTGCTCGAGCAGCGCCTGAACCAAGCCGGACTGTCGAACCGGCGGTTCGAGGTGTTGAACTTCGGCGTCGCCGCCTATTCGCTCACCAATCAGCTCGCGATCCTGCGTGATCGCGTGCTCGGCTTCGAGCCGGACGCAGTGTTCGTGACCGACAGTCCGCATCTCATCGAGCCGGTCGTTCAGCACCTGGCCAACGCGGCCGCGCAGCGCTACGACATACCTTTTCCGGCGCTGACCGATGCTTTGGCGCAAACCGGCGTCACCACCCTCGGCGAGCGAGGCGTTCCCGTTCCATTCGAAAGCGCGCGCAACGCGCTCGAGCGACTCGGCATCGAGACGCGCATGCCGTGGCGCGAGGCCGAATGGATTCTGCGTCGATCGGGCGATGCTCTCGTCGCGACGGCGTTCGCGGAGATCGCGAGGTTGGCGCGTAGCAACGGTGCAACGCCGGTCTACGTGGCGCTGGACAACGTGTCCGAGCCGCCGGTCGTGCCGTTGCCCTCACTGCAGGGCGCACACCATGCGGGGCTCGTCGTTTTCGACCTGCTGAACGTATGGCGCGGTCGCGACGCGCAACGGCTCAGAATCGCCCCGTGGGACGAGCATCCGAACGTCGCAGGCAATCGAATCGTCGCGGACGCACTTTTGGGACTGATCCGACAGCATCGCGCGGCGCTTCGACTGCCGACGGCCGGCGAATGATTGCAGGCTGTGGGCAACGAAGCGCAGCGTCAACGTGAAAGGCAACGCGATGGAAGCGCACACCGACATCGTCAAGGCCGTGAAACATTTCATTCTCGAGGAGTTCCTACCCGGCGAGCGCGAGGAAAGCCTCACCGGCGATGTGCCGCTGATCAGCGGCGGCATCCTCGATTCGATAGCGACGCTCAAACTGGTCATGTTTCTCGAAGATCGGTTCGGCATCGCGCTCGAGCCGCACGAGGTCGACCGCGAGTATCTGGATACGCTCGATAGGATCGAAAAGCTGCTTGCTTCGAAGCGCGGGTAGTCGCCATGACGTACACACTGCACGGGTTGTTCGACGGCGCGGCGAAGCGACACCCGCTCAAGACCTGGTATCGGACCGGTGACGTTGTCATCGAAGGACGCGATGGCGAACTGACTTACCGAGGAAGACGGGTCCGCATGGTCAAACGCCGTGGCTACCGCGTCGAGTTGGGCGAGATCGAAGCTGGCCTATATCAGCATCCACGGGTGAAGGAACCGGCGGTCGTCGCGACGAGCGACGAGGAAGCAGGCATAAGGATCACGGCGTTCCTTTCCTGTCGCGACGCCGCTCGGCCGACGCTGATCGAGATCAAGCGGTTCTGCGCCGAGCGCCTGCCGCTGTACATGGTGCCGGATCGCTTCGCCTGGCACGACGAGCTGCCGAAGACGTCCACCGACAAGATCGACTATCAGCGGAAGGCGATGGGCTGATGGACTTCGCGCTCGACGACGATCAGCGGGCGCTTCGCGACAGCATCCTGCGCTTCGCGAAGCGCGAGCTGAACGAAGGGCTCGTCGATCGGGACCGCGATCAAGGCTTTTCGCGAGACCGATGGCGCAAGTGCGCCGAACTCGGGATTCAGGGACTGCCGATTCCCGACAAGTACGGCGGCGCCGGTCTCGAGCCGCTGTCATGCGCGATCGCGCTGGAGGCGCTCGGCTACGGGTGTCACGATGGCGGCCTCGTCTTCTCGCTGTGCGCCCATCTGCTCGCCTGCGTCGTTCCGATCTGGCGCCATGGCAACGAAGCGCAACGGCAGCGCTATCTGCCGGGCTTGTGCAACGGCGCGCTGATCGGCGCGCACGCGATCACCGAGCCCGACTCCGGTTCGGACACGTTCAGCATGCGCACGCGCGCCGAGCCGGTCGACGGTGGCTGGCGAATCAACGGCAGCAAGACGTTCATCTCGAACGGGCCGGTCGCCGACGTCGTCATCGTGTTCGCCGTGACCGATGCGGACAAGGGCTTTCATGGGGGCATAACGGCATTCGTCGTCGACGGCGACACACCCGGAATGGTCCGTGGCCAGACGTTCGAGAAGATGGGTCTCAGAACGTCACCGGTGGGCGAAGTGCTGCTGCAGGACGCCGTGGTCTCGAACGATGCGGTGCTCGGCCGTCCCGGATCCGGCGCAGCACTATTCGCCACCGCGATGGATTGGGAGCGCGCATTGCTCGTGGCCAGTCACGTCGGGATCATTGAACGTCTGCTCGAAACCTCGATCGACTATGCGCGGACGCGAAGCCAGTTCGGTCAAAAGCTTGCGAAGTTCCAGGCAATCGCGCACAAGATCGCCGACATGAAGGTGCAGCTCGAAGCCGCGCGACTCCTCGTCTACCGCGCGGCGTGGCGCCTCCAGCATTCGCGAGCTGTGTCTCTCGATGCGTCGATCGCGAAGCTCTTCGTGAGCGAAACCCTTGTGCGGACCGCGCTCGACGTCGTGCAGCTGCACGGCGGTTACGGGTACATGGTCGAGTACCAAGTGGAGCGGGCGCTGCGCGACGCGATCGGCAGCACGATCTACTCGGGGACGTCGGAGATGCAGCGGAACATCATTGCGAAGTGGCTTGGTCTTTGACCGTCAACGCCTCGTGAGACGGCGACCGTACGTGTCGCTTTCGAAGCCGCGTCACACGCCGACGTACCGATGCAGGATATCGATCGGTTGGCGAAGCGCTGCCGCGCGATATCGGCGAGCGTTTCACCGCGCTACGGCTGCGAGGTCATCGATGGCGTCGGCGCGACCGAGATGCTGCACATCTTCCTCTCGAATCGACCTGGGGACGTACGCTGCGGCACGACCGGCACGGCACCTAGATCGCCATCGCGACTTCGCGCCGCGACACGACGTGGCAGTCCCACGCGACTTGGGCCGAACCGGAGCACACGCCTCACCTTGTTCAGCACAGCGTGCGTCATCCTAAACTCGATTGCACACAAGGCAGAGCGCATTGCTTTTAAGGCACTTCCAATAGAGTTATCGTCGCGAACCGCTTTGCGTAGCTGGAAGTTTCACGCAACAGCACCTACACTTCGCGGTTTGCGGGCGCGTGCTGGCAGCGCAGCACGTTGTGATCTCGGCGCTGAGCTTCCAGGGTTTGGACGATGATGCAACACGCAGCCGCGGCGAACGCCGTGCCACTGGGTCCCGCGGAACGCGGCGCGGGACGGATCAGTCTCGCGGCCTACCTGCTCGTCATGGTGCAGCTCGCGCTGCTCATGCTCCTTTTTCGCCAGTTTCAGATCGAGAGCGCCGCATTCCTCAGGCTTTCGTTGCTGGCCTTCGCCGGTTTCGCCGTGTACGCATGGTTGCCGCTGGCGTGGCGCCCGCCGTTCTTTCTGATGCTCTCGTTGACCGCCATCGTCTTCGTTCTCGGTGTCACCAACGGGCTCTGGATCATCGGTCTCGGATTGATCCTCATCGGCATCTGCCACGTGCCCCTGTCGTTCCTCGCGAGAGGCGTGCTGCTGCTTGCGTCGGGAGCACTGCTGGTTTCGCTACGCGCAAGCTGGATCGACGGTCCTGCGCCTGACGTCATCTGGCCGATCCTCGGATCGATGTTCATGTTCCGGATCATCCTCTACTTCTACGACTTGCGGCACGATCAGACGCCGCCGACGCCGGTTCGCACGCTGTCGTACTTCTTCATGTTGCCGAACGCGTGCTTTCCGCTGTTCCCGGTCGTCGATTACAAGACGTTCCGGCGCAACTACTTCGACGACGACGCCTACCGGATCTACCAGGTCGGCATCGACTGGATGGTTCGCGGCGTCATCCACCTGATCCTGTACCGGTTCATCTATCTTCACCTGACGCTCGCGCCGGCGGAAGTTTCCACGCCGTCGACGCTGATGCAGTACCTCGTCGCGAACTTCCTTCTTTACCTGCGCGTTTCGGGATTGTTCCACCTGATCATCGGCATGCTGTGCCTCTTCGGATTCCGGCTGCCGGAGACGCACAACCGATACTTGCTCGCATCGAGCTTCACGGACTTTTGGCGGCGGATCAACATCTACTGGAAGGACTTCATGCAGAAGGTCTTCTACTACCCTGCCTTGTTCAGCTTGCGCAAGCTTGGGACCAAGCAGGCCATGGTGCTGGCCACGCTGTACGTATTCCTGTTGACCTGGTTGTTGCACGCCTACCAGTGGTTCTGGCTACGCGGAACGATGCTGCTCGTCTGGCAGGACATCCTGTTCTGGGCGATCCTGGGCCTGCTTGTCGTGGCCAACGCGCTTTACGAGCTCAAGCACGGCCGCAAGCGAAGCCTAGGCGGAACGACGCAAACGTGGCGCACATTCGGGACGCTAGTGGCGAAGCGCTTCGCTACGTTCTGGCTCATCTGTCTGCTGTGGTCGTTCTGGACGACGGAGTCGATCGCGGAGTGGGTCTCGCTGTGGTCCGCGGTCGACGGCGGGATCACACTCGACGTCCTGCTCTATCCGGCTCTCGTGCTCGTGGTCATCGTCGTCGGCAGCATCGAGGCAGGTTCGGTTCGCAACGTGCGGTCGACGGCCCAGAACGACCGCGCTCTGCTGCGGACGCGCGTGGTGACCGTCATCTCGATGGTGGCCCTGATTGGCGTCAGCATCGAGGCCGTCCATCGCGAGCTCGGGCCGGAACTTGCAACAACCATCCACACGCTTCGATCGAATCGCCTCAGTCGCATCGACAACGCCAAGCTGGAGCGTGGCTACTACGAGAGCCTGCTTTCGGTCGATCGCTTCAACTCGCAACTGTGGGAGGTTTACGCGAAGAAGCCGGCCAACTGGCTCGACGTCGAAGGTTCCAACCTCAAGCGATTCACCGGCGACTTCGCGGTGGTCGAGCTCGTTCCTTCGCTCGTCATGAACTCGAACCATGGGAAGATCAGCATCAACCGCTGGGGCATGCGGGACCAGGACTACGAGCGGCTGCCGCCCCCCAACACCTTCAGGGTCGCCCTTCTCGGCGCTTCCTCGGTCATGGGTTGGGGCGTCGGCGATGGGGAGACGTTCGAATCAATCCTCGAAAGCCGTCTGAACCGCGAGCGCAGCAACGCCGACCCCCGCTACGAGATTCTGAACTTTGCCGTTCCCGGTCACCAACCGCCGAATCAGATGACGGTGCTCGACAAGGCACTGGCGTTCGGGCCGAACGCGGTGTTCTACGTCGCCGCGGGTCGTGAAATGTCGCGTGCGTCATCATCTCTCGCCGCTGCCGTGCACAAGAGAATCGATATACCGTTCGAGTCTCTGCGGGAGGTCGTGCGTTTAGCCGGGCTCGAAAGGGGGATGGACGAGGCCACGCTGAACAAACGGCTCGTACCCTTCCGCGCCGAAATCCTCTCCAAGGTATACGCGAACATCGTCGAGCGGTCGCGTGCGCACCGAGCGGTACCGGTGCTCATTTTCTTGCCGCAGGTTCGCGAAGGAACCTGGCAAGAGGAGACGCCCGAGACGCTGCGCATCGCAAAAGAGGCGGGATTCACCGTCATCAATCTCGCCGATATCTACAAGAACCACGACATCGCCACGCTTCGCCTCGCCGAATGGGACGACCATCCGAGCCGCGCCGGCCACATGCTCGTCGCGGATCGCCTCTACGAATCGCTCAACGCACAACGTCGAATGATCTTCGGGCGCGCCGACCGGGCGTCCGGACCATGAACGAAACGGAGCACGCAGCAAATGAGTGAGGCGATAGGAGCGGCGATCAAGGACTACATCCTCGATGAGTTTCTGCCGGGCGAGGATCCGAACGAGCTGACCGAGACGACACCGCTCATTACCGGCGGCATCCTCGATTCGATCGCAACGATGAAGCTCGTGCTGTTCCTCGAGGAGCGGTACGGCGTCACCGTGGAAGCTCACGAGACCGACCCCGAGTACCTGGACACGATCGCGGACATCGAGAAGCTCGTCCGGGCAAAGAAGCGTTGAGGGGTCGATCGATGGCCACGGCCACTGCGTTGCACGAAGCCTTTACGAAGATCGCGGCCAGCCGTCCGCAGGCGACCGCCATTGTCGAGCCCGGTAACGGCGCCATCACCTACGCCGAGCTCGCGCGGCTGTCGGACCGCACGAGGGATCGGCTGCATGAGCTGGGCGTTCGGCGCGGTGATCGCGTCGGCATTTACCTCACGAAGAGCATCGACACCGTTGCGACGCTGTACGGCATCCTGAGCGCCGGCGCCGCGTACGTTCCGGTCGACGTCGGCGCGCCGCCCGCACGCAATGCCTACATCCTGCACAACTGTGCGGTGAAGGTGATCGTGACCGAAGCACGGCTCGTCGACAGGTTCCGCGTGGAGTTCTCGGCGCTCGGCGGAGAGATACCGCCGCTGTTCGTACTTCAAGCAGCTGGCGGTGGCAACGGCCTGCGACGTGCACTTGACGAAGCCGACGACCGCGACCGGGCACCGGTCGTCGCGAGTGTTGCAAATGCTTCCGACGATCTCGCCTATATCCTCTACACGTCCGGCTCGACCGGCAAGCCAAAAGGCGTGATGCTGTCGCACGAAAATGCCGTCAGTTTCGTAGACTGGTGTTCCGAAACCTTCGAGCCACGCCCCGACGATCGGTTTTCATCGCACGCTCCGTTTCATTTCGACCTTTCGATCCTCGACATCCACGTCCCGCTCAAACATGGCGCGACGCTGGTCCTGATCGGCGAAGACGTGGGCAAGGATCCGATCCACCTCGCCGCGTTGATCGCGGCGGAGCGCATCACCTGTTGGTATTCGGCACCGTCGATCCTGAGTCTGCTCGCGCAATACGGAAACCTCGGCAAGCACGATCTTGGCGCCCTACGGCTCGTGCTGTTCGCTGGTGAAGTGTTCCCGGTTAAGCATCTGCGAATGCTGACCGCCCTCGTACCGAAACCCAGGTACTTCAACTTGTATGGTCCGACCGAGACCAACGTGTGCACGTACTACGAAGTCGTGCCGCCCGTTCCTTCGGATCGGACCGCACCTTATCCGATCGGCAGTGTGTGTTCGCATCTTTCGGCCAGGGTCGTCGACGCACGCGGCGCC
>DATLNR010000042.1:0-34127 GCA_035536655.1 Casimicrobiaceae bacterium
GCTCCAGGACAAGTTCGCAGCCTTCATAAGCGCAAAAGACATCGAGTCCCGTCCCGCATCGGAGGGCCAGCATGCGGGCCTTGCGCTCGATGTCCGCCACGAAGTTGTCGTTGTGGTTCGGATCGTGGTGGGTCAGTGCAAGCCGCCGCACGCCGGCCGCCGCGGCAATCTGCACCACGTAGTCGTACGGGCTGTGTCCCCACGTTTTCCTCGGACCGTACTCCTCCGGCGTGTACTGCGCGTCGTGGATCACGAGATCGGCGTCGGCCATAAATTGGGCGTGCCGGCGGTCTCCCTCATGCAGGATGGAATCGATGCGGCCCGGCTCAGCACCGGCGCGCCAGAGCTCGTCGGAGAACGGCTCGTGATCCACCAGGTACACGATCGCCACGCCGTCGGCTTCGACTCGGTAGCCCAAGGTCATGGCCGGGTGATTGAGAAATTGCGTCGCGACCCGCGCGCCGTCGACGGCGTGAATGCCCTCGGTCAGGTCGTGGTAGGTAATCGAGGCCGGCAGCTGGTTCAACTCGACGGGGAAGTAGGTGTATTCCATCTGGCCGGCCAGCGCGTGATGCAGAGAGCCGCGGCTGCCTTCCGGGCCGTAGATCGCGACGGAGTTCCCTTTGATAAAGGCCGGGACGAAAAACGGAAAGCCTTGAATGTGATCCCAGTGCGTATGTCCGAGGAAAATGTTCGAGTGAGTGGCGTTCTTGCCTTCGGCCATCAACTTGGCGGCGAGCCCGTGCGCGCCGGTGCCGCAGTCAAGAATTAGAACGTCGCCGTTGGCAGTCGTCAGCTCCACGCAGGAGGTATTGCCGCCGAAGTGGTTCGTGCCCGGTCCGGGAGTGGCGATCGACCCCCTCGTTCCCCAGAAACGTACTCTCATGAGTCTGGCGGCTCCCTTACGTGGTGCAGCGACCGATACGCCCGCTGTCTCGCGCTTCTCGCCAAAGGGCGGGGGCTGCGCGCGCCAACCATGGCTTCCAGGTACGGCTGCGGCCATCTTGAACTCCGGCCGCTCGATCTGCAATGCCCGCAAACCGCTATCCCGATTTCATCGATAAAGGCGTCGACGTCGCGTCTGTACGCGCGAGCACGAGGCCGGTTCCGGGATAACCGTGATTCTCATCGGCCCAGCGATGCATTCCCTTGAGGCTGAACTCACGTTGCGCATTACCGCTGAACGCGGAAAGCCGCGAACGACCAATGTCGAAAACGGTAGCCAACGCGTTAACTACGTCGTCAACTTTCAGGCTTTGCCCAACTTCGATCGGCAAGCATTCGCGCGTGTACTTGTCGACCACGGTCAGCGCGCGAAGACGTCGACCATCGAAGAGCGCATCGGCAACGAATCCATGCTCCAAATCTCGTGGCTGAACGGACCACCTGCTTGGGCTGCCGCAGTTGGGCAGGATGAATTCGAAATCGCGCATGTCGAAACTGACCCCGGCCGGAATGCCAGGCGGACACGTCGCGGACACGCGTAACAAATAGGCCGAGATTTAGGCCATAACAATGATGATTCTATTGGCGTCCCCAAGGGGATTCGAACCCCTGTTACCGCCGTGAAAGGGCGATGTCCTAGGCCTCTAGACGATGGGGACCTGTCGCGGCGACCGCACGCGAGGGCCGTGCAGTCAGGTCAGGTGGTGGAGGTAAGCGGGATCGAACCGCTGACCTCTTGCATGCCATGCAAGCGCTCTCCCAGCTGAGCTATACCCCCACGGCGAGTCCGGCATTATACCGGCGCGCGAATGTCGCGCAAAGCGACGATGCCGCCCTTACCTTCACCGACGAGCAACGCAGCGCAAACGGACGCGCTCGACGACCTGCGCGATCGGATCGTGCTCGTCACCGGCGCAAGCGGTGGGTTGGGTCAGGCGCTCGCCACAGCATTTGCACGCGCCGGCGCCATCGTCGTCCTGCACGGCCGCGTCGTGCGCAAGCTCGAAGCGCTATACGACGCATTGATGGCCGAGAACGCGCCCGAGCCCGTCATCCTGCCGCTCGACTTCGCCAAAGCCGAAGCGGCCGATTTTGCGAACGTCGCGAGCGCATTGGAGACGCAGTTCGGTCGCGTCGACGCAATCGTTCACACTGCCGTCACACTGGGCGCGCTCGGCCCGATCGAGCATCAGTCGTTCGATCAGTGGCTCGGCATCCTGCGCGTCAACGTCGCGGCGCCGATGGGCATCACGCGCGTTCTTGCACGTCTCCTTGCGCAAAGCCACGACGCCAGCGTGACGTTCACGCTTGACACGCGCGGTCATGCGCCGCGAGCGTACTGGGGCGGCTACGCGGTTGCCAAGGCCGGTCTTCTCGCATTGACGAAGATCCTTGCTGACGAATGGGAATCGAAGCCCAACCTGCGCGTGAATGCGGTGATCCCCGGCCCCATGCGATCACCGCTGCGCGCGCAAACCCATCCCGCCGAAGACCGCGCCTTCCTGCCGCCGCCCGAAGCCTTCGTTCCGCTTTATGCGCATCTCCTTCGCGGCCAGTCGAAGGCCGAAAGCGGCGCGCTGATCGACGCTCAAGCCTGGCTTGCCGGATCGCCGGCCGCAACCTCCCTTCTCCCATGACGCAGCATCACGCGTAACTGACGAAACTCGTCGAGACCAAGCATGTCGTGGACGATGGGGATCGATCGCGTAGTGCGCGCGCCGTCGGGTTTCCAGACGATCGACGTGAACCAGGGGTGCACGAACGTCGATGAATGCACATAGCCGGCGGCAAGTTGGCCGTCGTTGTAGCGCACGGCGATCAACGCATCGCTACTGACGAGCACATCGGCAACGGCTCGTGGTGATGTACGCGTCGCATGACGCCGGATCGAACGGCGCGCCCACCCGAGCAACGCGATCGCGGCGACCACATCGATGGCGAGCGGGAGCGAAAGCGTCAACACTGCTCCCATCGTGAACATCGCCAACGCGGCGATCGCCGCGCTCGCCACACGCGAGGCGCGGAGACTCACACGAAGTTGAACGGGTAGGCGCATGCGGCACAGTCTCGCGCGCTGCGCCGTGCTCCAGCAATCGGCCGTGCAGCCTAGGCCGAACGGTCGATTGTCAATGCGGCGACGCTACCCCGTCACGCCAACGCCGTCATGTCGGGTTCGCCCGCTTCGCCAGACGCAGCCACGTCTCCACGACGGTATCGGGATTGAGCGAAATGCTCTCGATCCCCTGGTCGACGAGCCACTCGGCGAGATCGGGGTAGTCGGACGGCCCCTGCCCGCAGATGCCTGCGTACCGACCGCGCTTGCGGCACGCAGTAATCGCCAGCGACAGCAGCACCTTTACCGCCTCGTCGCGCTCGTCGAACGTCGTCGCGATCGGGCCGCCGGAATCACGATCGACACCGAGCGTGAGCTGCGTCAGATCGTTGCTGCCGATCGAGAAACCGTCGAAATGCGCGAGAAATGCGTCGGCGAGCAGCGCGTTCGAAGGCACCTCGCACATCATGATCACGCGAAGCCCGTTCTCTCCCTGTCGCAAGCCGTTGTCCGCCAGCAATTCGAGCACGCGCTTCCCCTCGGCGACGGTGCGCACGAACGGAACCATGATCTCGACGTTGGAGAAGCCCATGTCGTCGCGCACGCGCTTCATCGCCACGCATTCGAGCGCGAAGCAGGGATAGAACGAGTCGGCGATGTAGCGCGCCGCGCCGCGAAAGCCGAGCATCGGGTTCTCTTCGACGGGCTCGAAACGGTCGCCGGCCAACAAGTTGCGGTACTCGTTCGACTTGAAATCGGACAGTCGCACGATGACCTTCTTCGGCCAGAACGCCGCGGCGATCGTGGCGACGCCTTCGACCAGCTTGGTCACGTAGTACTCGGTCGGGCTCGCGTACGCCGCAGCCCGTTGCGCGATCTCCCGCTTCAAAGGCTCGGGCTGCGCGTCGAGATCGAGCAGCGCGAGCGGATGGATGCCGACGTTGCGATTGATGATGAACTCGAGGCGTGCCAATCCCACGCCCTCGTTGGGCAGCCGACGAAACTCGAATGCGAGCTCCGGATTCGCGAGGTTCATCATGATCTTCGTCGGCGAAGGTGGCATGCGATCGAGCTGCGCTTCGACGATTTCGATGTCGAGGCGGCCGTTGTAGACGTGCCCGGTGTCCCCTTCCGCGCACGACACAGTCACTTCGCTGCCGTCGCTCAGCGTCTGCGTCGCGTCGCCGCATCCAACGACCGCGGGTACACCGAGTTCGCGCGCGATGATCGCTGCATGGCAGGTGCGACCGCCGCGGTTGGTCACGATTGCACTCGCGCGCTTCATCACCGGCTCCCAATCGGGATCGGTCATGTCGGTGACCAGCACGTCGCCCGGCTCGACCTCTTCCATGCGCGAGGCCGACTTGATGACGCGGACCCGCCCTTGCCCGATCTTCTGGCCAATCGCGCGTCCGGAGGCGAGCACGTTCGAACGTGATTTCAGCCGATAGCGCTTGAGGCCCTCGCCCACCTTCTCGCGCGACTTCACCGTCTCCGGACGCGCTTGCAGGATGTAGAGCCCGCCGTCGACGCCATCGCGCGCCCATTCGATGTCCATCGGACGGCCGTAGTGCTTCTCGATGGCGACGGCGTAGCGCGCGAGCGTTTCCGCTTCGGCGTCGCTGATCGAGAACCGAATCTGTTCCGCTTTCGGTACGTTGATCGTCCGGACCGAGCGGCCCGCGGCCTGAGCGTCTGCATAGACGAGCTTCGTCGCCTTCGAGCCGACGGTCCGGCTAAGGATTGCGGGACGGCGTGCGGCGAGATTCGGCTTGTAGACATAGAACTCGTCGGGGTTGACGGCGCCTTGCACGACAGACTCGCCAAGGCCGTACGACGCGGTGATCAACACGACCTGGTCGAAGCCGGATTCGGTGTCCAGCGTGAACATGACGCCGGCGGCACCCGTGTCGCTGCGCACCATGCGCTGAACACCCGCGGACAAAGCGACGTCGACGTGCTTGAACCCCTGATGGACGCGATAGGCGATCGCGCGATCGTTGTAAAGGCTTGCGAAAACCTCCTTTACGGCCTGAAGGATGTTGTGCACATCCTTGATATTCAAGAACGTTTCCTGCTGTCCGGCGAACGAGGCATCGGGCAGGTCTTCGGCCGTCGCCGACGAACGCACGGCCCACGAGGCGTCGCCGTCGTTCGCCGCCAGCGCTTCATACGCCTCGCGTATTGCCGCTTCGACGTCTGCTGGAAGCGCCGCTTCAGTGATCCAACCTCGGATTTCCCGCCCGGCTGCCACCAGCGCCGCGACGTCGTCGACGTCGAACGCCGCGAGCCTCGTCTCGATCTTGGCGGCCAGACCGGCCTCGGCCACAAAACGCCGAAACGCGTCCGCGGTCGTGGCGAATCCGCCGGGCACGCGAATCCCTGCGCCCTGCAGTTCTCCGATCAGCTCCCCGAGCGACGCATTCTTGCCGCCGACGCGGTCGACGTCCGCCATGCGCAGGCGGTCATAGGGGACGACAAGTGCAAAGTCCGACAACGATGGCTCCTACGAAATCAGTCAACGCTCGCACGAAATCGGCGCGCAGGCTGCGGCAAGTTTAGCGTTGTCTCGCGAGGGTTGTGCAGCGCAAAACAAACGGCGCCCGCAAGCGCCGTCAGTCGGTAGAGCCGGCTCCGCCGGCGCATTGCGTCCTAACGGGATCCGTCCACCTCGGCGCCGCCGCCGTTGCCGGCCAGCGCGTCGTCAGCCTCATGCAGGTCGAGTGCCGG
Source organism: Casimicrobiaceae bacterium (assembly GCA_035536655.1). Taxonomy (GTDB): domain Bacteria; phylum Pseudomonadota; class Gammaproteobacteria; order Burkholderiales; family Casimicrobiaceae; genus VBCG01. The sequence goes on from DATLNR010000042.1 coordinate 5,729, forward strand.
AACGTTACCGGGCCGATGGCGGCTGCGCACCGCACGCCGCAAGCTGCGATACAGGTCGGGGTGCGATTCCTTCAGGTAGCTGATGATCTCGAAGTCGACGCGCTTGACCTGCGACAGGTCGATCTGCTCGACGTGCACGAGACGCAACAGCTCGCGCACCGGCTTCGGCATCTCGCGGCCGCTCTCGTAGCGCGATCCACCACTCTGCGTGACGCCGATCTGCGTCCAGAACTGCTCCTGGTTCAGGCCGAGACGCCGGCGGATCTCGCGCGGATTGAGAACCCGATCTAGCAATTTCACGTCGATTTCCCGAAGGTGCGCCCGTTTTCCAAGTTTGTGACGATAGCTTAGCGCCTATCCCGTTGGCATATTCTCGACCGAAGCTTCATGGTTTCGCAAGCATCACCGACGGGCGGGCCCGGGATTCTTAGGTATTAAGCACAGCACACAACAGTGGCTGCGTCTGTCGGGGTGTTGCGACCGCGTATCGTGCACGGTGCGCCGTTTGCAGGGCACTCCGCTCGTCGGAATCAGAGGACGACCCCAAGCTGTCGTGCACCGATCGCACGGGCCGCGGCCGCTGGCACGCGCGATGCGCCTATGATGATTTCCTGCGCTTTAAGCCGGTCGGTGATGCTTCGCTACGATCTTCATTGTCATTCAACGTTCTCGGATGGGCTTTTGACGCCATCCGAAGTCGTGTCGCGTGCGGCCTCGCGCGGCGTGGACGTGCTCGCGCTAACCGATCACGACGAGATCGCGGGACTCGCCGAGGCGTCGGAGACGGCGAAGGACACAAAGCTTCGCCTCGTCAGCGGATCGGAGCTCTCGGTGAGCTGGCGCGCGGTGACGCTTCACGTCGTGGCGCTTCGCTTCGACCCGCGCAATGAAGCGCTGGTCAGTGGTCTGGCGACGATTCGCGAGGGACGCGAAGGTCGCGGTCGGCGCATCGCCAACGCCCTGGAAGCCGCCGGCATCGAAGGCGCGTGGGCCGGCGCACGCCGCTATGTCACGAGCGAAAGCCTCATCACCCGGACACACTTCGCGCGCTTTCTCATCGACGCCGGCTATGCGTCGGAGATGAAGGACGTTTTCAAGCGCTATCTGACGCCGGGCCGTCCTGGTTACGTCGAGCACACGTGGGCGACGCTTGCGGACGCGATCGGCTGGATTCACGCAGCGGGTGGGCAGTCCGTGCTCGCGCATCCTGGCCGCTACAAGGTCACGCCGCACGAGCTTCGCGAACTGATGCGCGACTTTCGGGATGCGGGCGGCGATGCGATCGAGATCCTTTCGCCATCGCACACAGCAGCGCAGGTCGACGAGTTCATTGCCTTGGCGCGCGTGCACGGCCTGATGGGATCGATGGGCTCCGACTACCACGGACCGGGCGAAAGTCCGCTCGACTTCGGCGAGCAGCCGCCATTGCCTGCGGGCGTGACGCCGGTGTGGCGCGATTGGTAGCCCGCGTGACCCCCAACAAGCGGACGGTTTTCTTCGTCTCCGACCGTACCGGCATCACCGCCGAGATGCTCGGCAACAGCATGCTGGTGCAGTTCGACCAGTTCCAGTTCAACCGCGTCACGATCCCGTTCGTCGACAGCACGGAGAAGGTCGAGGACGTGATCCGCCAGATCAACCGCGCCGCCGAGGACGAGGGCACGCGGCCGATCGTGTTCACATCGATCGTCGACGAAGAAGCTGCCGAGCACGTGCGCAGCGAGGCGAACGCGCTCACGCTCGACGTGTTCCAGGTGTTCATCAGCCCGCTCGAAGCCGAGCTCAAGATGCGCAGCTCGCACGCGGCGGGCCGCTCGCACGGCGTCGCGAACAGCCACGAGTACTTCGCGCGCATGGAGGCGATCAATTTCACGCAAGCGCACGACGATGGCGCGATGTCACGCGACCTCGGCAAAGCGCAGGTGATCCTCATCGGCGTCTCGCGTTGCGGCAAGACGCCGACGTCGCTTTATCTCGCGCTGCAGTTCGGTATTCGCACGGCGAATTTTCCGCTGACGCCGGACGACTTCGCCGACCACGCGCTTCCGGCGTCGGTCGTGCCGCACAAGGACAAGCTCTTCGGCCTGACGATCAACGCCGAGCGGTTGCGCGAAATCCGCGAGGAGCGGCGGCCCGGCAGCAACTACGCGGCGCTGGAGAACTGCCGCTACGAAGTGCGCGAAGCCGAGCGACTGATGGAGCGCGATCGGGTTCCGACGCTCGACACGACGACGAAGTCGATCGAGGAGATCGCGACGACGATCCTGCACCGGACCGGATTGCGTCGCACGATCTTCTGAGCGCTATGGGCGAGGTTTGGGTTCGACGCGAACGACACCCCCGTCCCGCGCGTCGATCAGCAAGTACAACAATCCGTCCGGCCCCTGCACGACATCACGCACGCGTCCCACATCACCCAAGTAGCGCTCTTCCCTCCGCACTTCGTTGTTGGCGATCTCGAGGCGCACCAGCGCCCCGGGGCGCAACGAGCCGATGATGAGGCTTCCCTTCCATCCCGGATACGCGTCACCGGTGTAGAACGTCGCGCCCGACGGCGCGATCACCGGGTCCCAGTAGTAGACCGGCTGCTCCATGCCCTGCCTCGCCGTGCCTTCGCCGATCTTTGCGCCCGAATAGTCGGTGCCGTAGGTGATCACCGGCCATCCGTAGTTGCGCCCGGCCTCGGGCCGATTCAGTTCATCGCCGCCGCGCGCGCCGTGTTCGACGGTCCAAAGCTGCCCGGTCGTCGGATTGAGCGCCGCCGCCTGGATGTTGCGGTGGCCATACGACCAGATCTCCGGACGCGCACCGTCGCGCTTGACGAACGGGTTATCGGACGGGACCGTTCCGTCGGGCTGGATGCGAACGACCTTGCCGATCGTCGTCGACAAATCCTGCGCACGCTCGCGATGCGTGAAGCGATCGCCGGTCGTCACAAAAAGCGATCCATCGTTGGCGAAGACGAGACGCGATCCCCAATGATTCGATCCGGAGACCTTCGGTGTCTGACGCCAGATCACGTCGACGCCCTCGAGCCCCTTATCGGTGAGCCGGCCGCGTGCAACGGCCGTTCCGGCGCCGCCGTCGCCGGGCTCCGAGAACGCGAGGTAGACGAGCCGATCGGATGCGAAGCGCGGCGACAGCGCGACATCGAGCAAGCCGCCCTGACCTCCAGAAGCGACGGATGGCACGCCGGTCAGCGGAGCGCCGATCTTCCCATCACGCTCGACGATGCGAAGACGCCCCGGCTTTTCGGTGACGAGCATGCGTCCATCGGGCAGAAACGCGAGTCCCCACGGATGCTCGAGACCGGAGGCGATGCGCGTCGCGTGAATCGGCGCGTCGATCGCCGCCGGCGTCGACGAGCGCGGCGCTTGTGCGTGCACCGTGACGACCGTTGCCGCAAGGACGATGGCGAGCGATGCGCCGGTAAGGACTTGTCTCATGTCGTTCGCTTCCATTGGTGTCAGTGAGAGACCCTTCGTGAGCCGGTTACGTTCCGCCCAGCCGGCACGCGCGGCTAAGATGAATACCCCCACGCTTCGCGTTCGCTCGCCGGCCCCGAGGGGGCGCAGTCAGTGTTTGGGGCGGCCCTGCGCACTGACATCATGCTACCGTCCGCCGACTCATCCCCCGCACCGATTCGACATGCTCAAGGGAATATCGCCCCTGTTGACGCCCGACCTTCTGCACGCGCTCGCGGCGATGGGACACGGCGACACAATCGCGATCGTCGACGCAAACTTTCCTGCCTACGGCATCACGCGCGTCGCCGACTCGCGAGCCTCCGTCATCAGCGTGCCCGGCGCGAATTCGCCGCAGCTTCTCGACGCCGTGCTCTCGGTGCTGCCGATCGACAGCGCAGCGACGCCGCCGGCGTCCACGATGGAAGTCGTCGGCGAGCCGGATGCCGTGCCCGAGCCGGTGGCGGATTTCGCACTGGTGCTGACCGATCATGCGCTCGCTGAGTGCGAAGTCGGTCGGTTGAATCGGCAGGCGTTCTACGAGGCCGCGCGCCAGTCGTTCGTGATCGTGAAGACCGGCGAGGTGCGGCCGTACGGCAACATCCTGCTGGTGAAAGGCGTCGTGACGGCCTGATCGATGAACCAGCGCATTCGACTCGCGATGTTCCTCGGCGCACTCGCGGCTGCTGCATCGGCGCGCGCGGCCATCGACTACACCGATACATGGTGGACGCCGGCCGAGGGAGGCTGGGGCGTCACGTTGACGCAGCAGCGCGACACGATCTACGTCACGTTCTACGTTTACGGCCCCGATGGCAGGCCAACCTGGTATGCGGCGCTGCTGTCGCGCGACGGGACCGCCGAGCGATTCGTTGGCCAACTTCATCGCACGACGGGCACGTTCTTCGGCGCGCCATGGACCGGCTTCACGCTTGCGCCCGCCGGCTCGGCAACATTCACGGCGACTTCGTCGACGAGCGGAACGCTGACGTACACCGCCGAGGGCAGCAGCGTGACGAAGACGATCGAGCGAATCACGCTTGCATCATTGAGCGTCGCCGGCGTCTATATCGGCGGCGTCTCCGGCCGGCGCAGCGGATGCGCATCCGGCTCGGGAGCGTTCATCGATCCGATGCAATTCGTCATCCAACATTCGACGCAGACCGGTGACGTGCGCATCGACCAAATCTCCACTGCGACTGGACAACGCGTGTGCCGCATGGAAGGCAAAGCTGCGCAGTTGGGCAGGCTCCTGACCGTCGAAGGCGGTTCCTACGCGTGCGTCGACGGCTGGACCTCGTCGGTGCGCATCGACAACCTGCGCCCGACGTCCGGCGGCTTCGAAGCGCAATGGTTCGCCGACCGTGGCAACGGCTGCACCGAGTCCGGTCAACTGTCGGGCGTTACTCAGTTTCCTTAACCGTCAGTTTCCTTAACCGTCAGTTTCCTTGACCGGCAATTTCCTTGACGCCGCGCCTTACGCACTCGTAGAGCACGATCGCCGCCGATGCGGCCGCGTTCAGCGACTCGGTGCCACCCGGCATTGGGATCGTGACGCGCATAGTCGCGGCCTCGATCAGCGCAGCGGAGAGCCCGGCTCCCTCGTTGCCGATGGCCACCGCGATCGGCGCAACCAGCCGGGCGCCATGCACGTCGTCACCGCCTTCGTTCACCGTCGCGACGACGTTGCCGCCACGGCGTCGATACGCGCTCGCCCAGTCGACGAGGTCGACATGTTCGTGGATGTCGAGATGGAAATGGGCGCCCATCCCCGCACGCAACACCTTCGGCGACCAGGCGAACGCGCAGTGCGCAGATAGATAGGCCGCCGAGACACCCGCCGCAGCCGCCGTGCGCAACATCGATCCGACGTTGCCCGGATCCTGCACGTCGTCCAGCAACAGGCAGAAGCGGTCGTTGCGCGACGGCGTCGGTCGTGGCTTGACGACGACCGCGAGCATGCCGATCCCGGCGGGAAGCGACGCGATGTCATCGAACAGTGTCGGCGGCACGACCAGCGCGCGATCCCCGTAGTCGTCGATCAACTTGCGCGCGCTTGCATGCTCCAGCAACGGCTCGGCGACGATCAGTGTTTCCGGCTCGCCGTAGCGCCGGGCGTACGCCAGCACCAGGTGCTCGCCTTCCAACACGCACTTGCCGGCCTTGCGCCGGTCCCGCGAGCTTGCGACGAGTCGTGACGCTTCCTTGAGCCGCGGGTTGCTGCGCGAGGTGACGCGGATCACTCGATCCAGGCGACGCGACGCTGCGCGAGCAGCGCGGCACGCCCTGCTGCCGAAACCGCGACCAACGCGCCGGCTTTCGCAGAGCGTTCGTGCGTGACGTAGCCGCGAGCGTTCGCGTCTTCCCACACGGTCAGCCGTGGACACGACGTGCGCCACGCCTCGATGACCTCGGTATACGGCCGCGGACGCGGGCCGATCCATTCGAGGAGATCCAGCACCAGCGCGTCGACCGCATCCGACATTCGCGCGGAGGTTACTTCGACGATCGAGCAGGCGGCGTGGGCGGCTTCGTGCGATTGCCCGCCGGCTGCAGCTGGAAGAACACCTCGTCGCCGCGCATCATGCCGAGCTCGAATCGCGCGCGCTCCTCGATCGCCTCGTGGCCGGTCTTCAGATCGCGGACATCGGCGTCGAGCGCTTCATTGCGCGCCTTGAGCTTCGCGTTCGTGTCGCGCTGCGCGACGAGCTGGCGATCGAGATCGCGCACTTTCAGCCACCCGCCCTTGCCGAGCCACAACGGGTACTGGAGGGCGACGATCGCAACGAGGAAGACCAGCGCCAGGATCTTCATACTCTACTTTAGATTGTAGAACGCTTCGCGGCCCGGGTAACGCGCCGCGTCGCCCAGATCCTCCTCGATGCGCAGAAGCTGGTTGTATTTCGCCACACGATCCGAGCGGGACAGCGACCCGGTCTTGATCTGGCCGGCGTTCGTGCCGACGGCGATGTCGGCGATCGTGCTGTCCTCGGTCTCGCCCGAGCGATGCGAGATGACCGCCGTGTAGCCGGCCCGGTTCGCCATCGTGATGGCCGAAAACGTCTCCGACAGCGTGCCGATCTGGTTGATCTTGATCAGGATCGAATTGGCGACGCGCCGGCCGATCCCCTCCTTCAGGATGCGCGTGTTGGTGACGAAGAGATCGTCGCCGACGAGCTGGACGTGCTTGCCGAGCCGATCGGTCAGAAGCTGCCATCCGTCCCAGTCGTGCTCGCTCATGCCGTCCTCGATCGACACGATCGGGTAGCGGTCGCAGAGCGTCGCGAGCACGTCGACCATCTGCTGCGACGCGTAGCTCTTGCCCTCGCCTTCCAATACGTAGCGGCCATCCTTGTAGTACTCGGACGCCGCACAGTCCATCGCCAGGGCGATGTCGGTGCCCGCCGCATACCCGGCCTGCTCGATCGCCTGCAGCATCAGCTCGAGCGCATCCTGCGTCGAGTCGAGGTCCGGCGCGAAGCCCCCCTCGTCGCCGACCGTCGTCGGCATGCCGCGCTTGTCGATGATCTTCTTCAGCGCGTGGAACACCTCGGCTCCATAGCGCAGCGCTTCACGGAACGTCGGCGCGCCGAGCGGCACCAGCATGAATTCCTGCATGTCGATCTTGTTGTTCGCGTGCGCGCCGCCGTTGATCACGTTCATCAGCGGCACCGGCAGCTGCATCTCGCCCGCGCCGCCGAGATAGCGATAGAGCGGCAGTCCCGTGTCCTCGGCCGCCGCCTTCGCGACGGCGCAGGAAACCGCGAGGATCGCGTTCGCGCCCAGCCGCGACTTGTTGTCGGTGCCGTCGAGATCGATCAGCGTCTTGTCGATCAGCGACTGCTCGGCCGCGTCAAGGCCGAGGATCGCTTCGGTGATCTCGGTGTTCACGTTCTCGACCGCTTTCGCCACGCCTTTGCCGAGATACCGCTTCTCGCCGTCCCGGAGCTCGATCGCTTCACGAGACCCGGTCGATGCGCCGGAGGGCACCGCGGCGCGTCCGGTCGCGCCGGAGTCGAGCACGACGTCCGCCTCGACGGTCGGATTGCCGCGTGAATCGAGGATTTCGCGGGCGATGACGTCGACGATGGAGGACATGTGTCAGGGATCAGGAGTCAGAGGACAGGGATCGGAGGCGTCGTCGACATACGCCGATTGGTGGCGCGGCATTAGAGCCGCGGCGCCATCAATTCATGCTCGGGAAAACCATGTCGCTTCACCGACGCGTCGAGCTCCTTCAGCGTCTCCAGCAACTCATGCATGCGTGCGAGCGGCCACGCATTGGGGCCATCGGAGAGCGCTTTCGGCGGGTCGGGATGCGTTTCCATGAACACGCCCGCCACGCCGGCAGCAACCGCTGCGCGTGCCAGCACCGGAACGAACTCGCGCTGTCCGCCTGATGATGTGCCCTGCCCGCCGGGCAGCTGGACCGAGTGCGTCGCGTCGAACACGACCGGACATCCGGTCGCACGCATGATCGCGAGCGAGCGCATGTCGCTCACCAGATTGTGATAGCCGAACGACGCGCCACGTTCGCACACCATGATGTTGTCGCCGCCGCTTGCCGCCTTGGCTTTCGCGACGACCTGGAGCATGTCCTCCGGTGCGAGAAACTGACCTTTCTTGATGTTCACCGGCTTGCCGCCGCGGGCGACCGCCTGGATGAAGTCGGTCTGGCGACAGAGAAACGCAGGCGTTTGCAACACGTCGACGACGCTTGCCGCCGTTTCGACTTCATCCGCCTCGTGCACATCGGTCAGCACCGGAACGCCGACCTGGCGCTTCACTTCGGCGAGCACGCGCAGCCCTTCGTCCATCCCCGGTCCGCGGAAGCTCGCATGCGAGCTGCGGTTCGCCTTGTCGTAGCTCGACTTGAAGATGAACGGTACGCCGAGCTTCGAGCACGTCTCCTTCAGCTTGCCGGCGACGTCCACTTGCAACGCTTCGCTCTCGACGACGCACGGCCCGGCGATCAGGAACATCGGCCGATGCAGACCCACGTTGAAGCCGCATAGCTTCATGCCCCGACGGCGCGAACGTTAGAGTGACGCCACAAGATCCGCGACGACCTTCGCGCTGCCGCTTTGTGCGCCCTGCCGCTCCGTCAACGCCGCCTTGACGAAGCTCACGAACAGCGGATGGCCGCGTCGCGGATTCGACGTGAACTCGGGATGGAACTGGCAGCCGAAAAACCACGGATGGTCGGCGAGCTCGATCATCTCGCACAAATCGCCCGCGAGCGCGCTCTTCGCCCATGCGCCGACGACGAGACCGGCGGACTCGAGCCGCGGCAGATAGTGATTGTTGACCTCGTAACGGTGCCGATGGCGCTCGGCAACCGTCGCCGCGCCGTAAATGCGGTGGGCAAGCGTCCCGGGAACGATTTCGCAAGGCTGCGCACCGAGTCGCATCGTCCCCCCGAGGTCCGACTTCTCGCTGCGCCGCTCGACCGATCCGTCACGGTTCTGCCATTCCGTTACCAACGCGACGACCGGGTGCGGCGTCGCCGGATCGAACTCGGTGCTGTTCGCCTGCGCGAGTCCCGCGCAATGCCGCGCGTACTCGATGACGGCGAGCTGCATGCCGAGACAGATGCCGAGATACGGAATCTGGTGCTCGCGTGCAAAGCGGATCGCGGCGATCTTGCCTTCGACGCCACGTTTGCCAAAGCCGCCCGGCACGAGGATCGCGTCCATCCCTTTCAGCGGGTCGACGCCGTCGCGCTCGATCGCTTCCGAGTCCACGTAATGGACCTCGACCTTGCTGCGGTTGTGGATGCCGGCATGCACCAGCGCTTCGGACAGCGATTTGTACGACTCGGTCAGGTCGACGTACTTGCCGACCATGACGATGTGCACCGTGTGATCCGGATGCTCGAGCGCATCGACCCATCCGTTCCAGATCGCCAGCTCGGGCGCCGGCGCGCTGAGGCCGAGCTTCTTCAACACGATCGCATCGAGCCCCTCGGCGCACAATGCCGCGGGAATCTTGTAGATCGAGTCCGTGTCGAGCGCAGGAATCACCGCGTCGGGCGAAACGCTGGTGAAGAGCGCGATCTTGCGCCGATCGCCGTCGGGAATCGGTCGATCCGCCCGGCACAAGAGCACGTCGGGCTGGATGCCGATCTCCCGCAGCTCCTTGACCGAATGCTGCGTCGGCTTCGTCTTCATCTCGCCGGCCGTCGCGATGTATGGCACGAGCGTCAGATGCACGTAACAGACGTTCTCGCGGCCGAGCGTGATGCCCATCTGGCGGATCGCTTCCAGGAACGGGAGCGATTCGATGTCGCCGACGGTCCCGCCGACTTCGACGACCGCCACTTGCGCGTCGCCCGCTCCCGCCGAAATCCACGCCTTGATCTCGTCGGTGATGTGCGGAATCACCTGCACCGTACCACCGAGATAGTCGCCGCGCCGCTCCTTGCGAATGACGCTCTCGTAGATCTGGCCGGTGGTGAAGTTGTTGCGCTTCCCCATGCGCACATCGGTGAAGCGCTCGTAGTGGCCGAGGTCGAGGTCGGTCTCCGCGCCGTCGTCGGTGACGAACACTTCGCCGTGCTGGAACGGCGACATCGTGCCCGGATCGACGTTGATGTACGGATCGAGCTTGAGATTGGTGACGCGCAAGCCGCGGGAGGCGAGGATCGCGGAGAGCGATGCGGCGGCGATCCCTTTGCCCAGCGAGGAGACGACCCCGCCGGTCACGAAGACGAACTTGGTCATGGACGAAGTTCTCTTGGAAATTCCCATTCTACCGGAAACGTCGTGTGAGGCGCCCGCGACAGCGTTTGCTTCGCGCGAATGTCGCATTTCAGTAAGAGCGGTTGGGCTGACATGCTGGGCAGGAATTGGATAGACTGCCGCTATCTCACGCATGTGTACGGGAAGTGATCAGCTCAGATTGCCCCGAACACCTGCCCCGCTCACGGCTTGAGATCCATCTCGAGCTTGATGTAGTCGCCGCGGTATGTAACCTCGGCGAGGTAGATCACCGTTCCACTCTCATCGCGGCAAACACGCCGCACTTCGGCGACCGGCGCATTGACCGGCATGCCGATCAACTGCGCGACCTCGACATCGGCGGTGCCGATCGACAACGTCTGCCACGCTTTCGCGATCCGCACGTCTTTCAGATCGAGCAGCACGGGGACGACCGTGCGCTTTCGAAAGCGCGCCGGCGCCTTGCGAAACACGCGCTCGTCGAGGAATAGCGAGATCACGCAATACGCCTCGCCGTCGCGCGAATGGACGCGGCGCAGGAACCGATAGCGCGGCGCCGGAATACCGTCTTCGGGATCGAGGCGCGGCGTCGCAGACGCTTCCTCGATCAGCGTGAGCTTCGGCTCGTCGTCGCGATAGATGGACGCGAGCGAAGCGAGCGTCGTCGCGAGTCGCAAGCCGCGCCGGTCGACCGGCCGCCCGGTCACGAACGTGCCTCGCCCGCGATGCGCCTCGACGAGCCCGTCGCGCGCCAGCAGGTTGATTGCCTGGCGCACCGTCACGCGCGCCACCGCGAACTCGCGCATCAGCGCCGGCAGCGTCGGCAACTGGGCGCCCGGCGGCCAAACATCGCGCTCGATGCGGCGGCGAAACAGCAGCGCGAGCTGCGCGTAGCGCGGGCTCGAGATATCGCGCAACAACGGCGCAGCGACGCGTTTGTGCATAAGTTCCATTTATAGTACTTTTAGCCGTTCGTGTCCGCAACCTGCGCCTCTTGAACCGCTCGATGTTGCGCAACGTCGTCCTCGTCGCTTCCCCGTGGGTCGTCGTCGTCATGATCTGGTACGCGATCGCGTACTCGGGCCTCGTGAATCCGTCGCTCGTCCCCACGCCGCACCAGGTCGCGACGAAGTTCTGGGAGCTGTTGACGACGGCGCGGCTGCCGGTGGACATCCTGATGTCGACGCAGCGCGTGTTCATCGGCGTCGTGCTTGGCATCGCACTGGCATTGCCGGTCGGCATCGTGCTCGGCTGGTATCGCGACGTACGCCGCTTCGCCGATCCGCTGCTCAACTTCTTCCGCGCGCTGCCGCCGATCGCGCTGATTCCGCTGGTCATCGTATATTTCGGTATCGGCGAGCCGGCGAAAGTCGTCATCCTGTTCTACGCGTCGTTCTTCGCCGGCGTCATCGTCATGTACGAGGGCATCGCGCAGATCAGCCCGATCTACGTTCGGGTTTCGCGCACGCTCGGCGCGACCGACGCGGAGATCTTTCGCAAGGTGATCGTGCCGTTGACCGTTCCGCATCTGTTGACGGCATTGCGCGTGGCGCTTGGTGTCGCGTGGGCCACGCTGGTCGCCTCCGAGCTGATCGCGGCACAGCAGGGCCTGGGGGCGCTGATCCAGAACGCGTCGTCGTTTTTTCAGCTCGACATCATCTATGTCGGCATCATCTGCATCGGGCTGATCGCGCTGGTCATGGATCTCGCCTTGCGGCGGCTTACGCGGCGACTCGTCGCGTGGCAGGAGCGCATCGCATGACGCCCGACGTGGCCGAGCGCACGGTGGAAGGCGATGTGGCCAGGGCGATGTCACCACCGCGCATCACGTTCGACGATGTTGTCGTCGAGTTCCCGTCCGCGCGCGGCCCGATGCGCGTCGTCGACGGCGTGAGCTACGCGATCCACGACCGCGAGTTCGTCTCGATCATCGGCCCCTCGGGCTGCGGCAAGACGACGATGATGAACATCGTCGCCGGCTTCATGCAGCCGACATCGGGGACGGTTTTGCTCGACGGCAAGCCGATCGCAGGGCCTGGCCCCGATCGCGGCGTCATCTTTCAGGAATACGGTGTCTTTCCGTGGCTGACGGTGCGCGAGAACATCGCGTTCGGCCTCAAGCTTGCGGCGAACGTTACGCCCGCCAGCGAACGTGATGAAACGGTGACGCGATACATGCGGCTGATGGGCCTTGCCGACTTCGCCGACGCCTGGCCGCGGATGCTCTCGGGCGGCATGCGGCAACGGCTCGCCCTCGCCCGCGCTTATGCCGTGCGCCCGCAGTTCCTGTTGATGGACGAGCCTTTCGGCGCTCTCGACGCTCAGACGCGCAGCGCAATGCAGGACCTGCTCCTCGGTGTGCTCGCCGCCGAAGGCAAGACGGTCATGCTCATCACGCATTCGGTCGAGGAAGCGATCTATCTGGCGTCGCGCGTCATCGTGATGAGCGCGCGGCCAACGCGGATCCGCGAGATCGTCGACGTGCCGTTCCCCTACCCTCGCAACGAAGCTTTGCACGAATCGCGACAGTTCGGCGAGTTGCGCTCGCACCTGCGCGACATGGTGATGAAGGAGTACGCCGCGCAGGCGCGGCAATCGATGCCCCAACAACCCCAAGGAGGAAGCCCGTCATGACTCTGAATCGTCGATCGTTCCTGAAAGGCGGTACCGCGCTGTCGACGATGGCGCTCGGCGCGCCGGCATTCGCCCAACCTCGCGCCAAGGTGAAGCTCGGCTATCTGCACACGCTCGCCGTTGACGGCCAGATCTGGACGGGCGTCGAGCGCGGATCGTTTGCCAAGCACGGCGTCGAATTCGATCTCGTGCAGTTCACGACCGGGCTCGAGCTGTTCCAGGCAATGATCGGCGGCAGCATCGACATGCTGTCGACCGGCGCCGTGATCTCGAACTTTCCGGCGCGCGGCCAGGGCCGGATGTTCCTTGCGAACGACGTCGAGTTCGCGACCGCGCAACTCTGGGTGCGCGAGGACCAGATCAAGACGTTCGCCGACCTCAAAGGCAAGAAGATCTCGACGACGACCGGAACGACCGCGCACGTGTTCCTCGACAACGCCCTGCGCGCCAACAACATCGCGCCCACCGAGGTCGAGCTCGTCAACCAGCGGATGAGCGAAGCGGTGACCTCGTTCATCTCGGGCGCGGTGCCCGCCGTGGCGCTGTGGGTGCCGTTCAACATCACGGTGAAGCAGAAAGTGCCCGGCGCGAAGATGCTCGTCGACGCCTCGGCCTACTACCCGAAAGCGGCGATCATCAGCGGCTGGGCGACGCGCGAGGATTTCTACGGAAAGAATCGCGCCGTCTGCGCAAACATCATCCGCGGCTGGGCCGAAGCGAACGACTACATGATCGCCAATGCCGACGCCGCGCTCGACATGCTGCAGAAGAAGCATTATCCGCAGGTACCTCTCGCCGAGCTCAAGGAGCAGTACGGCGCGCAGAAAATGTTCACCTCCGCCGAGTGGCGCAAGCTCTACGCCGACGGCACGCTCACGCAATGGCTGCAGCAGGTCAGCGACTTCTTCGTGCGCTTCGGCAACATTCAGAACCCGGTGCCGGCGTCGAAGTATTTCGATCCGACGCTCTACATCGAGACCGTCAAGGCGTAATGCAGCAACGCTCGCGCGACGTCGGAGCCGCCTACGACTATGTGATCGTCGGGGCCGGCTCGGCGGGCTGCGTGCTGGCGAACCGGCTGTCGACAGAGCCGGCAACGCGCGTGTTGCTGCTCGAAGCCGGCGGCAAGGACACGAGCTTCTGGATCCGGCTGCCCGTCGGTTACTTCCGCACGATCTACGACACGCGCTACGCGCGGCTCTTCGACACCGAGCCGTGCGAGGGGACGGGCGGCCGTAACGTCGTTTGGCCGCGCGGCCGCATCGTCGGCGGCTCGTCGTCGATCAACGGCCTCATCTTCATCCGCGGCCAACACGACGATTTCGACGAGTGGGCGCGTCTCGGAGCGTCAGGCTGGTCGTACCGCGACGTGCTGCCGCACTTCCGCTGCCTCGAGCACTTCGAAGGCGGCGCCGACGCGTATCACGGTGATCGCGGCGAGTTCAACGTGTCGAAGCTGCGCAACGATCACGTCTGGTGCGATGCGTGGGTTCGGGCCGGCATCGAGTACGGGTTGCCGTCCAATGCCGACTTCAACGGCGCGACGACGTACGGTGTCGGCGCGTATCAGCTTTCGATCCGCAACGGCTGGCGCGAAAGCGCAGCGTCCGCGTTCGTGCATCCGGTCGCAGACCGAGCGAATCTTGCGATCCGCACGCACGCGCACGTCAGCCGCGTGATCTTCGAGGGCACGCGTGCCTGCGGCGTGGAATGGCTCGAGCGCGGCGAGCGACGCACGGCTCGTGTCGACGGCGAAGTGATCCTTTCCGCCGGCGCCATCCAGTCGCCACAGCTGCTGCAGCTTTCCGGCATCGGACCGGCGGCGCTGCTGCGTTCGCATCGCATCCCGGTCGTGGCGGACCGACCCGGCGTCGGTGAGAACCTGCAGGACCACTATCAGGCGCGCACGATCGTGCGGCTCAACGAGCGGCGCTCGCTCAACGATGACGTACGCAACCCTCTTCGGCTCGCCGCGATGGGTTCGCGCTGGATGTTCGGCCGCTCGGGACCTTTGACCGTCGGCGCGGGCCAGGTCGGCGGCGCAGCTTGCACGCGATACGCAACCGGCAATCGTCCCGACGTGCAATTCAACGTGATGCCGTTGTCGGTCGACAAGCCGGGCAGGCCGCTGCACCGCTACTCGGGATTCACGGCGGCGGTATGGCAATGCCATCCCGAGTCGCGCGGGCGCGTGACGATCACCGGGCCCGATGCCTTCGCGCCTCCCCGGATCGAAACCAACTACCTCGCGGCGTCGCGTGATCGCTCCACGCTCACCGCCGGCATCGCAATGCTGCGCGAGATCTACGCGCAGCCGGCGTTTGCGAAACTGATCGATGTCGAAGTGCTACCGGGGCGTTCCGCCACCAACGATGCAGCGCTGCTCGACTTCGCACGGCAGGAAGGCGGAACGGTGTTCCATTGCGTCGGCACGTGCCGCATCGGGGACGATGAGCGCGCCGTCGTCGATCCGGCGCTGCGCGTGCACGGCGTCGAGCGGCTGCGCGTCATCGACGCGTCGGTCATGCCGACCGTTACCTCGGCCAACACGAACGCGGCGAGCCTGATGATCGGCGAACGCGGGGCACGGCTCGTGCTTGGCGAAGTGAACGCGCCGGAAGTCGCCGAGGCGCTGCCCTAACCCAGCACGCGAGACATGCGCGCGATCGCACGATCCTTGCCGAGCAGCGCCAGCACCGCATCGATCGCCGGCGTTTGCGTCGTGCCGGAAACGATGACCCGCAGCGGCATCATCAGCTGCGGCGGCTTCAAGCCGTGCGCCCCCGCGGTCGACTTCAGGAGCGATGCAATGCTTTCACGCTTGAACGCATCGCTGCGCAGGCCCGCCGCGACCGCCTGCAACGCCGGGCGATTCGCGTCGTTGACGTGCTGGGCGATCAGCGCGGTATCTGGTGCCACATCGTCGTAGAAGTAGCGAGCCGCCTCCGCCATCTCGACGAACGTCGCGACGCGATCCTTGAGCAGCAGCGCGACGTCGGCCGGATCGGGGCCGCCGTCGACATCGATCCCCGCCTTGCGGAGACACGCTCGCAGTCCTTCGCGGAGCGTCTCGGCCGATGCATGCTTCAGATGCTCGCCGTTGACCCAGCGGAGCTTTTCCGGATCGAAGCGTCCCGGCGACGACGACAACCCTTCGAGATCGAACCAGCCGAGGAACGCGTCGCGCGTGAAGATCTCGTCGTCGCCGTGCGACCAGCCGAGCCGGGCGAGATAGTTGATCACCGCATCGGCGAGATACCCTTCTTCGCGGTACTCGAGCACGCCGCGCGCGCCATGCCGCTTCGATAGTTTTTCGCCATCGGGCGTGAGCACCGTCGGCAGGTGCGCATAGACCGGTGGCGTCGCGCCGAGCGCGCGCATGATGTTGATCTGCCGGGGCGTGTTGTTGACGTGATCGTCACCGCGGATGACGTGCGTGATGCGCATGTCGATGTCGTCGACGACGACACAGAAGTTGTACGTCGGCGTGCCGTCGCTGCGTGCGATGACGAGGTCATCGAGCTCGGCGTTCGCAATCTCGATCGTGCCCTTGACGGCGTCGTTCCATGCGACGATGCCGTCGTCGGGATTGCGGAAGCGGATCGCGGGTGCAACGCCTTCCGGCGGCTTCAAGCGCTGCGCTCGCTCGGGACGCCAGCGGCCGTCATAGCGGGGCTTCTCGCCCCTTGCAAGCTGCGCTTCGCGAAGCGCATCGAGCTCGGCCGGCGGCGTGTAGTCGCGATACGCAAGACCGCGCGCGAGCATGTCGTCGATCGCCGCGCGATAACGGTCCATGCGCTGCATCTGGAAGAACGGACCTTCGTCATAGTCGAGGCCAAGCCACGCCATCGCATCGATGATCGCCTGCGTCGCCGCGGCCGTGCTTCGCTCGACGTCGGTGTCCTCGATCCTCAGGATGAACACGCCGCCGTGACGCTTGGCGAACGCCCATGGAAACAGCGCGGAGCGAATGCTTCCGAGATGCAGGAATCCCGTCGGGCTCGGCGCGAATCGCGTACGCACTGTCATCGCTACGCCCGCCACCGTAAATCCAGCGTGGCGGGCGTCGCTGGATTCGGTGCTTCCGCGGCCAACCGTATTGTTCCGGGTGTATGGCCTTGCGCCGAGAACCGCGCAAAGCGACGCGCCTCGGCTTCGTTCGCATTGACGGGAAACGTGTCGTAGTTGCGTCCGCCCGGATGCGTCACGTAGTAAGTGCAACCGCCCAGCGCACGGTCCGACCACGTGTCGACAAGATCGAACGTCAACGGCGACTGCACGCCGATCGTGGGATGCAAGGCTGACGGCGGATTCCACGCGCGAAACCGCACGCCTGCAACGAACTCGCCCGGAACGCCGGTGGGCGTCAGCGGCAGCGTGCGGCCGTTGCATGACACGGCATGACGCCCTCCCGACAGGCCGGTGACCTTCACCTGCAATCGCTCGATGGAAGAGTCGACATATCGCGCGGTTCCCGTGCCGCTCACCTCCTCGCCGAGCACGTGCCACGGCTCGATCGCCTGTCGCAGCTCCAGCGTGATGCCGTCGTAGCTGACGGTGCCGTACCGGGGAAAGCGGAACTCGACGAACGGATCGAACCACGCCGGGGAGAATGCGTAACCACTGCGCGCCAGGTCCGCGGCGACGTCGTGAATGTCGGCCGTAACGAAGTGCGGCAGGAGCCACCGGTCGTGCAGCGCCGTTCCCCACGAGATCAGCTTGCCGCGATACGGCTCGCGCCAGAAGCGCGCCACGAGCGAGCGCACCAGCAGCATCTGCACGAGGCTCATCTGCCAATGCGGCGGCATCTCGAACGCGCGGAACTCGAGGAGCCCGAGACGGCCGCTCGTGCTGTCGGGCGAATACAGCTTGTCGATCGAGAATTCGGCGCGATGGGTATTGCCGGTGAGATCGGTGAGGAAGTGGCGCAGCAGGCGGTCGACGAGCCACGGTTGCGGCGATTCGGTGCCCGCTTCGTGCAACCGCTCCATCTGTTGAAAGGCGATCGACAGCTCATAGAGCCGATCGTCGCGCGCTTCGTCGACACGCGGCGCCTGGCTCGTGGGCCCGACGAATGTGCCGGAGAAGAGGTACGACAACGACGGATGGTTTTGCCAGTAGGTGATCAGGCTGCGCAACAGATCGGGTCGGCGCAAGAGCGGGCTGGCGTTCGGCGTTGCGCCGCCGAGCGTCACATGGTTGCCGCCGCCGGTTCCTGTATGGCGGCCGTCGAGCATGAATTTCTCGGTCGAGAGCCTCGCGCTTCGCGCCTCGTCGTAGAGCGTGCGCGTGATCCCCACGAGCTCGCGCCAGCTCGCGGCGGGATGCACGTTGACCTCGATGACGCCGGGATCGGGCGTCACCATCAACGCCGAGAGCCTCGTATCGCGAGGCGGCGGATAGCCTTCGATGATCACCGTTTGATCGAGCGCAGCGGCGGTATCCTCGATGACGGCGATCAGCGCCGCGTAATCCTCGAGACGCCCGAGCGGCGGGAGGAACACGCGCAGATGGCCGTCTCGTATCTCGACGCAGAGCGCCGTCTTCACGACCTCGCGCGTTTCGTCGACGCGGCGGCCTCGGCGCGGCATCGCGAGCGTCTCCCGATCGGCAAGCGGGCCGACCGGTGCGAAGGGATCGGGCGCAACATCGTCTTCGTCGTCCGGCAAGCGATCGGGCAGCGATCCGAGCGGAAGCCTGAAGCCCAACGGCGAATCGCCAGCGATCGCATAAAGCCGTTCACGACGGAGCGGCCAGCGGCTCGTGACCCACATCGGCGGGCTGCATTCCACGCCTGACCGCGGCTCCGGCTTGAACGGCAGCACATACCCGATCGGTCGATCGAGACCGGCCAGCAGCAGCCGCGCGAGCCGGGCGCGCTCACCCGGCAGCTTCAAATCCGCCTTCATCGGGTCGGCGTTCACCGGCAACACCGCTTCATCACGCAGATGACGCGGCGCGTCTTCGTACGCGGTGATCAGCGCGTCACGCGGAAGACCGAGCCTTTCCGTCAACGCTTGCGCGAACGCCCGCGCATGCTCGATCGTCGACGTTCCCGATCGGGAAGGATTGCCGAATCGCTGCGGATCGCGCCACAGCGGCTCGTCGTCGTTGCGCCAGAAGACGCCGAGCGACCAGCGCGGCAGCGGCTCCCCGGGATACCACTTGCCTTGACCGTCGTAGAGCAGTGCGTGGCGCGCAAAGCGATCGGCGAGACGGCGAATGAGATCGTTCGCGAGGGCCCGCTTCCGCGGTGAATCCGCGGCGATGTTCCATTCGGCGCCTTCCATGTCGTCGATCGACACGAACGTCGGCTCCCCGCCCTGCGTCAGCCGGACATCGTGATGCACGAGTTCCGCGTCGACCGCCGCGCCCAGCGCGTCGATCGCTTGCCATTGCGTTTCGGTGTACGGCTTGGTGACGCGCGGGTCTTCACGAATGCGCGTCACGCGCATCGCGACATCGAACGTCGTGTCCGCAACATCCGCGTAGCCGATCACCGGCGCAGCATTGCCCGGCTCCGCCGTGCACGCGAGGGGAATGTGCCCCTCGCCGGCGAGCAGGCCCGACGTCGGGTCGAACCCGATCCAGCCTGCGCCGGGCATGAAGACTTCGGCCCATGCGTGCAGGTCGGTGAAATCGCGTTCCACACCGGCCGGACCATCGAGCGGCTTGACGTCCGGCGCGAGCTGAATCAAGTAGCCCGACGCGAAACGCGCTGCCAGCCCGAGATGCCGCGCGATCAGAACCAGAAGCCAGCCGCTGTCGCGGCACGAGCCCGAGCCTCGCGCAAGCGTGTCGTCCGGCGCCTGCACGCCGGGCTCCATGCGCACGAGGTAACCGATATCGCGCTGCAATTGCTGGTTCGCACGCACGAGCAACTGCACCGCCGATTCACCCTCGACGATCGAGCGACGAAACGCGTGCAGCCAGTCTGCAAGCCGCGGACCGGCGTGCGACGTTTCGAGAAACGGCGTCAGATCCTTGGCAAGCGCCGGCGCATACGCAAAGGGAAAGCGCTCGGCGTACGGCTCGACGAAAAAGTCGAACGGATTGATCACCGTCATGTCCGCCGCCAGATCGACGACGATCTCGAGCCGATCGGTGACCTCGGGAAACACGACCCGCGCAAGCCAGTTCCCGTACGGGTCCTGCTGCCAGTTGAGAAAGTGCTTCTCCGGCGTGATCGACAGCGAGTAGCCCGCGATCGGCGTGCGCGTATGCGGCGCGGGCCGCAGCCGGATCTCGTGCGGCGAAAGATTGACGCGGCGATCGAACCGATACGCCGTCCGATGCTCGAGGGCTACCCTAATCGCCACGAACCGCAGTCTCTAGAAGGCCCGCGACCGCTGCACGCCGCCAGTCGTCGGACGCCGTTTAGGCCCATTGTGGGTCGGGCAATTGTCCAAAAACACGGCGCAACCCCTCCCCCCACTCCTTGTGCACCATCTGGAAGTACGGATCGCTCTCGTCGATCCGCCGCTGCAGCTTCACGCGCATCGCGGCGTGCTCGTAGACCAGCAGGTCGATCGGCAAGCCGACCGAGATGTTCGAGCGCATCGTCGAGTCGAACGACACCAGCACGCACTTGATCGCGTCGGTCAAGCTCGTGCCACGGTGCACGACCCGATCGATGATCGGCTTGCCGTACTTGGTCTCGCCGATCTGGAAGTACGGCGTGTCGGCCATCGCCTCGATGAAGTTGCCTTCGGTGTAGACGTGGAACAGGCGCTGCGGCTCACCGCGGATCTGGCCACCCAGCAGAAAGTTCGCCGACGAGTCGATATTGTTCTGCATCAGGTACGCGCCGTCGCGGCTCTTCACCTCGCGCAGCGCGTCGCCGAGCATGCGCGCGACGTCGAACATCGACGGCGCGCTGCAGATGTGCTTGCCATCCTCGTCCTCGCGGATCCTCTGCTCGAGCATCGACAGCGCGTTCTGCGTGATCGACAGGTTGCCGGACGACATCGTCACCATCATCCGCTCGCCATCCTTCTTCCATACGCGCATCTTCGAGAACCGGGCGACATGATCCACGCCGGCATTCGTGCGCGAATCCGACGCGAAGATCATGCCGGCATCGAGCGACATCGCAACGCAATACGTCATGGGTTCCGCTTCGCCGAAAGGCAATCGACGATTCTAGCCGAGCGGTCGATCGGCGAAGGCAGCGCTAGTAAGTCGGCACGAGGAAGCGACGCCCGATCTCGGTGTCGAGCGCGCTGATCCGCTGCAGGAAGTCGACCAGGTACTCGTGCAGGCCCAAGCGCATGATGTCCTCGGTCTTGCCGAACTCCAGACGCGCGTGGAGCTCGCCGCACATCCGCTCGAGCTCCCAGTTCTGCTCGTCGCACAAGAGCTTCAGCGTCTCGTTGATCAGCGCGAGGCACGCGTGCAGCGAGCGCGGCATGTCGCGGCGCAGGATCAGGAGCTCCGCGACGCGCCGCGGCGTGATCACGTCGCTGTAGATCTTCCGATACGCCTCGAACCCGGAGACCGACGTCAGCAACGACTGCCACTGGTAATAGTCGACGGCGCCACCGACATCCTGCACCGATGGCAGCAGCAGGTGGTACTTGGTGTCGAGGATGCGCGCCGTGTTGTCGGCACGCTCGAGGTGCGTGCCGAGCCGCAGGAAATGGTAGGCCTCGCCGCGCAGCATCGTCCCGAACGTGATGCCGCGAAACAAGTGCGAGCGCATCTTGACCCATTCGCAGAATTCCTGGATGCCGCTGCGTTGAATCCGGTCGTAGTCCAGCTTGCGCATCTCGAGCCACGCCGCGTTGATCTCTTCGTACATCTCCGAGGTGATCGAACCGCGCACCGACCGCGCCGATTCGCGCGCGCCGCGCAGGCAATGGAAAATCGACGACGAGTTGGCGCTGTCGAATGCCATGAAGCGCAGCACGCTCTCCGCCGTCAGCTCGGCGTGCTTCGCGTAGTACGCGGTCGCAAGGCCGGTCGTGATCAGCGGAACCGCCCACGGCGCGGTCCACGCCAGTCCCGGCTCGCCGACGTGATAGGGAAGCAGCGACGTTCGATAGGTGACGTCGAGCAGCCTTGCCGTGTTCTCGGCGCGCTCGATGTGGCGCCCGGTCCAGTAGAGCTCGTTCGCGACGCGCGAAAGCATCGTCATTCGAGCACCCAGGTGTCCTTCGTCCCCCCGCCCTGCGACGAGTTGACGACGAGCGACCCCTCGCGCAGAGCCACGCGCGTAAGCCCGCCAGGAACGACATTGACCGTTCGCCCGGACAGCACGTAGGGGCGCAGGTCGATGTGACGCGGCGCGACGCCGGCATCGACAAGCGTCGGACAGGTCGACAGCGCGAGCGTCGGCTGCGCGATGTACTTGTCGGGATCGGCGCGAATGCGCTCGCGAAAGTCCTCGCGCTCGCTGGCCGTGGACATCGGTCCGATCAGCATCCCGTAGCCGCCGGCGCCATGCACCTCTTTGACGACGAGCTCGTCGAGATGATCGAGCATGTAACGGCGGTCGTCGGGCCGCCAGGCCGCATAAGTCGGAACGTTCGCGAGCACCGGCTCTTCGCCGAGATAGAAGCGGATCATCTCGGGGACGAACGGATAGATCGACTTGTCGTCGGCAACGCCGGTGCCGATCGCGTTGGCCAGCGTCACGCGCCCGGCGCGGTAGGCTGCCAACAAGCCCGGCACGCCAAGCTGAGAGTCGGGGCGAAAGGCGCGCGGATCGACGAAGTCGTCGTCGACGCGTCGATAGATGACGTGCACGCGCTGCAGCCCGCGCGTCGTCTTCATGTAGACCGTGTCATCGCGGACGAACAGGTCCTGGCCCTCGATCAGTTCGACGCCCATCTGCTGCGCGAGGAAGCTGTGCTCGAAGTAGGCCGAGTTGTAGGGGCCCGGCGTCAGCACGCTGACCGTCGGCCGATCGACGCCCTCCGGCGCAACGGCGCGCAGGTTCTCGAGCAGCTGGTCCGGATAGTGCTGCACCGGCCGGATCGACTGGCTCGCGAACAGCTCGGGAAAGAGCCGCATCATCATCTTGCGGTTCTCGAGCATGTACGACACGCCCGACGGCACGCGAAGGTTGTCCTCGAGCACGATGAACTCGCCGTCGCCCGCGCGCACGATGTCGACGCCGGCGATGTGCGCGTAGATGCCGCCGGGCACGTTCATGCCCTGCATCTCCCGGCGGTATTGGGCATTCCCGAGCACACGCTCGGAGGGGATCACGCCGGCCTGAAGGATGCGTTGGTCGTGATAGATGTCGCCGAGGAACGCGTTCAGCGCCGCGATGCGCTGCTTCAACCCCTTCTCCAGCACCTGCCATTCGTCCGCCGGAATGATGCGGGGAACGAGGTCGAACGGAATTACGCGCTCGGTCCCGCCGTCGTCGCCGTAGACGGCGAACGTAATGCCGACGCGGTGGAAGGCCCGCTCCGCCTCTTCGCGCTTCTGGGCGATCCGATCCGGCGGCGTGCGGCCGAGCCAGTCGGCGAACGGGCGGTAGTGCTCTCGCACTTCCCCCGACGCGGCTCGCATTTCGTCGTAGGTCGTCATTATCGGGAAGTCGGCGTCGGGTACGCGGAGTCTACCTTCGCTGTCGCCACGGGGAAAGAAAACGCTGTAGCGGCAGAGCCTTAGGCGCGGAGACTGCACCGCTAGCCCGATCGCGTGCCCAACATTGGTGCGGCTGATGCCTTGTCGTGGTGCGTTATTGTCATAGACATCTATCGACGAACGTCCGTTCGACGTTTGACCCGTGCACCGGCGACGTGCTTAAATCCCGGCTCCTGTCTGGGTTCGCGGGCGGTTAGCTCAGCGGTAGAGCATTGCCTTCACACGGCAGGGGTCACTGGTTCGATGCCAGTATCGCCCACCACATGAACCGCGGGGTCGCATGAAAGTGTGACCCCTTTTTTTTGGCCGCTCGTCGTCCGCTGGCGGCGAAAGGGAGGTGACGCGGATGTCTGCGTCAG
This sequence comes from Casimicrobiaceae bacterium, assembly GCA_035536655.1. Lineage (GTDB taxonomy): Bacteria > Pseudomonadota > Gammaproteobacteria > Burkholderiales > Casimicrobiaceae > VBCG01. The sequence continues at coordinate 29,504 of DATLNR010000042.1, forward strand.
TGAAAGCGTTGGTGTTCGATGCATATGGCACGTTGTTCGACGTGCACTCGGTCGCCGGATTGGCCGAGCGGCTTGCGCCGGGCCACGGCGCGGACTTGGCAAAGCTGTGGCGGCAAAAGCAGCTCGAGTACACGTGGCTCGGCAGCCTGATGGAGCGCCGTGGCGACTTTGCCGCGGTCACCGCGCAGGCGCTCGACTACGCCGTGTCCGCGCTGATGCTGCCTGTCGACGACGCTGCACGTGCGCAACTCGTCGATGCGTGGCTCGACCTGACGCCGTACCCGGACGCGATCGCCACGCTGCGGCGACTGAAGTCACGCCCGCGCTGGATCCTCTCCAACGGCACGCGCGCGATGCTCGACCCGCTGCTCGCACGCTCGGGGCTGCGCGAGCATCTCGACGGCGTCCTGTCGGTCGACGAGGCGAACGTCTACAAGCCGAGTCCGCGCGTCTACGCGCTCGCGGTGGATCGCCTGAAACTCGACCCGTCGCAGATCGGCTTCGTCTCGGCGAACGGTTGGGATGCGGTCGGCGCGAAGGCGTTCGGCTTCCATGTCTGGTGGATCAACCGCGCGGGCCTGCCGATCGATCGCCACGGCCCGGCGCCGGATTCGGTGATCGGCGAACTCTGCGAGATCCGCTAGTCCCCGGGCTTGGCTCGTGCAGCCGTCGGCCGGCAACGCCCGATCGCTTCGCAGATCGCGTTGATCGCGTCAGGTCGCGGAAGGCTCTTGCGGGTGGCCAGCGCGACACGGCGCGACGGCGCGGGCCTCACGAACGGCACCGGCACGACGAGCTGGCTGTGGTACTTCGGCGTCAACGCATCGCGCGGCAGCACCGAGATGCCGAGCCCCGACGCCACCATGTTGCGCACCGTTTCGAGCGAGCTCGTGCGCGTGACCGGCGTGTTCGTGCGATTCAATTCAGGACAGCTTTCGAGCACCTGGTCGCGGAAGCAATGGCCGACGTTCAACAGGATCGTGTGCTCGGCGGCGAGCTCGTCGGGGTGAACGTTCTTGCGCCGCGCCCACTTGTGCGTGTGCGGCACGACGACCTGGAACGGCTCCTCGTACAGGTACGTCGTGACCACACCCGGCGGCGAAAACGGGAGCGCAACGATCGCCGCATCGATGCGTCCGCTTTTCAACGCGACCTCGAGGTTGCCGGTCAGATCCTCCTCGATCTCGAGCGGCATCTGCGGCGCAAGCTCGTGCAGCACCGGGATCAGATCGGGTAAAAGGTACGGCGCGACCGTATAGATGACGCCGAGGCGTAGGGGTCCGACGAGCTGATTGCGGCCGGCCTGCGCGATCTCGCGGATCATCGCCGCCTCCTCGAGCACGCGCTGCGCCTGCTCGACGATGCGCTCGCCGACCGGGGTGACCGTGATCTCGCTCTTGCCTCGCTCGAACAGCGGTGCCTTGAGCTCGTCTTCGAGCTTCTGGATCGCGACCGACAGCGCCGGCTGCGAGACGAAGCACTTCGACGCCGCGCGTCCGAAGCTGCGCTCCTGCGCGACGGCGACGAGGTAGCGCAGCTCGTTGAGCGTCACGCATGTCCGTCGGAGAGCGCTGAGCCCCAGCGCGACGTCAGGAAACGCGCGAACGCATTGGCGGTTTCGGGGTGCTTCAAGCCAAAATCGACGGTCGCTTCGAGATAGCCGACCTTGCTGCCGCAGTCGTAACGTCTGCCGTCAAAGTTGTACGCGACGACGCGCTCTTCTTCCAGCAGTCGCGCGATCGCATCGGTGAGCTGGATCTCGCCGCCGGCGCCGGCGGGCATCGTGCGCAAGTGATGAAAAATGCGCGGCGTCAGGATGTAGCGGCCGACGACCGCCAGCGTCGACCGCGTCGTGCCCGGCTTCGGCTTCTCGACGATGCGCTGGATGCGCGCGACGTGTCCTTCCTGGGCAGCGGTCTCGACGATGCCGTAACTTCCGACGTCTTCGGGCGCAACCTGCATCACGCCGATCGTCGCGACGCGCTCGCGCGCCGCGATGTCGACCATCTGCTTCATCACCGGCACCGGCGCGTCGATCAGGTCGTCGGCGAGAAGCACGGCGAACGGCTCGTTGTTCATCACCGGTTCGGCGCACAGCACCGCGTGGCCGAGCCCGAGCGCTTCGGTCTGCCGGATGTAGATGCAGTTGATGCCCGGCGGCGTCGCCGACTGCACGGTCGAAAGCTCCTCGGTCTTGTTGCGCAGCGTGAGCTCGGTTTCGAGCTCGTAGGCCTTGTCGAAATGGTCTTCGATCGCGCGCTTGTTGCGTCCCGTGATGAAGATCATGTCGGTGATGCCGGCGGCCGCTGCCTCCTCGACGGCGTATTGGATCAGCGGCTTGTCGACGACCGGAAGCATCTCCTTCGGGCTCGCCTTGGTAACGGGCAGGAAACGGCTGCCCAGGCCGGCAACGGGAAATACGGCCTTGGTGATCTTCATCGAGAGTCCGTTTTGCGGGCGAGGCCCTTTTGCGCGAGAAGCTCGAAGAGCTCCGCTTCGTCCAACGTTGGGATCGAAAGCTCGGTCGCGCGGGCAAGCTTGCTCCCCGCATCCTCGCCTGCGACGACATAACTCGTCTTCTTCGATACGCTGCCCGCAACCTTGGCGCCGCCTCTTTCGAGCAGCTGCTTCGCGCCTTCACGCGTGAGCGTCGGCAGCGTTCCGGTGACGACGAACGTGAGTCCGGCGAGCGGGACGCTCGCGGTCTCACGCTGCGGCGAATGCTCGGGCCAGCTCAAGCCTGCGGCACGCAACGCGGCGATGCTTTCGCGGTTGTGCGGCTCGGCAAAGAAACGCGCGATGCTCTCTGCGAGCACCGGACCGACGTCGACGACTTCGAGCAGCGCTGTCTCGTCGGCCGCGAGCAGCGCATCCAACTTGCCGAAATGGCGAGCGAGATCCCGGGCGGTTGCCTCGCCGACATGCCGGATACCGAGCGCATAGATGAAGCGCGCAAGTGTCGTCTTGCGGCTCCTGTCGATCGCGGCGACGACGTTGGCGGCACTCTTGTCCGCCATCCGCTCCAGCGCCGCAAGCTGCTCAGCCGTCAACGCATAGAGATCCGCCGGCGTGTGGACGAGCCCGTCGCCGACCAGCTGGTCGACGAGCTTGTCGCCCAGGCCCTCGATGTCCATCGCGCGCCGACTCGCGAAGTGCAGGATCGATTGCTTGCGCTGCGCCGGGCAGACGAGACCGCCGCTGCAGCGCGCGACCGCCTCGCCTTCCAGACGAACGATCGCCGATCCGCACTCGGGACACGTCTTCGGCATGACGAACGGCTTCGCTCCGGCGGAACGCCGCTCGCTGACGACCCGCACGACCTCGGGAATGACGTCGCCCGCGCGCCGCACGACGACGACGTCGCCGATGCGGACATCCTTGCGGCGAACTTCGTCTTCGTTGTGCAACGTGGCGTTGACGACGGTGACGCCGCCGACGAGCACCGGCTTCAGGCGCGCGACCGGCGTGATCGCACCGGTGCGGCCGACCTGCACGCCGATGCCCACGACATCGGTCGTCATTTCCTCCGCCGGATACTTGTGTGCGAGCGCGAAGCGCGGCGCGCGCGACACGAAGCCGAGCTTGCGCTGCGCCTCGAGATCATCGACCTTGTACACGACGCCGTCGATGTCATAGCCCAGCTTGGCGCGCCGCTCACCGATCTCCCGATAGTAGGCGAACAAGCCGTCGATCCCTTCGACGCGCGAGCGCTCCGGCGCCACGGGAAAGCGCCACGCCGCGAGCCGTTCGATGAGCTCGCTGTGCGCGATCGGGGGCTTGGCCCGGCCCCACTCGACGTCGCCGACGCCGTAGGCGAAGAACGCGAGCCGTCGCCGCGCCGTCACGCGCGCGTCGAGCTGGCGCAGGCTGCCCGCTGCGGCGTTGCGCGGATTCATATAGAGCTTCGCCTCGCGCGCCGCCTGATCGGCGTTCAAACGTTCGAAGTCCCGGCGCCGCATCAGCACTTCACCGCGCACGTCGATGCGCGGGGGCGCGTCTTCGGGAAGCGACAGCGGAATCGCGCCGATCGTGCGCAGGTTCGCCGTCACGTCCTCGCCCGTTGCGCCGTCACCGCGTGTCGCGCCGATCACGAAGCGTCGATCTTCATAGGTCAGGTTCACCGCCAGACCATCGAGTTTCGGCTCGCAGGCATACGCGACGGCCTCGACGCCGAGCGATTCCCGCACGCGCCGGTCGAACCCGATGACATCGTCGTCGGTGAACGCGTTCCCCAGCGACAGCATCGGAACGCGATGCTCGACAGGCGCAAACGTTGCGACCGGTGCGCCACCGACGCGCTGCGTCGGCGAGTCGGGCGTCACGAGATCGGGATGCGCGCGCTCGAGCGCGACGAGCTCGCGAAAGACGGCGTCGTACTCGGCATCGGGAACGATCGGCGCATCGACCACGTAATAAGCGTGATCCCACGTTGCGATCTTTCGTCGCAGCGCGGCGGCCCGCGCCGCCGCCTTGCGCGGCGCGTCCAGGGAGCGGGCTCGCGCCGTGCTGTTCATCAGGCGCGCAGGGCGTGGCGCGGGCAGCCGGCGAGGGGCCCCACGCGCACTTTGCGTGGGGATCGCGGCGTCGCGAGTCGACACGAGATGGCCGACTCGCGGGTTGTCAC
>DATLNR010000043.1:0-10393 GCA_035536655.1 Casimicrobiaceae bacterium
CCTGGCTCCACCGCGCTCGCCGACGATGCACGACCGGTGGAACGAGCCGGTTCTCGTCAATACGTCGTTCAACACGCGCGGCAAGCCGCTTGTGTGCGCGCCGCGCGACGCGCTCGAGTGCTTTTACATGACGCCGCTCGACATTCTGGCGATCGGCCCTTTCGTCCTGAAGAAAGTGGCGCAACCGTGAGACCGGAGGTGAGCGCCGCCGGGCCGCCCCAAGGCGTCATAGCGCCACCCAGGGGGCAGCGCAGCGGCGTCGGAAATGGCAAATGAGGCCGCAAGCGTGGGGGTCCTTGTTTCCGTCGTCGTGCCAACGTATGGGCGGCCAGGGTTGCTGGCGCATTGCCTCAACCATCTCGTGCACCGGGATTTTCCGGTCGAAGCCTACGAGATCATCGTCGTCGATGACGGCTCGCCGGACGCGGTGCTCGAAGCCAATCGCGAAGTCGTGCAGCGTGCCGCCTCGATTCGTCCCGGGCTCGAGGTCGCCTGCGTCGACTCGCCAGCGAACAGCGGTCCGGGTGCCGCCCGCAATCGCGGCTGGCGCGGTGCGCGCGCCGACGTCATCGCGTTTACCGACGACGACACGCGTCCTGCACCCTCGTGGCTTCGCGAGGGGCTCGCTGCGATCGCTGGATTCGACGCCGTTGCAGGGCGCATCGAGGTTCCGATGCCGTCGTCACCGACCGACTACGAGCGCGATGTCGGGGGGCTTGGCGCAAGCGAGTTTTGTCACGGCCAATGCGTTCGTACGCCGCTCATGCCTCGAGGCGGTCGGCGGCTTCGATGAGCGTTATCGCATCCCGTGGCGTGAGGATGCCGACCTCGAATTCGAGCTGAAGCAACGCGGCGCACGCATCGGTCGTGCGCTCGAGGCCATCGTCGTGCATCCGGTGCGTCCGCGCGCTGGGGCGTGTCGATCATGCAGCAGAAAAAGGTCGTATTCGACGCGCTGCTCTACAAGAAGCACCCGGTCGCCTATCGTCGATGGATCCGACGGCAACCGCCGTGGCTTTATTACACCGCCGTCGCGGCGATCGGCGCTGCGCTCGTTGCGAAATCAGCGGGCAACGTCATTGCGGGCATCGCCGGACTCGCGCTGTGGATCGCGTTGACCGCGCTGTTCTCGTGGCGGCGATTGCGCAGCACGCGTAAGTCGGCGTCGCACGTGATCGAGATGCTCGCGACGTCGGCGCTGATTCCGCCGGTGTCGGTGTTCTGGCGAATCGTCGGCGCGTGGCGCTTCCGCGTGCTTTTCCTTTGATGCAACGAGCGAAGCTGACGAAACACCTGCGCAGCGCATCGGCGTAGTCCGCGCACTGCAACTGGGCGATCTGCTGTTGCGGCGTGCCCGCGCTGCGAGCGCTGCGCGACGCCGGACCGCGACCTCCTTGCACCGGCTGCAGAATCGTGAAAGACAAACAGTGGCTCGCGTCGCCGACTCGCGGGCGCCGTCGATCCCGCAAGCGGGGCCCTCGACGGCTGCTAGCGCTGACCCCAAGGTGCGCGCCTGATCAGCTCCCGACGAAACGTGCGCCGGGACCAAACGTCGTCCTCAGACCTTGCGGCCGCGTTTTTCGTCGGAGTCTCTAACGCGGATTCAGCGACGGCCGATGGCGCTGCAGCGCCGCGATGAGCTGCTCGAGCGCCGCCGCCTCTAGCACGAGACGCGTTGCCGACATCTCGATCGTCACGTGGGGTCCTTCGGTGGTCAGCGACACGCTTCCGGCGTCGTCGAGCGAATAGGTCTCGCGGCCGCGATCGAATGCGCCGATCGTGCTGGTCGTGTCGACGTCGACCTGCGGAGGCGGCGCATGCTCGCTCGGATGCACGGGCACCGCATTGGCCGCCGCCTCGCCGCCAAGCGCCTTGCCGTCGAGTTGCGGCGCGTCGCTCGCGGGGAACGTCGCCTTCAGCATGTCATCGAGGCGCTTCTCCGTCGACTGTGCGCCCGACGACGCTACGTCACTCGATGGTTTCGGTGTCGTCATTCTCGTCATCCTCGATCTCGAGCACGAGCGGCTGAATGTAGAGCACGCCGCCTTGCGCCGGTGTCACGGCGAACAGCTGCCCGCCGATCGAATACCCGTCGTCGAGCCGCTCGTTGACGGCCATCTCCAGCCTCGACAGGTCGCTGTCGCGCACGATCAGGTACAGCGGCATCGCCGTGTCGATGTCATCGATGTCCGGCGTTGCCGGCGCGCGCTTTTCCATGTTTCGCATGTCCATCGTCGGGCTCCACTTAGAATGTTACGAGGATTGGCGCATTGCGTTGCAACAACGATGCCAGGCGGGCGTCGTCGCCGAACGGCGGCGCTTTGTTGCAAGGGTATTTGCCCCGGCTTCGCGTTCGCGTCATCATCAGGGATTGGCGTTCGTGCGAGCGACGATGGCTGCCTATCTTTCGATCGAGGATCTGAGCGTCGGCTACGGCGCGACGACGGTGCTCGATCGCGTGAGCCTCGACATCGAGCGAGGCGAGATGATCGCGCTGCTCGGAAGCTCGGGCTGCGGCAAGACGACGCTCTTGCGCGCGGTCGCGGGATTCGTCACGCCGCGCGCCGGCGCGATCCGCATCGAGGGGCGCGATCTCCTGGCGCTGCCGCCCGAGCAGCGCGGGGCGGCGATGATGTTCCAGTCGTACGCGCTGTGGCCGCACATGAGCGTCGCACAGAACATCGGTTATGGATTGCGGGTGACGCAAACAAGGTCGCGGATGAGCCGGGAAGCGATCGCTGCGCGCGTCGAGGAGATGCTGGCGCTGCTGAAGCTCGAGGGGTTCGGGCCGCGGCAGGTGACCGCGCTGTCGGGCGGGCAGCGACAGCGTGTTGCGCTCGGCCGCGCACTTGCCGTCAGTCCTGCGCTGCTTCTGCTCGACGAGCCGATGTCGAACCTCGACTACCGCGTTCGTCTCGATCTGCGGCACGAGCTCCGATCGCTGCAGCAGCGGATCGGCATCACGGCGATCTACGTGACGCACGATCGCGAGGAAGCGCTGACGCTGGCGGACCGGATTGCCGTGCTCGACGCGGGACGCGTGGCGCAATACGGCACGCCGCAGGAAGTCTTCCACCGTCCGACGTCCGCGTTCGTCGCCGGATTCATGGGTGCGGACAACCGACTGCGGCTGGTCCAGCGCGACGACGGGTCGCTCGCGGCCGGAGAGGGCGCGGGACCGCGCCTGGAGGCGCATTTCCGCGCCGACGACGCTCGCCTTGCGCCATCTGCAATCGATCCGTCACCGGACACTGTCACACTATCCGGCGTGATCGAGCAGGTCGTCTATGTCGGACAGGGTTACCGGTATCGCGTCAAAACCGCCGAATCGCGCGTTTGGGTCAACGCGATCGAACGCGTCGCCGAAGGGACGGCGGTGACCGTCGCCGTCCCGCGATCGGCGCTGCTGTTGTTTCCGTCGTCCTCGGCATCCGCCGCGCGCACCGATGTCCCGCGCGCGGCCGAAGCCGAGATCGAATCATCGTCGGCAACCTGAAGAGCCACACTGGAGGAATCGTCATGCGAATGCTCGTCAATCATCGGATGGCCGCATCGCTCGTTGCGGCGCTTGCCATCGGCCTCGCATCGTCCGCGTTCGCGCAGACGACGCTCAACGTCGTGACCGCCGGCGACCAGAACATGGTCGACTACGTGAACGACTTCCTGGCGCCCCGGTTCGAGAAGATGAATCCCGGCGTCAAGGTCCGCGCCGTCGGCACCGGCCCCGGCGACGCCGGCTCGCAGAAGATCTACGAGAAGCTTTCCGCGCAATCGAAAGCGAATTCCCCGGCGTGGGACACCGACGTCGCCGTCGTGCATCAGCGCGGCGCGGCGACGATGGTGAAGGAAAAGCTGCTGATGAGTTATCGCGGCGATGTCGCCGCGGGCAAGCTCGTCACGCGCGACACGGCGAAGAATGCGCTCGGCGCGAATGTCGACGGCTATGTGCTGCCGATGTTCCACAGCCAGATCGCGTTCGCCTACAACCCCGATGTCGTGAAGGCGCCACCGAAGTCGTTCGCCGAGCTGAACGAATGGGTCAAGAAGAATCCGAAGCAGTTCGGCTACAACGGCGTCAAGGGCGGCATGTCCGGCGTCGGCTTCGTCATGGGCTGGGTTGCGGCGAACAGCGGACTCGGCGACAAGCTGGAGAAAGGACCGTACGATCCGGCGGCGAAAGCCCAGATCGAGAAGTCGCTCGCAGGCCTCAAGGACTTCAACACGAACGTCGTGCTGACGCCGGGCAACGCCGGCACGCTCGACATGCTGAACCGCGGCGAGATCGCAATGGGGCCGGTGTGGGTCGACATGTTCTATACGTGGATGGCCGACGGCAAGATGAACCCGAAGGTGAAGCTGGCCCTTCCATCGCCTGGGCTTCCCGGCCAGCCGATGTACTACGTGATCCCGAGCAAGGCCGCGAACGCGGCGCTGGCGAAGAAATTCATCGACTTCGCGGCGAGTCCCGAGATCCAGGCCGAGGGCATCGTGAAGAAGTTCAACTGGTATCCGGGCATCGATCCGCAGCACGTGCAGGCGAAGCTCGCGCCGGCCGAGTGGAACAAGCTGTTCACGGATATCAAGCCGCAGGAACTCGCGCAGTACGGGAAGCCTTTTCCCCTGTCCGAGTATTTCACCGACATCGTCGAGGGGTACGAGCGGGTCGTGTTGAAATAGGTTTGGCACGCGCGCAGTGGGGAACGCGCTCGATGGGACGTTGCCGCGTGAAGCTGTAGCGCGGCCGTCGTTCGAACCATCCGGTGCGATCGGCTTGTTGCTGGTCGCACCGGCGCTGGCGCTGGTGGCTATCTTCTTCGCGCTGCCGCTGTCGCTGTCGGTCGTCGGCGCGTTCCTCGACAAGGAAGGCAACGCGACGTTCGCGAACATCTACAAGGCGTACGAGCTCTATAGCAGGGATTTCCTTTTCACCATCGCGATCGTCGCGCTTTCGTCGGCGCTGATCGCCGTCGTCGCGATCGCGATCGCGGGCTATCTGACGCTCGGCGAGAATCCGCGTGCGGTCGCGCTGTTGCGCTGGCTCTATCGCTGGCCGCTGTTCATTCCGTTCATTGTCGCCGGGCAGCTGATGCGCGGCTTTCTCGCGAAGAACGGGACGCTCAATCATCTGCTGATCGCGGGCGGCCTGATCGAGCCCATTGCGGCGCAAAGCCTGCTCGACTGGCGCGGCATCGTCATTGCATTCGTGTGGAAGCAGGCGCCGTTCGTAACGCTCCTCCTGGCCGGGGCGATGGCGTCGGTTGATCGCCAGCACATCGAAGCCGCGCGAAATCTGGGCGCATCGCGGCTTCGCGTGCTGTTCGAGATCGTGCTGCCGCAAGTCAAGGGCACGCTCCTGGTCGGCATCGTCCTGTCGTTCGTGACGATGCTGTCGGTGCTGTCGGTTCCGCTGATGATCAACCCGAATGCGCCGACGATGATCACCGTCGACATCGCTTATCGGATCAACACGCACAGCGACTACGGCGTGGCCAATGCGTTGTGTCTCGCATCGCTTGCGCTGGCGGCCGGCGGCGCGTGGCTGTACTTGCGCCATGCGGTGGCGCGTGCCGCGTCGTCATGAATCAGGCGATCTGGCGGCCCAACCGGTTAACGAGCGGGATTGCACTCGCGATGGCGCTCGGCCTGCTCGCCTTCGCGATCTTCGGGCCGCTCGCGAATCTCGTGCTCTGGGCTTTCGCCGAACGCTGGTATTTTCCGCACAAGATCCCGTCCGACTTCGGATTCTCGTTCTGGGCGCGTGTATTCAGCCCGCGCGGCGGCGCCGTCAGCTCACTCGCAACAAGCGTGTGGATCGCGCTCCTGACGGTGATCGTGAGCCTGGCGGTCGCGATTCCGGCGGGTTACGCGCTCGCTCGCGTGAAGCTGCGCTGGCGGGGCTTGATCCTGCTCGCGTTCCTTTTGCCGCAGGCGGTGCCGAACATTCCGGTCTACGTCAACATCGCGCGTGTGTTCTACGAGCTGGGGCTCAACGGCACGGTGATCGGCGTCGTCCTCGTGCACGCCTCGCACGGCTTGGTGCTTGCCGTATGGATCGCGTCGGCCGCGTTCGCCTCGGTCGATCCATCGCTCGAGGAAGCGTCGCGCAATCTCGGCGCGTCGCCGCTCACGTGCTTCAGAACGGTCACGCTGCCTCTCGCTGCACCCGGGCTCGTCGCCAGCGCGATCTTCGTGTTTCTGGAATCGCTCGACGAGTTCACCGGCACGTACTTCGTCGGCGTGCCGGATGTGATGACGTTGCCACTGCTGATGTTCAACGCCAGCATGGGCGGCAACTATCAGATTGCGTCGATCACGGCGCTCCTCCTCCTCGTGCCATCGATCGCGTTCATGCTGGTCGTCGAGCGGTTCCTGAAGGCGGACGTTCTGGCGATGGTGGGGCGCTAGGCAAGGCAGCAGTTCGCTCGAGCGTCCACGCGCCAACGCGCCTTCTCATCGGCGCTATGATCCTTGTTTCCCTCAGGTGGTGTCTCCAATGGCGCGCAACACCGTTGTCAACGCGGACGCGAACGCGCCGGCCGTCACGTCGATGCTGGCGAGCTTCGTCGCTTCGCATCCGACGCGCGGCTGGGGGGACGCAGTCGACCATGAAGCCCACCGCACGTTTCACAACTGGCTCGGCTGCGCAATCGGCGCATCGCAGCATGCGGCCGCCAATGCGGCGCTCTCTGCGCTCGAGATGCTCGAGCCGGCCGCGCAGGCGACTGTGCTCGGACGTCGCGACAGGGTCGACATCGCCAGCGCTGCGCTGGTCAATGGCATCACGTCGCATACGTTCGACTTCGACGATACGCATCTTGCGACGATCATTCATCCTGCGGGGCCGGTTGCATCGGCCGCGCTCGCGCTGGCCGAGCATCGCGACTCAAGCGGGCGTGACCTGATCGACGCGCTCGTGCTCGGTGTCGATGTCGCATGTCGCGTGGGTAACGCGATCTATCCGGATCATTACGATCGCGGATGGCACATCACCGGCTCGACCGGCATGCTCGGTGCCGCGGCCGCCTGCTCCCGTCTGCTGCGCCTGGATGAAAGGCAAACAGCGATGGCGCTGGGCATCGCCGCGTCACAGCCGATTGGTCTGCGCGAGCAGTTCGGGACGATGACGAAGCCGTTTCATCCGGGCGCAGCGGCTCGCGCCGGCTTGATGGCGGCGCTCTTCGCTTCGACCGGGTTCACGGCCAGCGCCCGCGCGCTCGAAGCCCCGCGTGGCCTTCTGCCCGTTTACTCGGACAAACGTGACTGGAACGAGATCAGCGACGACCTCGGTCGCCGTTTCGAGATCGCCTTCAACACCTACAAGCCGTTCGCGTGCGGCATCGTGATCCATCCGGCGATCGACGCCGCGTGCGAGCTTCGTGCGCGGAGCATTGATGTGAAGGCGATCGAGCGCGTCGAGCTGCGCGTCCATCCACTGGTGCTCGAGCTTACCGGCAGGAAGGAACCAGTCGATGGACTGCAGGCGAAGTTCAGCGTTTATCACGGCGTGGCCGCGGGACTGCTGTTCGGCCGCGCAGGCGTGCACGAATTCGCGGACGACGTAGTCAGGCGCGCGGATGTAGTTGCGCTGCGGCGCAAAGTCGTCGCCACCGTGGACCCCGCGATGCGAGAGGATGCGACGGACCTCGTCGCGATCCTTGATGACGGCAAACGCGAGCACGTCGTCATCGACCACGCGATCGGCTCGCTCGAGCGCCCGATGAGCGATGCGGATCTCGACGCCAAGTTCGCATCGCTCGTTGAGCCGGTGCTCGGGCCGGCGCGCACGCGGGAAGTGTCGCGGGCCGCGTGGGCCGTGGGAGTAGCGCCGAGCGTGCGAGTGTTAACGACGCTGTGCACGCCTTCGAAGGGGGATCGATGAACGTGCGTCTTGCCCATCGCGCCTCCGGGCTACGCGAACGGGATGCCGTTCATCGCGGAACGGTACTGCGCGTCGTGCAGAGGGTTCTGACGGAGCAGCTCAGGAGCTGCAAGACAGCATCGAACACCCCGCGCGCGAGCGCGCCCAGTCGGGACGCTTCGCGAAGTAACGCTCGAAGTCGGGCTGCTCGTCGTAAGGTTTCAACAACAGTTCGACGAGCGTGTGGATCTCGCTGTCATCGCCCGCTTCGGCGCGATCGATCGCCTGCTGCGCCATGTAGTTGCGCAGCACATACTTTGGATTGACCGCCTTCATGCGCGCTCGCCGTTCTTCGCGCGGCAGCGCGTCCTGACGCGACCGGGCCGCGTAACCGGCCAGCCAGTTGTCGAACAGCTGGCGCGACTGCTCGAGCTTGTCCCGGTCGTAGAACGCGTTCTCGAGGGCTGCAAGCGATGGCGCGCCGATGTCGATGTCGGCGAGCGATCGGAAGAAGATCGTCATGTCGACTTCCGCGCTCTGCATCAGCCGGTGGAGCTCGGTGACGATTGCCATGTCTTCGTCGCGGCATTCGAGGAGCCCAAGCTTCGCCGCCATGTTCGCACGATCCGCTGCCGTGTAGGTGTCGATGTAGCGCTTGAGTCCCGCATAAAGCGGCTCGGTCGATGGGAACGCGCCGACGAGCGCATTCGCGAGTTGCCCCAGGTTCCAGTACGCGATCTGCGGTTGATGCCCGAAGCGATAGCGCCGGCCGTGCGCATCGGTCGTGTTCGGCGTCCAGTCGAGATCGAAGTCGTCGACCCAGCCGTAAGGCCCATAGTCGATCGTCAAGCCCAGGATCGACATGTTGTCGGTGTTCATGACGCCATGCACGAACCCGACGCGCATCCAGTGCGCGGCCATGCGCGCCGTGCGCTCGCAGATCTGGCCGAACCATTCGGCACGCGTCTCGTCGCGGTTCGATGAACCGAGGTCCGGATAGTCACGCCGGATTGTGAAGTCGAGCAGTTGGTCGAGCAGCGGCGCATCGCGTCGCGAGGCGGGCAGCTCGAAGTTTCCGAAGCGGATGAACGACGGGGCGACGCGACAGACGACCGCACCCGGCTCCAGCTTCGCATGGCCGTCGTAGAACATGTCGCGCTCGATTGCTTCGCCGGTTGCAACGAGCGACAGTGCCCGCGTCGTCGGGATGCCGAGGTGATGCATCGCCTCGCTGCAGAGGAACTCGCGGATCGACGAGCGCAGCACGGCGCGGCCGTCGGCGCTGCGCGAGTAGGGCGTCTTGCCGGCGCCTTTCAACTGCAGCTCCCAGCGCTCGCCCGCCGCGTTCACGATCTCGCCAAGATTGATCGCGCGGCCGTCACCGAGCTGGCCCGCCCAGGAGCCGAACTGATGTCCGCCGTAGTTCGCCGCGTACGGTTGCATACCTTCGACCAGCGCATTGCCGCCGAACACGCGCGCGAATCCGGCCGACGCGATGTCTTCCTCGCTGATGCCGAGCCGTTGCGCCATGTCGCGGGAGTACGCGACGAGCCGCGGCGCCGCAACCGGCGTCGGATCGACGAACGAGTACAGCGCTCCGCGAACCTGCCGACGCTGCGGGCCGACGATCGGATCAGCCGGCAGCTCGCGCACGAACGCGTTGTCGAAGCGCAGGCCCTCGAGGATCGGTTCGGTGTGAACGGCGGATTGCATCGTGTGAGGCGGAGAACGTATTAAGTCACCGCCGTATACTGATTATCCCTCGCCCGGCCTTGCCGACAGCTGAATGCTGAAAGCTGACTACCCCCGCGACCTCGCAGGCTATGGCCGTCAGCCGCCGCAGGCACGCTGGCCCGGCGAAGCGCGCGTCGCGCTGCAGTTCGTCTTGAACTTCGAGGAGGGCGGCGAGCGATCGGTTCTGCACGGGGACGCCGGATGCGAGCAATTTCTGTCCGAGATGTTCTCGCCGCCATCGTTTGCGGCGCGGCATCTCTCGATGGAGAGCATTTACGAATACGGGTCTCGCGTAGGCGTATGGCGGATCCTGCGCGAGTTCGAGCGACGGAAGCTGCCGCTGACGATCTTCGGCGTGGCGATGGCGCTCGAGCGCTGTCCCGACGTCACTGCGGCGTTCGTCGAGCTGGGCCACGAACTCGCGTCGCACGGCTTGCGCTGGATTCCGTATCAGGACGTCGACGAAGCGACCGAGCGCGAACATCTGCGCGAGGCCGTCGCAATCATCGAGCGGATGACCGGCGCCGCGCCGCTCGGCTGGTACACGGGACGCGACAGTCCCAACACGCGGCGCCTCGTCGTCGACCATGGCGGTTTCGCCTACGACAGCGACTACTACGGCGACGAGCTGCCGTTCTGGCTCGACGCGAAGCGCAGTGACGGCCGCCGCGTGCCGCACTTGGTCGTACCGTACACGCTCGACTGCAACGACATGCGCTTCGCGTTGCCGCAGGGTTTCTCGCACGGCGATCCGTTCTTCGCCTATCTGCGCGATGCCTTCGACGTGCACTACGCGGAAGG
>DATLNR010000044.1:0-82443 GCA_035536655.1 Casimicrobiaceae bacterium
GCGCGCCAGAGCCTCGCGATCAGCGATCGCGCCTATGTGATGGAGAACGGGCGCATCGTCGGTCACGGCACGGCGCGCGCGATTGCGGAGGATCCGGTCGTGAAAAAAGCCTACCTCGGCGCCTCGGCGTCACCCCCTTACGTCACTCCGGCTTTAGCCCGATCTTGTTGACGATCTTCGCGTAGCGCTCCTGCTCGTCGCGCATGAACTGCGCGGCCGCCTCCGGCGTCGTGGGGTTGATGATGTTGCCCTGCGCTGCCATCGCATCCTTGACTTCCGGAGTCGCGAACGCGGTCGTGAAGCCGGTATGGATGCGCTTGACGTCCGCCGCAGGAAGCTTCGCCGGACCGACGACCGCGAACCATCCGCCGACCACATAGTTCGGCAACCCTTGCTCGACCATCGTCGGCACGTCGGGCAACTGCGGAATGCGTGCCGCCGTACCGACACCGATCGCCCGCAGTGCGCCGGATTTTAGGTGGCCCTGCACAGCAGGCACGGCCGCAACGCCAAGATCGACGTGTCCCGCGATCAGGTCGGACAGCATCGGCCCGACGCCCTTGTACGGAACGTGCTTGATGTCCACGCCGGCCTCGTCCGCGAACAGTGCGCCAGCGAGATGGATGATCGTGCCGTTGCCGGATGACGCGTAGTTGTAGGCGCCCGGGTTGGCTTTCAGCAGCGCGACGAGCTCCTTCAAGTCCTTTGCAGGAAGCTTCGTCGGATTGACGACGAGCACAAACGGCGTCGAACCGGCGACCATGATCGGCGTGATGTCGTTCAGCGTGTGGTACGGCAGCGACTTGAAGACGCTCGGATTGATCACGTGATTGTTGGAGATCACGCCGATCGTCTGGCCGTCGGCTGGCGCCTTGACGATCGCCGTCGTGCCCGTGATGCCGCCCGCGCCGGGCAGATTCTCGAACACGACCGGCTGGGCGAGCGACTTGTTGAGCTGCGGGCCGAGCGCGCGAACGATCGTGTCCACGCCCGATCCCGCGCTGACCGGCAATACGACGCGAAGCGGCTTGTCGGACGACGCCAGCAGCGGCGGCGAACCGAGGACAAGGCCATACGCGGCGGCGAGAATCAAGCGTTTCGTCGTTTCGAATTTCATCGTGCTCCTCCTTCTCGTCACGGATCCTTGACGTCACACAACGCGCTGCATCACTTCGTCCGTATGCTCGCCGATGCGGGGAATCGCGCGACGAACGCCCAGTCGGCGTCCATCCATCATCAGCGGCAACAGCGGGACTTCGGTCGACGTTCCTTCTTCGGTTTGCATGGAAACGAGACCGCCGCTCTCGCGCAGGTGCGGATCATCGAACAGTTGCTCCGGTTTGCGAATCGGTGCGTAGGGCAGCTTCGCGGCATCGAGCTTCGCAGCCATCTCGTCGACCGAATAGTGCCGGAAGGCGTCGTTGAGAGGTTGCAGAAGCTCCGGCCGCGCCGCCACGCGTTGCGCGTTCGTCTTGAGCGCCGGATCTGCGGCGAGATCGGGTCGCTCGAGCACAGCGCACAGCGCCTGCCACTGCTTGTCGCTGACGGCGCCAACGAACAGCTCGCCGTCGGCGAGTTTGAACACGTCGTAGACGCTCCATGCGGACACGCGCGCGGGCATCGGCGGCGGCGGCTCGCCCGTCATCGCATACTGCTGCATGTGCTGCGCCGACAAAAACACGCAGTTCTCGAACAACGCGGACTGGATCTCCTGACCGCGACCGGTTCGCTTGCGTTCGTGCAACGCGGCGAGCACGCCGATGACGCCGAACATCCCGCCCATGATGTCATTGACCGACGTGCCGGCGCGCAACGGCCGTCCCGGCGGTCCCGTCATGTACGACAGACCGCCCATCATCTGCACGACTTCATCGAGTGCGAGACGGTTCTCGTAAGGGCCGGGCAGGAAGCCTTTGTGCGCAACGTAGATCAGCGACGGAAACGACGACCGCAGCGCTGCGAAGTCGAGACCCGCCGCCGCCATGCGTCCCGGACGGAAGTTCTCGATGACGACGTCCGCGCTGCCGATCAGCTTGAGCGCAGCCGCGTGTCCCTCCGCAGAGTCGATGTCGAGCACGACGCTCTTCTTGTTGCGATTGAACGTCCGAAAAAATCCGATACCGACGCCCGGCAGCTTGCGCGTCTTGTCGCCACCGGGCGGCTCGACCTTGATCACTTCGGCGCCGAGGTCAGCGAGAATCATGCCGCACGTCGGGCCCATCACCATGTGCGTGAACTCGACGACGCGAACGTCGACCAGCGGCAGCGATTCTTGGGTCATGCCATTCCTCCTCTCGCTTGCGCGCACATCGTCTTCGGCAAGCCGGCGCGATAGATCGCGGGCACGAACGAACCGACCTCGATCCCGGACAGGCCCGCCTGGAACGCCTGCGTGATCCAGGCGCACTTCTGCGCGGTCAGCAACGCTCGCGAAACGCTCTGCACGCCGTCGGGCAACCCGACTTGACAAATCGTCACCTTCTGCGGGAGGCGGCTCATGACCGGGGCGCGTTGACCGAGGACATCGCCTACTCTAGACGATCGGAAGCCGTGCGGCGTCCAATCAGTTCGTTAATCGGCATGCAAGTCGGCGCAGTGACAGGTCTACCATCCGAACGATGAGCCGGTGACGTCGAGGGACGACGCCGCTGGCGAACGGAGACACCGCATGGGACCGTATCCGCACGATGCCGCGCGCGCAGTAATCGACGACCGGAATCCGATGGGCACCGACGGCTTCGAGTTCGTCGAGTACGCGTCGACCGAGCCGCGCAAGCTCGGCGAGCTGTTCGAGCAAATGGGTTTCACCGCGGTCGCGCGTCACCGCTCCCGCGACGTCACGCTCTACCGCCAGGGCGACGTCAATTTCGTCGTGAATGCCGAAGCCGACAGCTTTGCGCGCCGTTTCGCCGAGGCGCATGGCCCGTGCGCGTGCGCAATGGCATTCCGCGTCGCCGACGCGAAGCATGCGTTCGAGCGCGCGGTTTCGCTTGGTGCGAAGCCGGTCGAAACACGTGTTGGACCGATGGAGCTCAACATTCCGGCAATCGAAGGCATCGGTGGCAGCCTGCTCTACTTCGTGGATCGCTACGGCGAGGAAGGAACGATCTACGACGTCGACTTCCGCTGGACCGGCGAGCGCGAAGCGCGTCCGTACGGCGCCGGCCTCCACTACGTCGATCATCTGACGCACAACGTGCATCGCGGCAACATGGCGAAGTGGGCGGCGTTTTACGAGAGGCTGTTCAACTTCCGGCAGATCCGCTATTTCGACATCGAAGGGAAGCTGACCGGTTTATTCTCCAAAGCGCTGACGAGTCCCGACGGCAAGATCCGCATCCCGATCAACGAGAGCGCCGATGACAAAAGCCAGATCGAGGAGTACTTGCGCGACTATCGCGGCGAAGGCATCCAGCACGTCGCGTGCGGCTGCCGCGATGTCTACGAGACCGTCGCGATGCTGCAATCGCGTGGCGTTCCGTTCATGCCATCGCCGCCGGACAGCTACTACGACAAAGTCGACAAGCGACTGCCGAACCACGGCGAGCCGATCGAGCGGCTGCGCAGCCTGGGCCTTCTGATCGACGGCGAAGGCGTCGTCAAAGGCAGCCAGACGCGCGTGCTCCTGCAAATCTTCACGAAGAACGTCATCGGACCGATCTTCTTCGAGCTGATCCAGCGCAAGGGCGACGAGGGGTTCGGCGAGGGGAACTTCAAAGCGCTGTTCGAGAGCATCGAGCAGGACCAGATCGAACGTGGGGTCATCGGCACGGCGTCGTCATGAGCGGAGCGAACGCATCGTGGCGCATGAGCACCAGCGCGCCGCCGGACGGCACGTCGCTCGGTCCGCTCCGCGACATTGATGACGGTGACGTGCGTGAATTTCGCTTCGGCGAGGATCGCCGCGCGTTTTCAATGCTCGTCATCCGCAAGGGCAATGACGCCTTCGCTTACGTCAACGAGTGCCCGCACCAGTTCCTCCCGCTGAATTACCGTGCGCATCCGGTCATCACGGCCGACGGCGAGCGCATCGTCTGCGGCAATCACTACGCCGAGTTCTCGGTCCGCGATGGCTGTGCGAAAGCGGGCGTCGTCGATCCGGATGCGTGCCTGACGCGCATTCCGGTGCGAATCGACATGCGCCGGCAGGTCGTCATCGGAACGTCGCGGCAATGAAGAACGGCAAGGGGACTTCCGCGAAGGAAAGCCTCGTCGCGCTCGCCTACCAAAGCGGCTTCGGCAACGAGTTCGCGACCGAAGCGCTCGAAGGGGCGTTGCCCGAGGGACGCAACTCGCCGCAACGCGCGCCGTACGGTCTTTACGCCGAGCAATTCTCCGGAACCGCGTTCACCGCGCCGCGCGCGCACAACCGCCGATCCTGGCTCTATCGCATCCGGCCGGCAGCGATGCATTTGCCGTTCTCGCGCATCGACATGTCGCGCGTGCACAGCAAGTTCGAACCGGGACTTGCGGGTCCGAACCAGCTGCGCTGGGATCCGCTGCCGATGCCGGCTGCGCGCACCGATTTCGTCGAAGGCCTGTTCACGATGGCCGGCAACGGCGAGCCGACGATTCAGGCCGGATGCGGGGTGCACGTGTACGCAGCGAACGCGTCGATGGCCGACCGCTTCTTCTACGACGCGGATGGCGAGCTGCTGATCGTCCCTCAACAGGGGCGTTTGCGCGTCGCAACCGAGCTGGGCGTGCTCGACGTGGCGCCGCAGGAGATCGCCGTCATTCCGCGTGGCCTCCGTTTCCGCGTCGAGCTGCTCGACGGCCGCGCGCACGGCTACGTTTGTGAGAACTACGGCGCGCTGTTCCGCTTGCCCGACCTTGGACCGATCGGCAGCAACGGCCTCGCGAATCCGCGCGATTTCCTGACGCCGGTGGCGGCCTACGAAGATCGCGAAGGCGACTTCGAGCTCGTTGCGAAGTTCATGGGCGGCTTCTGGTCGGCAACGATCGACCATTCGCCGCTCGACGTCGTCGCGTGGCACGGCAACTATGCGCCGTACAAGTACGACCTGCGACGCTTCAACGTGATCGGCTCGATCAGCTACGATCATCCCGATCCGTCGATCTTCCTCGTGCTGGCCTCGCCGAGCGACACGCCGGGCGTGGACAGCATCGACTTCGTGATCTTTCCGCCGCGCACGCTCGTGATGCGCGACACGTTCCGGCCACCGTGGTTTCACCGCAACGTCGCCTCCGAGTTCATGGGTCTCGTGCACGGCGCGTACGACGCAAAGGCGGAGGGTTTTGCGCCGGGCGGCGCAAGCCTGCACAACGCGATGAGCGGTCACGGGCCCGACGCGGAAACGTTCGAGAAGGCGAGCCGCGCCGATTTAAGTAAGCCGCACGTCATCGAAGACACGATGGCGTTCATGTTCGAGACGCGCTGGGTGCTGCAGCCGACGCGTCAGGCGGTCGAGTCGGCGCAGTTGCAACCCGAGTACTACCGGTGCTGGCAGGGACTGCGCAAGCACTTCGATCCTTCGTCGCGATGACGCCGCTCGACTCGACGCACGCTGCGGACCTGACGAGCTGGGTCGAGTCGGCGAACGATCCGGACAACGACTTCCCGCTGCAGAACCTGCCGTTCGGCCGCTTTCGGGCCGACGCAACGGACACGCTGCGCATCGGCGTTGCGATCGGCGACGCGATCGTCGATCTCGAGCGCGCGGGGCTCGTCACCAACACCGACATGAACGCGCTGATGGAAGGCGGCACGTCGTCTCGCATCGCGATGCGGCGCGCGCTGTCGAACAGCCTTCGCAACGGCAGCGACGCGCGTGCGACATTCGAGCGCGCGCTCGTCCCGCAATCCGGCGTCGAGGTCGCGCTCCCATGCCGCATCGGCGACTACACCGACTTCTATGCGAGCGTGCACCACGCGACGAACGTCGGCCGCCAGTTTCGTCCGGACAATCCGCTGCTGCCGAACTACAAGTGGGTGCCGATCGGATACCACGGTCGCGCGTCGTCGATCCGGCCCTCCGGTCATAGCTTCGCGCGGCCGAACGGCCAGACGAAGCCCGCCGACAGTGACGTTCCGACGTTGAGCCCGAGCCGACGCCTCGACTACGAGCTCGAGATGGGCGCGATCGTCGCGCGCTCGAACGCGCTCGGCGAATCGGTCTCGATCGCGCAAGCCGAAGATCATGTCTTCGGTCTCGTGCTGCTCAACGACTGGAGCGCGCGCGACATCCAGGCGTGGGAGTATCAACCGCTCGGTCCCTTCCTGTCGAAGAGCTTCGCGACAACGGTCTCGCCGTGGATCGTGACACTCGAGGCGCTCGCCCCGTTCCGTGTTCCGTTCTCGCGCGCCGGCGACGATCCCGCACCGCTGCCGTATCTCGAATCGACGCGCAATCGCGAGTCCGGCGCGTTCGATGTCAAGCTCGAAGTGTGGCTTCAGACACAACGAATGAAGTCGCAGCGTCACGCGGGCGAGAAGCTCGCGGCGTCGAATCTGAAGGACGCGTACTGGACGATCGCGCAGCTCGTCGCGCATCACACGATCAACGGCTGCAACCTGCAGAGCGGCGACCTTCTGGGCACCGGCACGTTGTCCGGCCCGTCGGCGAGCGAAGTCGGCTCGCTGCTCGAGCTCTCCAAGGGCGGCAAGGAAACGATCAGGCTCGGCAACGGCGAAACGCGCACGTTCCTCGAGGACGGCGACACGGTGATATTGCGCGGGCATTGCGAGCGCGAAGGCTTTCGCCGCATCGGATTCGGCGAGTGCCGTGCAACGGTGCTGCCGGCGCGTGGCGTGGCGCGATCGAGCTAGGGCCAAAGCGGCGGCGCGCGCGAAGGCTATGTCCCGCACCGTCATGATCACCGGCGCTGCCGGCCACCTCGGTCGCGCCGCCGCCGAAGCTTTCGAAGCGCTCGGCGACAATCTGGTTCTGCTCGGTCGACGAGAAAGCCTCGAGCGGGCCTATCGGACCGACACGAGCTCGCGCATGCTGGCCGACGCCGATCTTCTCGATGCGGCCGCCGTTCACGCGCAGGTCGACGCTGCGGTCAAGCGTTACGGAACGCTCGATGTGCTGTGCAACCTCGCCGGCGGCTTTCGCATGGGAACGCCAGTCCATCGAACGTCCGACGATGATTGGCGCTTCCTGCACGACGTCAACGTGACGACGATGCGCAACGCGGTTCGCGCGGTGGTCCCGACGATGATCACGCAAGGCCGCGGCAAGATCGTGAGCGTCGGCGCAGCGTCGGCGCAGAAAGGCGTTGCGAACATGGATGCCTACATTGCGAGCAAGGCGGAGGTGATCCGGCTGACCGAGACGATGGCGGCGGAGCTGCGCGACCACGGCATCAACGTCAACTGCGTCCTGCCGACGACGCTCGACACGCCGGACAATCGTGCGGTGATGCCCGATGCGAATTTCGCCAAGTGGGTTGCGCTTGGCGACCTCGCCAGCGTGATCGTGTTCCTCGCCTCGGTCGAGGCCCGCGCCATCCACGGCGCGGCGTTACCGGTCACCGGTCTCTCGTAATCCGCGAACATCGGTCGCATAAGTACGTTCGCCTACGCATAACTTCGGTTACTCCGACATCCAGTGAGCCACGAGCACTGTTATTACCGTTAACGGGCGTCGCCGTTCTGCTTCCGCTGATTTCGTGCCTCCCCTCAAAGTCTTTCTGGTCGAGGATTCACCGATCCTCGTGCGGCTGATCGGCGAGCTGCTGACCGCCGAGCCCGGGATCGAGGTGGTGGGCAAGGCCGACACGACGAAGGGCGCTATCGAGCTGATCCGCGATTCCAAACCGGACGTCGTCGTGCTCGACCTGCACCTGCGGGAGGGCACCGGCCTGGACGTGCTGCGCCAGCTTCGGCAGGTTGGGCCGCCGCCTGTCGCCATCGTGCTGACCAATCACTCTGCCGAGCCGTACCGCAAGGCGGCGCTGGCCGGCGGCGCCAACCATTTCTTCGACAAGAGCACCGAAATTCCGCTAATGTTGAAGCTGGTCCGGACGCTGCGGGACCAACGCAAGCCCGGGGCAGCGACGTGAGGGGCAAATGCGGGACACGAGAAAGACGGCGATCGACGCCGGCAAGGTGCTCGACGCACTGACGGCACTGAGCCTCGAGCTCAAATGCAAGTGCGAAGGCGGGCCGGATCGACGGCTCGTGCTCGAATCTCACGCGGTGAAGGAAGCGTGCGACGCCATCGACGACGCGGTGGCATCGCTCAAGGACATGCTGATTGCGTCGGGCCGCGCCAACGAAGCGCTGGGCGACCTGGGCGACAAGCCGGCCCGCTGAGCCGCGGTCTTCTAGTCGCCCGGCGCAGCTGCTGCGCTCGCCGGCCGCTCGCTCGGCAGCAACGTCACGAGCGCCGCCGTGCACGCCGCAATGCCGGCCATGATCCACAGCAGCGACGCGAATCCCATCTCGCGCACTGCCGGACCGAGCAGCCAGACGGCAAGCGAGCTGATGCCGAACGACACGGCGAAGCGCATGCCGCTGACGCGCGAGCGCATGCGATCGTCGACGTAGCGGACGATCATCGCGTCGGTGAAAGGGATCGCGCCGAACACCACGATCATGACACCGAGAAGCGCCACGAACAGCCACCAGCCCTGCGCGACGGCGGTGAAGATCAGCAGCGGAATCTGCATCAGCACGATCGACAGGTACAGCGGCTTGATCGTCGACGCGTCGATCAGGCGGCCGACGATGAGCTGCGCGAGTGAAGCGAAGGCATACACGCTCGCGAGCAGCATGCCGAGCAGCGCCGGATCTTCGACGATGCCGCGCAAGCGCTCTGACAGAAGCTGCGGATTGCCGTTGGTCGTGAAGTTGAACAGCAAGCTGCCGGTGACCGCGGCGGCGGTCATCACGACGAACGCCCGTGCGAGCGCCGCGCGAGACAGCACAACGCGTGCGCCGCCTTTGCGCCGCGCCGGCGGCTCGTTTTCCTCAGGACATACACGCGCGAACACGACGCCGAGCAGCATCGCGGCGATGCCGGGAACAGCGAACGCCGCCCGCCAGCCGAGCCACTGAACGAGAAAGCCGGTGGTAAGCGCGGCAACCGCGATGCCGAGGTTGCCGACGAGCCCGTTGACGCCGATCGTCGCGCCGGGATTTTTCGCGTGCTGCACCAGCATCGGAATGCCCACCGGGTGATAGATCGATGCGAACAACCCGACCAGCGCGAGGGCGAGCGCAAGCTGCCACGCGTTCTGCACGAACGCCGCGGCCAGCGTGGCGGCGCCGATGCCGAAAAAGAACACGAGCATCATGCGTCGCCGCCCCCACAGGTCGCCCAGCCGTCCGGCCGGCACCGAGCCCACGCCGAACAGGAAAAACGCCGCAACGCTGTACGGCATCAGGTCTTCCCAGCGCGCGAAACCGAATTCCGCGGCGATCGCGGGGACGGCCGTCGCGAAAATCAGCAGAAACATGTGATCGATCGCGTGCGCGACGTTCAGAAGCAGCATCACCCTGCGCGACAAGCTCGTCATCGTCGTCACGGGCGCAGCTGTCGTCATTTCGTCGGTCATCGCGTCACTGAAGTGTCGTTGCGCCGAAACTGGCGCGCAAAGCGCGCTCGCCCGACGGCGCGAACTCCACGATACGCGAGCCGCGCGACCGCCGGTTTTCGTCGGAATTGTCTCTAGCAGCGCGTTCGCGGCGGCGGCGTCCAGCAGACGCGCGGCGCTTCGCAACGCCGCAGCACCAGGATCATCCGCATCGCCGTCTTGCTTGCGCGGTAGTAGCCCGGCAGCCGCAGCGTCTCGGTGAAGCCGAGCGCGCGGTAGAACGCACGCGCGGCGGCGTTGTCCTCGAGCAGCTCGAGATGAATCGACGCGATGCCGGCGGTCTTCGCCGATTCCAGCAGCCAGTTCATCATCGCGCGCGCGATGCCGCGACGACGGTGCGTCGGAACGACGGCGAGCAGCACGAGATGCGCCCGATCGTCGCCGAACGTCATCACCCCGAAGCCGACGCAGCGCGGACCGTCGTGCGCAACGAGCGTCGTCGCGTTGCGGTCGCTGATCAGCTTCGCCATCCGATCGGCGCGGTACTCCCAGCCGAGCCCTACCTCGATCAAGTCGCGCGACAAGCGCGCGAGCATCGGCGCGTGCGCGCGGCGCGCGGGGGTCAGGGCGACGTCAACGGCGGCCATGCGAGTCGCCACTGGGGGCAGCGAACGAAGAGACGTGGGGGTCGTTCATCCCGAGATTTTGCACCGAAGCGAGCGTCATGGGTAAGAGGCGATCAAAGCACCACGGCACTTGACAGCCCAGAGAGCAACTTGTCGAGCGCGCCGGGATCGACCGGCTTCACCATGTGGAAATCGAAGCCCGCCTCCGAGGCGCGCTCCCGATCCTCGCGCTGCCCCCAGCCAGTGCACGCGACGATAACCGGATTCCTTCCCTTCGTCGCGGCACGGATCTCGCGGCAGGCTTCGTAACCGTTCAACCGCGGCAGGCCGATGTCGAGCAGGATCATCTCCGGCCGCCACGTGCGCGCGGCAGCGACCGCGGCAAGACCGTCGTGCTCGATGCGCACGTCGTGCCCCTGCATCGTGAGCACCTGCGCCAAGCTCCGCGCCGTGTCCTTGTTATCGTCGACGACGAGAACGCGGCGCTTGCTGCGCTCTCCGCCCGGCGGAACGCTGCCGTCGGTACGCGCGTCCGTCGTCGACGCCACCACCGGGAGCCTGACGATGAAGCGGCTGCCCCGGCGCTCGCCTTCGCTTTGCGCCTCGACGGTCCCGCCGTGCATTTCGACCAGGCGCTTGACGAGCGTAAGCCCGATGCCGAGCCCGCCCTGCGCGCGCTCGAGCGTGCGGTCGACCTGCGCGAAGATGTCGAACACCCGCGCGAGCATCGCCGGCGGGATGCCCAAGCCCGTGTCGCTGACCGTGATGACGACCTGGCTTCCCTCGAGTGCGACGTCGACGCCGATGCGTCCGCCGCGCTCGGTGTACTTCGCCGCGTTGTTCAGCAGGTTCGAGAACACCTGCGCAAGCCGCGTCGTGTCCGCATCGACATGGATCGACGGCGGCGGCATGCGAACGTCGAGCGTGTGCCCGCTCGACTCGATCAGCGGGCGACTGGTTTCCAGTGCGCTTTCGAGCACGCGCGCAAGCGGCACAGCCTCGCGGCGCAGCTCGAGCTTGTCGCGCGTGATACGCGACACGTCGAGCAGGTCGTCGACCAGCCGCACCATCTGCGCCAGCTGCCGCTCCATCATCTCGCGCACCTGGTTCAGGTTCGGGCCGCCTTCCATCAGTCGCAGGATGTGCAGGCCGTTCCGCATCGGCGCGAGCGGATTGCGCAGCTCGTGGGCCAGCGTCGCGAGGAACTCGTCCTTGCGCCGGTCCGCTTCGGAGAGCTCGGAGGACATGCGGCGCAGGTCGTCCTCGAGCTCGCGCCGGCGCGTGATCTCCCGGCTGACGGTTGCAAGACCGATGCGTTCGCCGCGCTCGTCGTTCAATGCGAACACCTTGAACAGCATCCACATCGCGGCGCCGCTCTTGAAGTGGCGGAAGCGAATCTCGATCTCGCCATCGCCCTTCGTCAGTACGTCACGCAGGAAGTCGTCGCGGACGTCCTTGCGATCCTCGGGGAACAGGAAGTCGTCGAGCGTCTTCGCGTACCCCTGCTCTCGACTTTCCAACCCGACGAGCGCAACGGCCGCGGGGTTCAGATAGAAAAGCTTGCCGTCGACGCCGCAGATGCCGATGAAGTCGGTGCTGATCTCGGCGAGCGTATGGAACTTGTTGCGTTCCTCCTCCGCGCGCGCCCGCTCGACGATCTCGTCTTCGAGCGCCATGTTCGTCTTCTGCAGCTGATCGGTCCGGCGCAGGACACGCGCTTCCAGCTCGGCGTTCATCGCCCGCAGCGCGACCTCGGCGCGACGCCGCAGCGTCACATCGTGCATCGATACGACGGCGCCGAGCAACTGGCCCTCGTCGTCGTGGAACGCCTGGCCGCTCGCGAGCACCGTCCTCGGCTCCTGGCCCTTCGCGGCGATCACCATCTCCGCCTCGCGAACGTTGTCCCCGGCCAGCGCCCGGAACAGCGGCACTTCGTCCATCGCCATGGGTGTGGTCCCGTCGGCACGGAACAAGTCGTAATGCTCGGCCCAGCGCTCGGCAGGCAGCGCCTCTTCGGGCAACCCGTGCATCTGCCGCGTTGCCCGATTGAAAAGCGTCAGCACGCCGTCGGCGTCGCAAGCGACGATACCTTCCTCGACGTTGTCGAGCAGCGCTTCCATGAAACGGTTCGCGCGCAGTAGTTCGGCGGTCCGTTCGCGCACGCGTTGCTCCAGCTCGTCTCGCGCGCGGCGCAGCTCGCGATCGGCGCGGCGCCGCTCGGTCACGTCGCGGAACACGAGGATCGCGCCAACGACCGACTCGCCCACGCGAATCGGCGCAGCACTGTCATCGATCGGGCGCTCGCTGCCGTCCTTCGCAACCAGCACCGCATGATCGGTGAGCCCCGCGGTCATGCCTTCGCGCAACGCGCGCATCGCCGGATTCTCGACCGGCTCCCGCGTCTCCTCGTCGACGATGACGAACACACGATCGAGCGGGACGCCCTGCGCTTCGGCCGCCGTCCATCCGGTCAGCGACTCGGCGACGCCGTTGACGAACGTGACGTTCGCGTTCTCGTCGGTCGCAAGTACCGCATCGCCGATGCTCGCTAGCGTCACGCGCAGCCGCTCGCGCTCGGCGGTGATCGCATCCGCGTTGCGCTGCCGATCGCGATCGTGACGTCGGAAGAGAACGAACACGAACACGAGCAGCGTACCGGCGATCAGAGACGGCAGCACGACCGCGAGCAGCGTCGCCCGGAAACTGTCGCGCGCGCCTTCGAGCCGGGCGTCGAGATTCGCGCGCTCGTCGTTGATCATGTCAGCGATCGACGCGCGCAACGAGTCCATCAGATCCGTGCCGAGATTGCTGCGGATGACGGCGAGTGCGCCGGTGAGGTCTCCGGCCGCGGCCAGCTTGACCGTCTCGCTCATCTCGGCGACTTTCGCCGCGACGTCGCGTTCGACGCTCGCGAAGCGCGCCTGTTGCTCGCGATTGCCGGCGATCATCGTCTTGAGCTCGGCAACTTGCGCGTCGACGGACGCGATCGCCTGTTCGTAGGGCACGAGGTAGCGCTCCTCGTCGGTCAGCAGATACCCGCGCTGACCGGTCTCGCCGTCCTTGAGCGTCGACAAGAGCCGCTCGAGCCGCGCTTCGATCTCACGCGCGTTAGAGACGAGCTGCTGCTGCTCGGCAAGCTGCCGCGCATTGACGAAGCCCAGCACTGCGCCGGCGATGAGCACGACCAGCACGCCCACGAACGCGATGAGCGCGCCGGTGCGCCACAGGAGCGGCGATACGGGCGGAGGGGCGGGGATGTTGCTCAAGATCTCATCGGCGATGAAGCACCACGGCAGCAAAGTACGATAACAAACGGGCCGGGCCTTTCCGGCTGCTGCTGCACGACATACTATTCGCACCGCCCTTTCAAGGAGGAGTGAACGCGATGACCAAGCTCGCCCTATGCCTCGCCTTCGCAGCGCTGTGTGCCGGATGCGCCGGTCCGATGTCCACGCAACCCGCCGGACCCGGCGTCGTCAGGGTGACGGCGCTCGGCAGCCACGACGACGAATTTTGTGCGCTCGATCGCGCGATGGTGTTCGAGGATCCGGACGGCACGCGCATCCTCTACGACGCCGGATTCACCGTGCGCGGCGCCGACGATCCGCGCCTCGGCAGGATCGACGCCGTGCTGTTGAGTCACGTGCACTCCGATCATCTCGGTCCCGCGCATCAGCCGGCCGCGAACGCGGGCGCGTGCGGCAAGCCCGATTTCTCGGTGAGCGCGCTGCCGAATTCCAACACCGTCAACATCATGGTCGGCAAGAAGGCGAAGTTCCTCGTCGGCAGCGACATGAACACGTTCTTCGCCGCGAAGGTTAGGACGGCCGGCGGCAATCCCGGCGACGTGCAGCTCGTGCGGTTCGGTGCGTCGGCGCGCATCGGCGGCGTCAAGGTCGCGACCGTTCCGGCGACGCACACGAACGCGGTGAGTCCCGATTTCCTCGACAAGGCGCTCGCGGACACGTTGCGCGCGAACGGCCTGCTCGCGTCGGTCGGACCCGCAGTTGGTTATGTGCTGAGCTTCAGCAACGGGCTCGTTGTCTATCTGTCGGGGGACACCGGCATCACCGCGGAGCAGGACGTCGTCGTTCGGCGACATTACAAGGCGAATCTCGCGGTGATCAACATCGGCGACGTGTTCACCACCGGTCCGACCGAGGCCGCGTATGTGATCAACGATCTGGTGCGGCCCGCATCGGTCATCCCTTCGCACGCGAACGAAGTGGCGACGCAGGGCGGCAAGGTCGTCGCGGGAACGCGCACGGCCGACTTCATCAAGGTCTCGCGTGTGCCGGTGCACGTGCCGCTCTCCGGCCGGACAATGTCGTTCAACGGTGCGGGGACTTGCGTCGGAGGCTGTTGAGCTGCGTCTGACGTTCCGCGGTGTCCACCACCTAACGTCGATGAACGTTGAGGAGCCGTCCGCAGTGTGTTAAGACAGCGGTTGGCCACGAAACGCGGCGGCAGGGCTCGAGGGGACCCGTCGCCGCATCGCATCGTTCATGACGCGTTCATCCGCTCCTCTCGTTGTAACGTTTGCAATCGGCCTGGCGCTGGCCAGCCCGCCTGCGCACGCCACCGACGTCATCGAGTTCTACCACTCGGGGCTCGATCACTACTTCGTCACGCGCGATGCGAACGAGATCCGGCTGCTCGACAACGGCACGTTCCGCGGCTGGGCGCGCACCGGGCAGAAGTTCGAGGTCTTCGACGCCGGCGACCCGCGGCTGACCGGCAGCATCCCCGTGTGCCGCTTCTACGGCAATCCGGCGCGCGGCCTCGACTCGCACTTCTATTCGGCGTCGCCGCAGGAGTGCACGGCGGTTCGAACGAAGTTTCCTGACGCCTGGCTCCTCGAGTCCGAGGACGTGTTTCGCGTGCATCCGGTCGACGGCGCCACGTTCTCGTGCCCGCCCTCGACGAAGGCCGTGTATCGGCTGTACAACCAGCGGTCCGATGTCAATCATCGCTACACGATCGATCACGCGACCGCCGATGCGATGGTCGCGAAGGGCTACGTCTACGAAGGCGTCGGCACTCCGCGCCCGATCGTCTTCTGTGCGGCAGACTTCAACCTTCCGGCGCCGTCCTGCTCGCTGAGCGCATCGAACACGTCGCCGCCGACCGGCACGACGCTCACGATCCTTGCGACGTGCAGCGGCTCGCCGACGTCGTATCAGTGGGGCAACTGCAACAGCGCGACGAGCACGTGCGTGGCGACGGAGGGAACCGGCGGCTTGCGCACGTACATGTTGACCGCGAGCAACGCATCCGGCAGCTCGCAGCCGGTGTCGATCTCGATCAACTGGCGCGCGCCGAGCAACGGTCCGCCGGTCTGCACTCTGCAGGCGTCTTCGTCGACGCCGTATGTCGGGAGCAGACTGACGCTGACCGCGAACTGCACGCAAGTCCCGACGGCGTACGTGTGGACCGACTGCTCGGCAGCGACCGGCAACACGTGCGAGGTGTCGAGCGCGACGACCGGCCTGGTCACGTACTCGGTGCAGGCGTCGAATTCGTTCGGCGCGAGTCCGGTCACATCGGTCAGCGTCAACTGGCGCCCGCCTCCGCCGCCAGGCTCCGACTTCTGCGGCAGTTTTGCGAAGGTCAAGCGCGAGGATCTGCGCTGGGGCGGCTTCATCGACACCCGCGATCCCGGCGGCGGCTTCGAGGACGACATGGTGTTCGTCGGACGACTCGAAGTGCCGCAGAACGCGACCGGTACGTCGATCCCCGGTGTGATCAGCATCGTCGAGCACGTCGACCCGCCGACGGCGCGCATCGTGTCGATCTCGAAGGCGTCGTGCGACTTTCGCGGCTTTACGCCCAACGTGTTCCCGACGCCCGATCCGACCGGCACGTCGGGGCCGCTCGCGTGGGCGTTCGCGACCTATCCCAGCGTGCAGTTCAAACTGCCCTCGATGTCCGGCAGCGCCCTCACGCTCGTCCCCGGCGAGATTTATTACGTCAACATCCGCAACGCCGAGTACAGCACGGGCGCCGTCAGCTGCCACACGGATGAGTGCAACGTGCGTGTGACGGTGAACACGCCGCGGTAGGGGTCCCGGACGTGTCGCGCTCGCACAGTCGCGCAGGGCCGCCCCAAGCGACTGTTTGCCCCCTCTCGGGGCAGCGACCGTAGGAAGCGTGGGGGTCGTTTCATGGCGCGGCGGCATCGCATGAAGGTCGCGACCTTCAACATCAATAGCATCCGCAACCGGTTCGCGCGCCTCGTCGAATGGCTCGACAGCGCGCGGCCGGATGTCGCGTGCCTGCAGGAGCTCCGCATCTACCACGAGGAGTTTCCCGAGGACGCGCTGCGCGAGATCGGCTACCGAGCGCTGTGGCAGGGACAGAAGCCACGCTACAACGGCGTTGCGATTCTCACGCGCGGGATCGATGCGGTCGAAGTACGACGCGCGTTACCCGGTGATGCCGCCGATGGCCACGCGCGCTATCTCGAAGCCGCAGTCGATGGCGTGCTGGTCGTGTGCATCTACGCGCCGAACGGCAATCCGCAGCCCGGGCCCAAGTTCGCCTACAAGCTCGCGTGGCTCGAACGGCTGATCCTGCATGCGGATACGCTGCGGGCATCCAGCGCGCCGGTCGTGATCGCCGGCGACTATAACGTCGTGCCGACCGAGTTCGACATCTATCAAACGACATCGTATGACAACGACGCGCTGGTGCAGCCCGAAAGCCGCGCGCTGTATCGGCGAATGCTCGATCGAGGTTGGGTTGACGCTTTGCGGACGGTCCATCCGGACGAGAAGATCTACACATACTGGGATTACTTCCGCAAGCGCTGGGAGCGCAACGCGGGGTTGCGGATCGACCATCTGTTGTTGAACGATGCGGCGTCGGCGCGACTCGTCGATGCGAATGTCGATCGCGAAGTGCGCGGCCGGCCCGGCGCGAGCGATCACGCGCCGGTGTGGATCGAGCTTCGCGATGGATGAATTCACGATCGCGCCGCCGATCGAGCCGATGCTCGCAGCGACGGCCGAAGCGCTGCCTGACGAGGGCGCCTTCTCGTTCGAGCCGAAATGGGACGGCTTTCGTGCGATCGTGTTTCGCAGCGCGTCCGATGTCTACATTCAAAGCCGCGACTTGAGACCGCTCGACCGCTACTTTCCTGAGCTTCACGACGCGCTGCGTGATCGCCTTCCGGCGGACTGTGTCGTCGACGGCGAGATCGTCATTGCGACCCCGAAGGGACTCGACTTCGACGCGTTGCAATTGCGGCTGCATCCGGCGGCGTCGCGGGTCGCGAAGCTTGCACGGGAGACACCCTCTTCGTTCGTAGCGTTCGATCTTCTAGCGCTGGCCGGTCAGGACCTGCGATCGATACCGCAGCGCGAACGCCGGACGCTGCTCGAACAGACGCTCGCGGATGCCACGCCGCCGTTGCATCTGACGCCGTTGACGACGGACCGCGACGTCGCCGTGCGCTGGCTCAAGGATTTCGAAGGCGCGGGCCTCGACGGCGTCATCGCAAAGCCGCTGCAACTCAGCTATCAACCAGGGAAGCGCGTACTGATCAAGGTAAAGCATGTGCGCACCGCCGATTGTGTCGTCGCTGGATTCCGCTGGCACAAGAGCGGCCCCGGCGTCGTCGGCTCGCTGCTGCTCGGGTTGTACGACGCGCACAACGTCCTGCAGCACGTCGGCGTGACGTCCGCATTTACGACAGCGATTCGCAAGCAGCTTGCTCGCGAGCTGGAACCGTTGACGGTGAACGCGATCGAGAATCATCCGTGGCGCGAATGGGCCAACGCGTCGGCGCACGAAACGTCGCGGATGCCTGGCGCGCAGAGCCGCTGGAGCGCCGGGAAGGACCTGTCGTGGATTCCGTTGCGTATCGAGCGCGTGTGCGAGGTGAAGTACGACCACCTGCAAGGCGATCGCTTTCGCCACGCGGCGCTGTTCCGGCGGTGGCGGCCGGACAAGCGTCCCGCGGACTGCCGCTACGACCAGCTCGAGGTCACGACGCCTTACGCGTTGCGGAAGGTTTTCGGCTCGGCGACCGCTTGACGTTCGCGTCGCGCGTCGGATCGTCATCGGGATCCAGCGCTTCCTGCGCCGGCCGCCGATCCGCCGGAACATGCTGCAGATTGATGCGGATGCGCGTCCACGTCGACGACCGGCCGCGCATTGCGTCGACGAGGATGTCGGCCGGCTCGAGAAGGGCCGCGATATCGGCGTGTCGCGACTTCCAACGCTCGAGGCCCGCAAGCGCATCCTCCTTGCGACGCGCGCGTCCGATCTCGATCAGTGGAAACTTCGTCGCGCGGCTCCGCGAAGGTTGCACGCGCGGCGGCTCACCGGCCTGCTTCTTGTATTGCGGCGGCCATGGCGCATCGCCGAGCCCCTCTCGCTCGTCACGCGCGGATTGCTCGAGAAGCGCGTCCAGCGATCCCGCGTGATCGTCGATTGCGGCGTGGCGATCGCCGATTTCGTTGAAGCGCTTCGGCATCGACGCGAGCGTGAAGTCGGCCGGCTCGCAATCGGCAACTTCGTGCCAGCTCAACGGCGCCGACACGCGCGCATCGGGTTTGGGGCGGATCGAGTACGCTCCTGCGGTCGTGCGGTCCTTCGCGTTCTGGTTATAGTCGACGAACACGCCGTGCCGCTCTTCCTTCCACCATTTGCTCGTCGCAAGCTGCGGCGCCCGCCGCTCGACTTCCCGAGCGAGGGCCAGCGCCGCACGTCGTACTTGATCGAACGACCATCGCGGCTCGATGCGCACGTTGATGTGCATGCCCCGCGAACCTGACGTCTTCGGCCATCCGACGAGTCCAAAATCGTCGAGCGCTGCGCGCACGACGCCGGCAACGTCGCGAACCTGCGCCCACGTCACGCCCGGCACCGGATCGAGATCGAC
The DNA here is from genome assembly GCA_035536655.1 of Casimicrobiaceae bacterium. Lineage (GTDB taxonomy): Bacteria > Pseudomonadota > Gammaproteobacteria > Burkholderiales > Casimicrobiaceae > VBCG01. Next base: position 19,018 of record DATLNR010000044.1, read on the forward strand.
GCGCAGCTCGTTCGGATGCTCGAGGTTGTCGGCGCGCACGGCATGCGGATGCAGCTCGAGACATCCCAGATTCGCCATCCACGCCAACGTCGCTGCATTGCGCGGCACGACTTCGTCAGCGGTATTGCCCGATGGAAATCTGATCGTGGCGACGTCAACCCACGATGGGCGGGACGCCGGCGCGCGCTTCTGGAAGAAATGCTCGCCGTCGATGCCGTTAGGATATCGCACCAGTACGTTCGGACGATCGCCGGCTCCGCGCAAGGCGCCTGCGCTGACGGCAACGTAATACTGAACGACGTCGAGCTTCGTATAACCGGCTTGCGGAAACAGGACCTTCCGCGGATTCGAGATCGCGACGGCGTGGCCGTCGATCGGGATGATTTGCTTGTCGTCGGGCTTCGGCATGACGATGCGCCTGCGAACCGGAGAATAGCGCGCAGCGCCGGATAAGCAACCCGTGTGCGACGATCAAACCGCGCGCCCCCGGTACGGCGCTGCGTGGTCCCGAAAACTCGAAGCAAGCCGCAGATGCGCTGACCCACAGATCGGCGTTGGCCACGCCCACGTGTCGGCACGCGCACCGCAGGTCGTGTACGTGTCGATCTCAGCTTTTGGCCAGACCGGGGTGCGCCGCAACGTCGCCGCGCACGATCTGGCGATCGAGGCGGCGGCCGGTGTCCTTTCGGTCACCCGCGGTCAGGATGGCAAGCCGACGATTCCCGGACTGGCGGCGTCCGATTTCCTATCGTCGATGATGGCGCTCTCCGGCGCGCTGATGGCGCTCCTCCGCCGCAGGGAAACCGGTCGCGGCGACTATCTCGATGTCGCGATGGCCGACTGCCTGTTGCCCTGCCTCGGCAACAACCTCGGTGCAGCGATGAGCGAACGACGCGAGGTTGACGTGCGTGCAGCACGCTCGCTCGGCGGCAACGCGATGTATGCGCTCTATGAGACGAGCGATCGTCAATGGATAGCGCTCGGCGGACAGGAGCCCAAGTTCGCGATCAACCTCCGGTTTGCGGAAGAGCCCGCTCGCGAGCGCTACGCGCTGCCGGCGCTCGGCGAGCATACCGTCGAGGTCTTGCTCGAGATCGGGTATTCGAACGACGATATCGCAGCTTTGCTTGCACAGGCGGCGGCACGTACGGCGAGCCGGCGGAAGTTGCGCGGTATCGCGGCGGATCGTCGAACGAATCGGGCAGATAGTCCTACATCGAGCGCTTCAATCCGACCTATTGCGAGCAGTGCTGAGCGTCTGCCCTGCGCCGACGCAAACGCAGTTGCGCCGCGCAACCGCGGCGCGAGGAGGAACAGGCGAAGCATCTTCATCATCGTCGATGTCATCGTTCAATGGATGTGCATGCCGCCGTTGACGTCTAGCGTCGCGCCGGTCACGTACGACGACAGGTCGCTCGCGAGAAACAGGCAGCATCCGGCGACGTCCGCGACCTCGCCGAGGCGATTCAGCGGAATGCCTTTCACGATGTCCCGCGTCCTGTCCGGCGTGAGTTTGTCGCCGGTGATGTCGGTCTTGATGAGCCCGGGCGCGACGGCATTGACGCGGATGTTGTCCGCGCCCAACTCACGCGCCATCGCGCGCACGAGGCCGAGTACGCCGGCCTTGGCCGCCGCGTAATGCGGCCCGCCGAAGATGCCGCCGCCACGCTGCGCCGAGACGGAGGACATGCAGATGATCGAGCCCGATCGTTGCGCCCGCATCTGCGGAATGACCGCCTGGCTCATGTACAGGCTGCCGCGAAGCGAGACGTCGGTCACGAACTCGTAATCGGACGGCGAGATGTCGGCGATTCGCAGCGGTTGCGTCACGCCTGCGTTGTTGACGAGCACGTCGATGCGGCCGAACCGCGCGATCGTTTCTTTGGCAACGGCCTCGCAGCTCGCCTTGTCGGTGACGTCGCCGCGAAGCCCGATGTGCCCGGCTCCGATGTCCATCGCCGCACGCTCCGCAGCCTCGCGCTCCAGATCGACGATGGCCACGCGGGCTCCGTGCTCCGCGAACATGCGCGACGCGGCCTTGCCGATTCCTCGCGCGGAGGCTCCGCCTGTGACGATCACGACTTTATTCTCGAGCAGCACGAAGCCGTCCTTTCGATCGTTAGCGTTCGTCGCGCGCAGGAAGCGGCAGCTCCCCGTCGAATGGCGACATCGCGTAGTTGCACATCACCGCCGAATCGTCCCAGCGTCCCATGCCGCGAGCGCTCACCGACAGGAAAGCGTTGTACGCCGCGCTGGCAAGCGTTGCGGCGAAGCGCGACTCGCGCGCGGCTTCGAGGACGAGGCCGAGGTCCTTGACGAAGATGTCGACGGCCGATGTCACGTCGCCGAACGCTTCAGCGGCCATGCGCGGACCGCGGTCGCCGAGCATCCACGACGACGCGGCTCCGCTGCGCAGGATCTCGAGCGTCGCATCGAGCGGCAACCCTTGTCTGCGCGCGAGCGCGAGCGCTTCGCCGGCCGCCGCGAGGTGCACGCCGCACAACAGTTGATTGATGACCTTGAGCTGAGCCCCGGCGCCCGCCTTCTCGCCGATGTAGTAGACGTTGCGGCCGAACGCATCGAGCACCGGACGCACGCGCTCGAACGCAGCCTTGTTGCCGGCCGCCATGATCGTGAGCGTGCCTTTGGCCGCGCCGGCCGCGCCGCCGGTCACCGGCGCATCGATCAGCGTGATCGAGCGCGCCGCGAGCCGCGCCTCCAGCGCGCTCACATAGCTCGGCGGCATCGTGCTGCAAGCGACGAAGATCGAGTCCGGCGCAAGCGATTGCGCGAGACCCTGCTTGCCGAACAGCACGTCCTCGGTCTGCGCGTCGTTGACGACGAAGCTGACGACGATTGCGCAACTCTTCGCGACATCGTCGAGCTGGCGTGCGAACACGCCACCGCGCTCGGTCAACCATCCGTTCATCTCGCCACGGATGTCGAAGCCGACGACGCGATGGCCTTTGGCGATGAGATTGGTCGCCACGCCGCGACCCATCGCCCCCAACCCGACCAACCCTACGGCATCGCGCGCCGCCGCGACCATTACAGCCATCCCTTGATGGCGGCGACGACCGCAGCGGTCGAGATGCCATAGCGATCGTGCAGCGTGGGCAGCGCGCCTGCATCGAGGAATGCATCGGGAAGACCGATATGACGAAACCGCGGAGTGACGCCGGCTTTAAGCAATGCGCCGGCGACCGCTTCGCCCAAACCGCCGATGACCGAATGGTTCTCGGCGACCACGACGAGCCGCCCGGATCGGGATGCCTGCGCAACGATCGTGTCGATGTCGAGCGGCTTGATCGTCGCCACGTGGAGCACTGCCGCCTGCACGCGGTCCTTCTCGAGTGCCGCGGCCGCCTCCAGCGCCCGCATCGTCATCAGCCCGGACGAAATCACCAGCACGTCCGGCCCGTCGCGCAGAAGCTTCGCCTTGCCGATCTCGAAGCGGTAGTCGTACTCGTCGAGCACCACCGGCACCTGGCCGCGCAGCAGCCGCAGGTAGACCGGACCGTCGTGCGCGGCCATTGCCGGCACCGCCTGCTCGATGTCGACCGCGTCGCACGGATCGATGATCACGAGTCCGGGCACGCCGCGAAAGATCGCGATGTCCTCGGTCGCCTGGTGGCTCGGACCATAGCCCGACGTCAGTCCCGGCAGCGCGCACGCGATCTTGACGTTCAGATGCTCTTCGGCGATCACCTGATGGATGAAGTCGTAGGCGCGCCGCGCCGCGAACACCGCGTACGTCGTTGCGAACGGAATGAAGCCTTCCTTCGCCATGCCGCCGGCGGCGCCGAACAGCAGCTGCTCGGCCATCCCCATCTGGAAATAGCGCGACGGGTGACGCTGGGCGAAGATGTGGAGATCGGTGTACTTCGCGAGATCGGCGGTCATGCCGACCACTTCAGCTCGAACCGACGCGAGCTCTGCAAGCGCGTGACCGAACGGCGCCGACCGCGTGCGCTGGCCGTCCAACGCGATCGAGGCGATCATCGCCGACGTCGTAAGCTTCGGCTTGGGCGATGCGATCGTGCTCATCGTTCGTTCTCCGCGCGGTTGTCGTCGATGATCGAAAGCGCCTGCTGCCACTCGGGCGGATCGACGCGGATGAAGTGGTTCTTCTCGCGCTCCTCGAGGAAGCGCACGCCGCGCCCCATCAGCGTGTCGAACAGGATGACGCGCGGCTTCGCGTCGCTCGTGGCGCGCGCGCGACCGAAAGCGCCCTTGACCGCGTCGAGGTCGTTGCCCGGCACGCGCTGCACGTGCCAGCCGAACGCCGCCCACTTGTCCTCGAGGGGCTCGAAGTTCATCACCTGCGTCGACGGACCGTCGGCCTGCTGGTTGTTGACGTCGACGAGGCAGATCAGGTTCGACAACCGATGGTGCGACGCCGACATCGCAGCCTCCCACGTCGAGCCTTCGTCGAGCTCGCCGTCCGACATCGAGTTGTAGACGAATGCCGGGTTGTTCTTGAGTTTCAACGCCAGCGCGATGCCCACGGCGATGCAAAGGCCCTGCCCGAGCGAGCCGCCCGACATTTCCATTCCGGGCGTGTACGTCGCCATGCCCGACATCGGCAGCCGGCTCTCGTCGCAGCCGTACGTCTCGAGCTCGCTTTCCGGGATGATGCCCGCGTCGATCAGCGCCGCGTAATGCGCGATCGCGTAATGCCCGTGCGACAGGAGGAAGCGATCGCGTCCGTCCCACGCAGGATCGTCTGCGCGATATGCGAGCGCGTGGCCATAGGCGACGGCGAGGATTTCCGCCATGCCGAGCGCCTGCCCGATGTAACCCTGTCCCTGCACCTCGCCCATGCGCAGCGCCAGGCGCCGGATGTTGCGCGCGCGTGCTTCGAGCGTCGTGTCGACTGCGTCGACGGTCATCGTGGCTCTCCTCCGGATGCTTTCGTGGACAACGTTACGCCATGCCGGCGCGCGGAAGCCGCAGCTCGAGGCCAGACTCGGCGACGGTCCCGCACGTCGGGCCGCGTGGGGCTTGGCTTGTCGCCGGTCACCGCGATGCCACCGGCCGGCAGGAACATACGGTAGCACCAGCGCCAGTGCAGCACACACGGTTGCGAATTTCATGACATCCTCGCGTTCGTAAGGTCAAAAAGCGCAAGCCTGATCCGATGACGGTAGCTTTTGTCGACACCACGCTGCTTCGCGTCGCGTACGAATCGTCCGGCCCGGGCGACGGCTTCCCGCTCGTTCTCGTGCACGGCTGGCCGGACGACGTTCGCACGTACGATCCGCTGTTGCCCGCGCTGCACGATGCGGGCTATCGCACGCTCGTGCCGTTTTTGCGGGGCTTCGGGATCACGCGCTTCCTGCGTGCCGACACGATGCGCAGCGGCCAGCTCGCCGCACTCGGGTGTGACCTGGTCGAGCTGACGACGGCGCTCGAGCTCGGCCGCCACGCGCTGATCGGGCATGACTGGGGCGCGCGTGCCGCGTACATCGCTTCGGTGCTCGACGCGAACAACATCGCCGCCTGCGTCGCGCTTTCGGTCGGCTATGGGACGAACCATGCCGATCAAACGCTCGCGTACCGCCAGCTGCAGAACTACTGGTATCACTGGCTGATGGCAACGCCGCGCGGACAAAAGCTCGTGCGCGAGGACCGTCGCGGCTTCACGCGCCACATCTGGAACGAATGGTTCGTGGCCTACCGCCCGGACGATCTCGAGTTCGACCGCACCGCGGTCGCATTCGACAATCCTGATTGGGCCGATATCACGCTGCACTCGTACCGCGTGCGCTGGGGCCACGCGGCGCCCGATCCTCGGTACGCCGATGTCGAAGCGCGACTGCATCCGCCGCCGTCGGTATCGGTGCCGACGCTCACGTTGCACGGCGACGCCGACCCGGTGAACTCCCCGCAAATGAGCGAAGGCAAGGAGGCGTATTTCACCGGCGACTATCGGCGCGCGTTGATCGAAGGCGCCGGTCACTTTCCGCAACGCGAGCAGCCCGCCGCGACCGCGCAAGCGATCCTCGACTGGCTTGCGCGATACCGTTAGCGCCTCACGGCGCGTTGCGTACGCGATCGCATCATTGCTCGCGAAAATAAGGTCCTGCTCCCTCGACGCGCCGCACGAATCGCGGGTCACGCCGCTTCACACGCCGGCGGATTATGATGAACGCTGCGGTACGCACATTCGAATCCGGTGTCCGGCGAGGCTTCATACGTTGCATCGCGCCGGTCGTTGATATCCGCTTCGACGTCGTTTGACCATCCCATGCCTTCGACAAGCCGCGACCCGCGAAGCGTGCTTCCCTCCGTCGATAGGCTGCTGCGCCAGCCGGCGATGGAGACGCTGGTCGAGCGTTACGGGCGAACGCAGACGATCGCTGCGATACGAGCCCGCCTCGCCGAGCTGCGGCCGGCACTGACGTCGGTCGACGATGTGCCTGGTGCCGACACGATCGCCGCAGCCTGCGAAGCACGGCTCGTCGCGGCGCAACGGCCGTCGATGCGAAGCGTGATGAACTTGAGCGGCACGGTGATTCACACGAACCTCGGCCGCTCGCCGATGCCCGAGTGCGCCGTGACGGCGGTTGCCGAAGCGATGCGGAGCCCGGTGAACCTCGAGTTCGACCTCCAGGACGGGGCACGCGGCGAACGCGACGACCACGTCGAAGCGCTGCTCAAGCGTCTCACCGGCGCGCAAGCCGCGCTCGCGGTGAACAACAACGCGGCCGCGGTCTACCTGGTGCTCAATACGCTTGCGCTTGCGAGAGAAGTGCCGGTGTCGCGAGGCGAGCTGGTGGAGATCGGCGGTGCATTTCGCGTTCCCGACATCATGCAGCGTGCCGGGGCACGGCTCGTCGAGGTCGGCACGACGAACCGCACGCATCGGCACGACTACGAGGCGGCGATCGGTGATGCCACCGCGGCGCTGATGAAGGTCCACGCGAGCAACTATCGGATCGAAGGATTTACGCTCAGCGTGGGCGAGGCCGAGCTTGCCGATGTCGCGCACTCGCGCGGCCTGCCGCTGGTGTGCGACCTGGGTAGCGGCACGCTCGTCGATCTCACGGCTTTCGGTTTGCCGCACGAGCCGACGCCGGGCGAGATGCTCGACCGCGGCGTGGATTTGGTCACGTTCAGCGGCGACAAGCTGCTCGGCGGCCCGCAGGCCGGATTGATCGTCGGACGCAACGATCTGGTCGACGCGATGCGACGCAATCCGATGAAGCGCGCGCTGCGGCTCGACAAGATGACGCTTGCGGCGCTCGAGGCAGTGCTGCGTCTGTACGACGCGCCCGATCGGCTGCGCGACGAGCTGCCGGTGCTGCGACTGCTTACGCGGCCGCTGTGCGCGATCGAGGAGCAGGCGCAGCGTTTGCTGCCGAAGCTGCGCGCCGTCGTGCCGGCGCCTTACGAGGTGCGAAGCGTCGAGGCGAAATCGCAGATCGGCAGCGGCTCGCTGCCGGTGGACCTACTGCCGAGTTGCGCGCTGCGCATTCGTCTGCCCGGAGGAGATCGAGGTTCGGCCGCAGCTCACGTCGCCTCCGCGTTTCGCGCATTGCCGCTGCCGGTCATCGGCCGCGTGCACGACGGCGACTTCCTGCTGGACTTGCGCTGCCTTGCACAGGAAGACGAGTTCGTGGCGCAGCTGAATCAGCTGCGATTGCAAACGCCGACATGATCGTCGCGACCGCCGGCCATATCGATCACGGCAAGACGCGCCTCGTGAAGGCGCTGACCGGTGTGGACACCGACCGGCTGCCTGAAGAGCGCGCGCGCGGCATATCGATCGACCTCGGCTTCGCGCATGCCGATATCGGCAGTCATGAACGCGTGAGCTTCATCGACGTGCCGGGTCACGAGCGCTTCGTCCGCAACATGCTGGCCGGCGTCTGCTCGATCGATACGTCGCTGCTGGTCGTCGCGGCCGACGACGGCGTAATGCCGCAGACGCGCGAGCATCTGCAGATCCTCGATCTGCTCGATGTCCGCTCCGGCGCTGTCGTCATCACCAAGACCGATCTCGCGTCGCCGCAGCGTGTCGATGAGGTCTGTGCCGACGTGCAGGCAGCGCTGGGCGGCACGTCGCTCGCCAATGCCCCTGCGTTCCCGGTGTCGACGGTCTCCGGCGCGGGTGTGCGTGCGCTCGAGGAATGGCTGCGCCGGCTGGCCGACGCGCAGTCCGCACCCGCCGACGACCAACGCTATTTCCGTATCGCCGTCGACCGGTCGTTCTCGGTGTCAGGTAGCGGCACGGTCATCACGGGAACCGTGCAAAGCGGAACGGTGACGGTCGGCGATCAGTTGATCGTATCGCCCGCGGGTCGCAAAGTCCGCGTGCGGGCGGTGCAGGTTCAGGGAAAACCTGCGTCGCGCGCAATGCCCGCGCAACGCTGCGCACTCAACCTGGCCGGTGCGACCGTCGACGAAGTTCAGCGCGGCGACTGGGTTCTGCATCCCGCCGTGCACGCGCCGACGTCGCGCCTCGATGTACGGCTCGACGTGTCATCCCACGAAGAAAGCGCGCTCGTGCATTGGACGCCGGTCCACTTGCATCTCGGAACGGCGCACGTACTCGCACGCGTGACCGTATCGGCCGAGGGCGCGGTGGCACCCGGCGCCACGGCGCTCGCGCAGCTCGTGCTCGAACGACCGATCGGTGCATTGCACGGCGATCGCTTCGTGATTCGCGACCAGAGCGCGCGACGAACGATCGGCGGCGGAACCGTGCTCGATCCGTTCGCGCCGAAGCGGCATCGACGCGCAAGGCTGCGCAACGCGGAGCTGCAGATGCTGCAGCGTGTCGCTCCGGCCGCAATCCTGAGCGGACTGCTCGAGATCAGCGAAGGCGGCGTCGCGTTCGGGGCATTTGCCCGATCGCTCAACCTGACGCCGGATCGGTTGGCGGAAGTGCAGGAATCTGCACAGGCGATCGTGCTCGGTAAGGAGACGGCAATTGCTATCTCGCGAGCGTCTGCGGAGGTAATGGCGACACGGGTCATCTCGGCGGTGCGAGATTTCCACGCCGCGCATCCGCGGTCGATCGGCATCGAGGTCGCGGCATTGCACGTACAAACTGCACCACGGTTGCCTGCACCGGCGTTCGCTGCGTTCGTGCGCGATCTCGCCGAGCGGAAGTCCCTCGTGCTCGCGAACGACATCGTGCGTCTTCGCGATCACGAGACGACGGCGAATGCCGAAGACGAGCGGCTGTGGCATCGCGTGCGCCAGTCGCTCGCCGACGGCGGCGTGCAGGCGCCGCTCGTCGCGGATTTGGCGAAGAAGCTCGGGGTTCAGGAGCCTGCGCTACGCGACTTCCTGCTGCGGAAAAGCCGGACGCGTGCCGTCATGCGCGTCGGTCCCGAGCGTTTCTGCCTTCGTGAGACGCTGGCGCGTGTCGCGGCGACGGCGGCCGCGGTTGCGGCAGCGAGCAAGAGCGGACGCTTCACCGCCGCGCAGTTCCGTGACGCCATCGGCACCGGTCGCGCGCTCGCCATTCATTACCTCGAGCTCTTCGATCGGCTGGGAATCACGTTGCGCGTCGGCGATGCGCGATGCATCGGCAAGAGCGACTCGATGTCGCTTGGTTCGGCGGCACCGCTCACCGAAAAGGAAGCGCTGAAGCACGATGGGTAACAAGCTCCAAGTTGTCGGCGGCGGCGGAACGGAAGGGAATCGTCCCCGGTGGGGCGGCCGGACTTCAAATCCGGTGGAGGTCGCCTGGCGGTCTTTCGTGGGTTCGACTCCCACTCCCTTCCGCCAGCAACCGCGCAATGCGCGTGCGACAATCGCTATCCGCTCGGTGCGCCGGCGTCGTCATCGGATGCACGACGATGCGCTCGGGCGCAATCGGTCAACGCCCAAAGAGCCCTTCGCATGTCACGCACAGAGTCGCATTCCGTCTACTGGCCACGCGGCCCGCAGACGTCGACGATCCATCCGCTCGCTTCGCGCCTCGACACGCTGAACGGCAAGACCGTGGCGTTTCTCTGGGACTATGTCTTCCGCGGCGACGAGATCTTTCCGCTCGTGCAACGCGAGCTGAGCCGGCGTTTCGACGGCGTCAAGTTCATTCCCTATGCCGAGTTCGGCTCGACGCACGGCGATGAGGAGCAGGCGATCGTCGCATCGCTTCCTGAGCGGCTCCAGGCGCTGAACGTCGACGCCGTCGTCTCCGGCATGGCCTGTTGAGGGAGCTGCACACCCGCCGTGCTGCGGGTGAGCGCAGTCGCCGAGATCGCCGGCATTCCCACGGTCTCGCTCGTCTGCGAAGGGTTCGTCGGCCAGGCGAAGACGTCGTGCGCGGGCCTCGGCGTCGCGCAGCTTCCAATCGCCGTCGTGCCGGGACACGTCGACGTCCAGACCAATGCCGAGCTCGAGCGAAACATCGTCGGGACGACGGTCGGGCAAGTGATCGAAGCGCTGACGACGTCGGCCACGTTGCAGCGGGCCGTTGCGGAGCCTGCGCCGGACGAAATCGCGTTCGAGGGAAGCTTCGACGCGGTCAATCGTCATTTCTACGAGAACCAGTGGTCCGACGGGCTGCCGATCGTTCCGCCGACGCGCGAACGCATCGAGGCGTTTCTTCGATTCACCGACCGGCCGGCGGACACCCTCATCGGCACGATGCTGCCCGACAAGCGGGCAGCGACGGTGTGGAACGTCGCGGTCAACGGCGTCATGGCCGGCTGCCGGCCCGAGTACATGCCGATTCTCGTCGCGCTGGTCGACGCGATGGCCGATCCGACCTACGGCGTCGAGCACAGCGGCAACACGCCCGGCGCCGAGACGCAGATCGTGATCAACGGCCCGCTGATAAAGCAGCTCGGCTTCAACTACGAGCAGGGCGCGCTGCGCGATGGCGTACAGCCCAACACCGCCATCGGCCGCTTCTGGCGACTTTATCTGCGCAACGTCGCCGGATTTCTGTTGCACCAGAACGACAAGGGAACGTTCGGCGGGACGTGGCGCGTCGTCATGGCCGAGAACGAGGACACGCTTGCCGAAATCGGTTGGCCGACGTTCGCTTCCTCGAACGGTCTCTCCGAAGCGCCGAACGCCGTCACGATCGCGCGCTATACCGGCAGCCACGTCGTCGCGTCGGTGTTCGGCAAGAACGCCGAGGAATGCGTTCCCTACCTCGCCGATGCGCTCGTCAAGTACACGGGCTGGGAGCTGATCTTCACCGTCGGGTTCTCGAACGGAACCTATCGGCCGCTCCTCGTGCTGTCGCCGATCATCGCGCGAACGATCGCGAAGTCGGGCGTCACCAAGGCCGGTCTTCAGCAGATGCTGTTCGACCAGGCGCGAATGCCGGCCGCGCTCTTCGAGAAGTACATCAGCGGGTGGACGAACATCGTCCCGGGTCGACGTTCGCTGACCGACATGGTGGCGCTGGGCAAGGCGCCGAAGATCTTCGGCGCCTCGCGCGATCCGAATCGCCTCGTGCCGATCGTCCTGCGTCCCGACCACATCATGATCGCGGTGAGCGGCGATCCGTGGCGGACCAACTGCTACGTGATGACGCACAACGGCATGCTCGGATTTCCGACGAGCAAGCGCATCGAGCTGCCGCAGGATTGGGAAGCGAAGGTTCGCGATGGCTGACGCGTCAGTCCAGCTGCGCCACCGCCAAAGCGCTCGCGGTCCTGGCCTCTCCCATCGCCGCAAGCAACGAACCTTCGTTGCCGCTTCGCGCCGCGCCCACGACGAAGACACCGCGTACGGACGAGCGAAATTGCACGTCGGTGATCGCGTAGCCGGCGCTGTCCCGCTTCAGCGTCGCTGGGAGAAAACCCAAGTTCGGCTCCAGTCCGACGAAGACGAACACGGCGGAGAACGCTTCCGTGGCGGTCGACGCATCGGGCACGCTTCGCAGCGCGAGGCCTTCGACGCCGTTGTCGCCGATGATGCGATCGACGACCGTCTCCCAGAAGAATCGAATCTTCGGATTGTCGGCGGCCTGCAGCACGTAGTCGCGCCGCGCGCGAAGACTCGCGCCGCGCACGATCAATGCAGCCGATTCGCAGAACTCCGCAAGATGAAGCGCGGCCTGCACCGCAGCGTTTCCTCCACCGACGACGGCCACTTGCTTGCCGCGATAAAGACCGCCGTCGCACCAGTCGCATTGCGAGACGCCGCGCCCGGTCAGTTCCGCTTCCCCGGGAATCTCGAGCCGCCGCAGCCGCCCACCCGACGCGACGATGGCCGCGCGAATCGCGTAACTGTCGGCGCCGGCGCTGATACGCAGGCCCTGTCCCGCGTCGTCGAGTCGCGTCACCGTCGCCGTCACGAAGTTCACGTCGAGCGCGCGCGCTCGCTTGAGCAGCTGGTCCGCGACGGTCGCGCCGGCAATCGCCGCAGCGGACGGAAAGTCGTCCAGGCGACCGACGTTGGCGACGAGCCCGCCGGGTATCGCGCCATCGTCGAAGCAAACGACCGATGCGCCGGATTCCGCGGCGCGAACGGCAGCCGTCAAACCGGCGATACCGCCACCGACGACGGCGATGTCGAAGTCCCTGTTCATCGATGCCGCCTCGCTCGCGATCGACCCTTTACCCGAAGCGCCTGATGATCATCGACAGCCACGCCCACTACTGGAAAACGCCTCCACCCGCGAACCCGACGCTCGGCGTGCATCACGAGCCGCTCGGCGTCGACGCGTTCGTCCGCGACATGGACGACGCGGGCATCGACAAGGTTGTGCAGATCACGCGCGGCGTGATGGGCTTCGACAACAGCAACTCGCTCGAAGGCGCCGCCCGTTATCCCGATCGCATTCGCGTGCTTGGTCGCATCGACGCGGGGGCGCCCGATATCGAGCAGCAGTTGCGCGGTTGGCTGAAGCAGCCGTACATGGCGGGCATCCGCCTGATGACGATGTTCCCGAGCGAGGCGCCCTGGTTCGAGGACGGAACGATCGACAAGCTGTGGCCGATCGCCGAGCGCGAAGGCATTCCGATCTCGCTCTACGCGCCCGAGCGTTCGAAGCTCGTTGCAAGCGTCGCCGAGCGTTTTCCGGCGTTGTCGGTCGTCGTCGATCACCTCGGCATGCGCGTTTGGGACATCTTCGATTCGCCTCCGCCGTCGATGCACGACTGGCCGAACCTGATGGCGCTGCACCGCTATCCCAACGTAACGATCAAGGTGACCGGCATCCCCGAGGTGATGGTCGAGCGCTATCCGTTCAGGCGATCGATCGACCGCGTGCGCGAAATCTACGAGCGCTTTGGTCCCGAGCGGATGATGTGGGGCTCGAACTACCCGCCGACGAAGGTCGTGTGCTCGTATCGCGAGGCGAAGGCGCTGATCGACGATTGCGCGTTCCTTTCCAGCGAGGACAAGGACCACATCCGCCACCTCACGGCTGCCCGCGTGTTCCGGCTGCCCTGGTAGGCGAACGTCAGGCGCATTAACGGTTGCCCGACTTCTGCAGCAGCTTGCTGAGATGGTCGTCCGGGGCACTGATGTGGTCGGACCTGCCCGGTCCGAGCGGCTGCGGAAAGAGCTTCGGATCGACGTCGAAGCGGCGCGCATAAGCGAGCACGCGCTCGTAGATGAACTGCGGGATGTCGATGCCTTCGCGCTCGGCGCGCTCGCGGTTGCGGCTGCTGCGCTCGCCGGGATAGAAGACGCCCGACGAGCCTTCGGCCGGCCGCGAGCTTTTCACCCAGTCGAGGAATTGCGAAAGATCGCGCTTGAAATCGATCAGCGGCCGAAACGCCTCGACGTTGAAGATCGCCATGAAGCAGCCATCGAGGATCGGCCAGGGACGGCTCGAATCCTCGCGGAATTCCATGCCCGACAACACGTCGGCGAGCGCCTCGATCATGAAGCAAAGCGCGTAGCCTTTGTGCGCGACGATGCCGCCGGCCGGAAGGAACGAGCCGCCGTCGAAGAAGGCGTTCGGGTCAGTGCTGGGCTTCCCGTCCTTGTCAATGATCCAGCCCTCGGGAATGACTTCGCCGCGCTGACGCGCGGCGATCACCTTGGAGCCCGACGCCACCGACGACGTCATGTCGAAACCGACGATGCCGCCCGTGTCGTTCGGCAGCGCGATCGACCACGGATTGAGGCCCAGGCGCCGATCGCGTCCGCCCGTGGGCGCCATGAATTTCGGCCCCCAGCCGCCGTCGCACATCATCAGCGCCACCATACCTTCGCGCGCGGCCATCGCCGTGTAATCCATCAGCCGCCCGACGTGGCACTGGTAGCGGATGCTCGCCGCCGCGACCATGCTCGTCTTCGCCTTCGCGATCAGCCGCTGCATCACGTGATGGCTCACGTAGTGCCCGAAGTTGAAATGGCCATCGACCATCAGCGTCGTCGGCGTTTCCTTCTCGATCGTGTACGCAACGCCCGGCTTGATGATCCCCGACTCGATGTCGGGGATGTACTGCGTGCCGAGCGGATAGCCGTGCTCGTTCTCGCCGTAGAGGATCGCGTCGATGTGATGATCGACGATCAGCTCCGCTTCCTCCCGCGTCGCCCCCGCCGCCTGCATGACGGCAACACCCAGCGGACGCACGTCGTCGTGCCTGAAGACCGGCATGCCGCCACCTCGTCAACGTCAAACGAACAACGCTATTCGGGCTGAATGCCCGCGTCCCTCACCTTCTGGCCCCACACCTCGAGCTGCTGCTTCACGAGTGCGGTGAAGTCCTTGGTATTAGAGGGCGTCGCCTCCGCGCCCATCTTCAGCAGTCGATCTTTCATGTCGGGGCGGTTGAGGATCTCGAGCAGGCCGGCGGAGAGCTTCGCGACGATGTCCTGCGGCAATCCGGCCGGCCCGAAAAGGCCGGTCCACGCCGCGAGATCGTAGCCTTTGATCCCCAGCGATTCCTCGATCGTGGGCAGCTCGGGCGCGAGCGCACTCCGCTTCGCCATCGTCACGGCGATCGCGCGGAGCTTTCCGGCCTTGATCTGCGCCTGGCTCGAAGCGAGGTCGGTGACGAAGAAATGAACCTCGCCGCTCATCACGTCGGTCATCGCTGCCGGACTGCTCTTGTACGGCACGCCGAGCGCTTCGAGCTTCATCAGCTTGTTCAGCGCCTCGGCCGGAATCTGCACGGTCGGCGTGCCGTACGCATAGGTCGCCTTACCTTTGTTCGCATGCGCCCAGCTCACGAGGTCGCGCGGCGTGTGGATCGGCAGGTTGGGATTGACGGCGACGAGGAACGGGAAGTACGCGATCCCGCCGATCGGCGCGAAATCCGCGATCGGATCGTAGGGCAGCTTCTTGAAGATGTGCGGGTTGACCGAGTGCGACGTGTTGGAGGTCAGATACAGCGTGTAGCCGTCCGGGACCTGACCCTTCACGAAAGCGGCCGCAATCTGCGCCGATGCGCCGACGCGGTTCTCGACGATGAACGGCTGGCCGTACATTTTCTGGAACTCCTCGGCGATGATCCGCGCGAGGAGGTCCGCGCCGCTCCCCGGGCCGACGCCGACGATGACCTTCACCGGGCGATTGGGGTAAGTACCCTGGGCGTGAGCCGGCACAATCGCGAGCAGCATCGCAAACGTCGCGACGATTACGGTGGTGATCCTTTTCATGCTTCCTCCTGCAGTGAACTTCAAGGTTAACAGCTTCGGATTGCAACGAGCGCGTCGTGCTCGACGCGAACGCCGCGCCCGACGAGCTCGGTTTCCTGCATTCGTGCAACAAGCGCCGGTTCCTCGGTCGTCGCCATTGCACGCCGGCCGGTCGCGTCGTCGACGAGCGCGACGCCTTTGGGTGCCTGGCCGCGGCTGTGGATCACGGTGTAGCCGGCGATCGTTGCGTCTCCTACGTAATCCTCGATGACCGCACGCACCGGCGACTCGCGCGCAACCTGCTCGCTTACGTCGCGGAAACCGAAAGGCCGCGCGGGCGGATCGACGGACCACACGCCGAATGCCTGCTTGGTCACGATGCCCGACACGCACGAGAGCAGCGCGTTTCGCCCGGCGCCTGCACGCAGGAGCTCCGCACCGCGGCAGGTCGCCTGCAGGAAGTAGTTGTTGTACGGCCCGCCGGCAAACGACATTCCGCCGGTGATCGTCAGCTCGCGCGTAAGCGGCAGCCCGAACGCGTCCGCGTAAAGCTCGATCGCGATCGGAAAGCAGCTGTAGAGCTCGACGAGGTCGATCTCGTCGATCGAAAGACCCGCGATCTCGAGCGCGGCGCGGCCCGCAATGCGCGCGCCCGGAAGGCTTGCCACATCGCCGCGCGCCGACACCGCGATCATGTGGTTCGACTCGGTACTGGCTAACGGATAAACCCGGCGCGTCGGCTCGATGCCGAGGGCGTCCGCGCGCGCCGCCGAGCACAACAGCAGCGCACACGCCTGATCGACGTTCCACGTCGAGCAGTGATAACGCGTATAGGGAAACGCCTGCATCGGATTGTGGCGGGACGCATCGCGAACATCCGCAGCGGCGACGGCGGTACGGTTCCACGCATGCGGATTGCGCTCGGCGATGCGGCTCATGCGGCTGTAAAGCTCAGCCAGCCGATCGCGATGCTCGTCGACCGCCCAGCCCTGCTTCGCGCGATACGCGCTCTCGAGAATTGCGTACAAACCCACGGGCATTTGCATGCCGGCGCGCTTCTCGACCGGATGACGCAACTCGTCCTTCGGCTTCATGAAGATCTGCGGCGCGTCGTCCTGCACCGACTCGGGCGCGTCCTCGCCCGCGATCTGCGCGCGCAGAATGCGGTAGCCCGCGTCGGCCCCCGTGATGATCGCCGTGTCGATCTCGCCGTTCGCGATGCGCACGCAGGCTTCGCCGATCAGCGTCTGCTGCAGCACGCCCGGCGTCGCGAGAACGGTGACCGCCTCGCGCGCACCGATCGCCCGTGCGATCGCGCCGGCAGGATTCGCATACTTCCAGCGACCCCGCGGAACGCTGATGTAGCCAGCGCCTTCGAGCGCCGCCGGCACGCCGCTGTCGCGACCGGCTTCGCGGACGGCTTCCAGCATGAGGTCCAGCGGTTCGAGCGCTGCGCGCCAATCGTCTTCACGGCGCGTGGCTGTGCCGATTCCGACGAGCACGGGCATGTTCGACGGGCCGGTCATGCGTATTTGTCGAGCTCGAGCTTCGCGATCTGGTTGCGATGAACCTCGTCGGGACCGTCGGCAAGCCGCAAGAGTCGCGCCGTCGCATAGGCGGCGGCCACGCCGGCATCGTTGTTCGTGCCTCCGCCGCCGTAAGCCTGGATCGCCCAGTCGATGACCTGGCAGGCCATCTTCGGCGCCGCGACCTTGATCATCGCGATCTCCGCCTTCGCGCGCTTGTTGCCGACGGTGTCCATCATGTAAGCCGCGTTCAACGTGAGCAAACGCGCCTGCTCGATCATGATGCGGGATTCGGCGATGCGCTCGCGCGTGACGCCCTGATCCGAGATCTTGCGCCCGAACGCGACACGCGACATCGTGCGCCGGCACATCTGCTCGAGCATGCGCTCGGCCAAGCCGACGAGGCGCATGCAGTGATGGATGCGACCGGGACCGAGCCGGCCTTGCGCGATCTCGAATCCGCGACCCTCGCCAAGCAGCATGTTCGACGCCGGCACGCGCACGTTGGTGAACGTCACCTCGGAAGCGCGATCGGGAACACCGTAGAAGCCGAACACGGCGATCGGACGCACGACCTCGACGCCGGGCGTGTCGATCGGGATGAGGATCATCGACTGCTGCCGATGACGGTCGGGATGATCGGGCGCCGTCTTGCCCATGAAGATGATGATCTTGCAGCGTGGATCGGTCGCGTTAGTCGTGTACCACTTGCGCCCGTTGATGACATAGTCGTCGCCATCGCGCACGATCGACGACTGGATGTTCGTCGCGTCGCTCGAGGCAACGTCGGGCTCGGTCATCGCGAACGCGGATCGGATGTGACCGTCGAGCAGCGGCTCGAGCCATCGCGCTTTTTGCGCTCCGCTGCCGTAGCGCTCGAGCACTTCCATGTTGCCCGTATCGGGCGCCGAGCAGTTGAAGACCTCGGGCGCAAGATGCGAGCGGCCCATGATCTCGCACAGCGGCGCGTACTCGTAGTTCGTCAGGCCGGGTCGATGCTCCGAGGGCGGCAGGAACAGGTTCCAGAGGCCGGCCGCGCGGGCTTTCGGCTTCAATGCCTCGACGATCGGGTACACCTTCCACGGTCCGAGCGACTCGGCCTGCTCGTAATAGGCGCGCTCGTTCGGATAGATGTGCTCGTCCATGAACGCGCGGATGCGCTCGCTCAGCTCGCGCACCTTGGGCGAATACTCGAACATCGAAGGTTCCCCCGCCATCGTGTGCATCCCGGTCTGCCTCGTCGCGTATGCGCTCATGCGTCGCGTTGCAAAAGCGCCTCGACCTGCCGCCAGCCGACGTCCGCGACCGTTCGCGCGCGCCGGCCGACTTCGAACGCGGAATCGCTCGCGGCCGAGCCGTCGATCGCGCGCTTTGCGATTCCCTGAAGGATCGCGGCGAGCCGGAACATGCTGAACGCCATCGCGAACTCCCATTCCGCCGGATCGATGCGCTGACGCCCGGTCCGCTCGCAGTACCGACGGACGTACTCGCTCTCGACGGGAATGCCGAGCGCCGCAAGGTCGTGCTCCGCCATGCCGCGAAACTGCACGGACGTCAGCCGCCACGACATCACGTGATAGGCCAAATCCGCAAGCGGATGCCCCAGCGTCGACAGCTCCCAGTCAAGCACTGCGAGGATCCGCGGCGCCGTTGCGTCGAAGATCAGGTTATCGATGCGCAGATCGCCATGGACGATCGTCGTCTCGTCGGTCGCGGGTACGTGCTGCGGCAGCCATTCGATGAGCCGGTCCATCGCCTCGATGCGCTCGGTCTCCGACGCGCGGTACTGGCGCGTCCACACGCCTATCTGGCGCTGGAAGTAGTTGCCGCGCTTGCCGTAATCGGCAAGGCCACGCGCCGCGAAATCCACGCTGTGCAACGCAGCTACGACGCGGTTGAATGCGTCCCAGGCATGGCGGCGGTCGTCGGCAGAAAGCTCGGGCAGCGCGGGATCCATGAACTGACGCCCGGTCACGTGCTCCATGACGTAGAACGGCGTGCCGATCACGCGCGAATCCGCGCAGAACAGCAACGAGCGCGCGACCGGCACGTCGGTTCCATACAAGGCGGTGATGACGCGGTACTCGCGATCGACGGCGTGCGCGGAGGGCAGCAGGTTCCCCGGCGGCTTCTTGCGCAACACCAGCCGGCGACCGGCTCGCTCGAGCAGGAACGTAGGGTTCGACTGGCCGCCGGAGAGCGGCGTCACGTTCATACGACCCGCGTAGCCGTCGAGATGCTCGCGCAGGTACGCGTCGAGCGCGCCTTCGTCGAAGGCCGAGTCGTTCAATGCTCGCCTCAATCGAGCGAAAAAGCAGCGAGCCGCGGGATCATCCGCTCGCCCGTCTTGCGGATGTGCTTGCGCATCTGCGCTTCCGCGCGCCGCTCATCGCCTGCAAGGATCGCTTCGGCGGTGCTGCGATATTCGCTGATCATCGCACGCAGATCCGCGGACGTGTGGAACTGATGGAACTGCGTGCGGAATAGATGCGCGCGCGCAAGTGGAAGGACGCGGTCCAGCTCGGCGTTGTCGGCGATCGCGAACATCGCCTTGTAGAAATCGAGACGCTCGTCGAACACGCTCTCGAGCTTCCCCGCGGTATGCGGGGCCCTCAGCTTGCGTGCGACCGTTTCGAAACGCGCGCGATTCCCCGCGACGGCGATCTTCTTCGCGGCAAGCCGGGCCGAGAGGCCGGCAAGGACCTCCATGACCTCGATCAAGTCCTGCGAATCGGTGCGGTTCAGCACGCGGATGACGGCGCCGCGATGCGGCGTCAGCTCGACCACGCCGCTCGCGGCGAGAATGCGAAGCGCTTCGCGCACCGTTCCGCGGCTCACCTGCAGCGATCGCGCGAGGTCGCCTTCGATCAGTCGCTGACCTGCGGTGAAGCGACGCATGAGGATGCCGCGGGTGATCGCCGCGGCGACGCGATCGGGGGTGCTGAGCCCCGATCGCCTGGCATCCATGGTTGCGTCGCTTGCCGCCGGCGTTGAGACGTTGACGTCCGCGTTCTTCAGCACGATCGTTATCAATCCGCGAAGTAGAGCGTTGCGGGATTCGTGACGAGCGCCTTTGCGCGCGCGGCTTCGTCGGGAATCCACGCGGCAAGCTCGTCCACCAAAGCGCCGTCGTCCGGAACGCCGGCGTCGCTGTGCGCGACGTGCGGCCAGTCGCTTCCCCAGAGCACGCGATCGGGATTCGCGCGTGCGAGGATCGCCGCGCGCGCTGACGAGGGCGGAAACAATGCGTTGGAAAGCTTGACCCACGCGCGAGCGCCATCGAGAAGCGAGAGCAGCGCACGAAAGCCCGGGCCATCCGTGCCGTTGCTTTGATTGACGTGCGCCATGTGATCGAACACGACCGCCACGGGCAGGCGGTGCAGTCGGTCGAGCATGGGCGGAAGGTTCTCGGCGTCCAAATACAGCTGCAGGTGCCAGCCGAACGGCGCGATGCGCTCGGCCACCGCTTCCATCGTCGAGAAGTCGATGCCGCCTTTCGAGATGACCTGCACGCGAACGCCGCGCGCGCCACGCGCGTGCATGCGTGCAATCTCCTCGCTCGATACGTCGGGCGAAACGACGACGACCGCTCGCGCGCGGCCGCCCGAGCCATCGACGGCATCGAGCGTGCAGCGATTGTCGGTGCCGTAGAAGCTCGGCGTCACGACGACGCAGCGGTCGAGACCGAGCTTCGACGCGGTGCGGCGGTAATCCTGCCAGCTCGCCTCCGGCGGCGACAGGCTGCGAACCGGCGCGAACGGATACTTCGACTGCGGACCGACGATGTGCATGTGCGAATCGCACGACCCGGCCGGCACGCGCGTGCGAGGCTGCGTGATCTCCCTGCGGAATCCGAGCGTGTTCGTCGCGATGACGGGGTTTGCCATGTCAGTGCGCCGGGCGTGGCGCGAGCAGCCGGCGAGGGGCCCCACGCGCTGTTTGCGAGGGATCGCGGCGTAGCGAGTCGACACGAGATGGCCGACTCGAAGATCATCGCATACCACGATGGTGCAAGGAGGCCAGCCGCCCCAAGCACTGACCGCGCCCCCTTTGGGGGCAGCGAGCAGAACGACGCGTGGGGGTCGTTTCATCTCACAGCACCTCGAACAGAGCGGCGACGCCCATGCCGCCGCCGGTGCACATCGTCACGACGACGTGGCGCACACCGCGCCGCCTGCCCTCGATCAACGCATGGGCGACCTGCCGCGCGCCCGTCATGCCGTACGGATGTCCGATCGCGATCGCGCCGCCATTGACGTTGTAGCGGGCGGGATCGATGCGCAGATGGTCGCGGCAATACAGGGCCTGCACCGCGAATGCTTCGTTCAGCTCCCAGAGTCCGATGTCGTCGATCGCAAGACCGTGCTTCGCAAGGAGCTTCGGAACCGCGTGGATCGGACCGATGCCCATCTCTTCCGGCGCACAGCCCGCGACGGCGATGCCGACGTAGCGCCCGAGCGGCGCAATGCCGCGCCGTTGCGCGAACGACTCTTCGGCCAGCACGCATGCAGACGCGCCGTCGGAGAGCTGGCTCGCGTTCCCCGCCGTGACGACGCCGCCGTCGAGAACGGGCTTCAGCGTGGACAGGCTCTCGACCGTCGTGTCGGGACGGTTGCCTTCATCGCGGGCAAGCGTCACTTGTTGCTGCCGGGCTTCGCCGCTCACCTTGTCGGTGACCGTCATCATCGTCGTGATGGGAACGATCTCGTCGTCGAAGGCGCCAGTGCGCTGCGCTTGCGCCGTGCGGCGCTGCGATTCCGCGGCGTAGGCGTCCTGCGCGTCGCGCGAGACGCGGTACTTGCCCGCGACGAATTCCGCCGTTTCGAGCATCGGCATGTACGCATGCGCAACGCGCGCCGTCACCGACGCATCGCGCTCGTCGCCCACCCACTTGAAGTACGGTGTCTGGACGCGCGAGATGTTGTCCTGTCCCCCCGCAACGACGACGTGCATGCCCTCGCCGACGATCTGTCGCGCAGCGCAGGCGACGGCCATCAACCCGGACGAGCATTGCCGGTCGACTGTTTGCGCCGGCACTGAAACCGGAAGTCCTGCCGCGAACGCCGCATTGCGCGCGACGTTCATTCCCGCCGTGCCCGCTGCCAGAACGGTGCCGACGATGACATCCTCGATCTCGTCGCCCGCGACGCCCGCGCGCTCGACCGCGTGCGCGATGACGTGGCCCATCATCGTCGGCGATTTCGTATTGTTGAGCGCGCCTCGGAACGCGCGGCCGATGCCGGTACGCGCGGTGCTGACGACGACTGCGCTTCTCATGCGATCCTCGCCGAGGCCGGCGGCGACGGCGCACGATCGCTCTGCCCGGGCGCGCGCCATGCGGAGAGCCGACCGCGCTGTCGTGCAACGGTGTCCAGCAGCGGCGCCACTTCCCAGTAGCCGTGCGCGTCGCCGAGCACGCGGCCGTAGTGGCGCAGCCGTTGCACGATGTGCGCGACGCCGATCTCATCGGCCATGTACACCGGCCCGCCGCGATGGCGCGGGAAGCCGAAACCGAACGTCCATACGACGTCGATGTCGCCGGGTCGAACGGCGATGCCTTCGTCGAGAATCTTCGCCGCCTCGTTGATCATCGGGAACAGCAACCGCTCGAAGATCTGCTGCGCCGGGATCTCGGCGCGGCGGGTGATGCCATGCGCGGCAGCGAGTCTGCTACACAAGCGCTCGGTGTCCGGATCGTCGGATGCGCGTCGCCCGTCGTAGCGGTAATAGCCGCGCCCGGATTTCTGGCCGTTGCGACCGGCTTCGAACAGCGCCCGGCACACGGCTCGATAGCGCGGATCGGCCGGCGCCCCGCCGCTCTTGCGCCATTCGATCACCGTGTGCGCGCCGACGTCGATACCCGCCATGTCCAGCATCCGGCAAGGGCCCATCGCCATGCCCCATTCCGGTCCTTCGGCGACGGCGTCGATCTGCGCCGGCGTCGCACCTTCCATCAGCATGAACTCGGCCTCGCGCATGTTGACCTCGGACATGCGATTGCCGATGAACCCGTAGCAGACGCCGCTGACGACCGGTGTCTTGCCGATCCGCTTCGCGATGCTCATCACCGTCGCGAGCACATCCGGCGCGGTCGCGCGGCCGCGAACCACCTCGAGGAGTCGCATCACGTGTGCGGGACTGAAGAAGTGCAGTCCGACGAAATCCGCCGGCCGACCCGACGCCTGCGCGAGCGCATCGACGTCCAGCGTCGACGTGTTGGTCGCGATGATCGCGCCCGGTTTGCAATGCTCGCTGAGCTGCGCGCAGACGCCGCGCTTGAGCGCGAAATCCTCGTACACCGCCTCGATCAGGAGGTCGCACTGCGAAAGCGCGTCGTGGGTGAGCGCACCGCTGATCAGCTTCACGCGCCGATCGACTTGCGTCGCATCGAGCTTGCCCTTGGCGGCGCTCGCCTCGTAGCGTTCGCGGATCGTCCGCAGGCCGCGCTCGAGCGCCGGCTGCGCGACATCCACGAGAACGACGGGAAGGTGCGCGTTCGCGAAAGCCATCGCGATGCCGGATCCCATCGTTCCGGCGCCCACGACGCCGATCGATTGGATCGGCCTTACACTGGCGCGCGCGGCATCGGCAGGAAGCTTGCCCGCGTCGCGCTCGGCGAAGAAGAGATGTTGCAATGCGCGCGACGGCGGCGAGTGCCGGCAGTGTTGGAACGACGCCGCCTCGATCGCCGCGCCGTCGTCGAAGTCCGCGATGCCCGCCTCGACGCACTGGAGGATGGCGCGAGGCGCCGGATTCTGCGCGGCCCTCGCCTCGGCGTCGCGCATCGCCGCCGCACGCGCGTTCGCGTCGGCGCCGTCCTCGACGACCGCAAGATCGCGCGTACGGCGCGGGCCGGTTACGTTCGCGACCAGCGACTCGGCGTAGGCGATACCCGCTTCGCGCGGTTCGCGCTCGTCGATGCGATCGACCAGTCCCGCTTCAGCGGCACGGCGCGCGTCGATCGTTGCACCGGTTACCAGCATCTCGATCGCGCGGCGTACGCCGACGAGGCGCAGCAGACGTTGCGTACCGAGCGATCCTGGCGGAAAGCCCAGCAGCACTTCCGGCTGCCCGAACGTCGTGCCGGGCGCGCAGACGCGGTAATGGCACGCCATCGCGAGCTCGAGTCCGCCGCCGAGCACGGCCCCATGCAGCGCGGCGACGACGGGCCGATCGAGATCCTCGATGCGTGCGAGCACGTCGTTCAGTCGGCGCGCCGAGAATTCCGGTAGCGAAAACTCGGCGAGGTCGCCGCCCGAGCTGAACATGCGGCCCGCCGCGTGAAGCACGACGGCGTCGAACGTGCGGTCGCACTCGATCGTCCGCATGGCGGCATCGAGTGCAGCGACCACCGCCTGCGAGATCGCGTTCACCGGCGAATTGTCGAGCCGGATTACCGCGATTCGTCCGGCTCGCTCGAGCGCGCACGGTGGGGATGCGTCTTGCGCATCCGGTGACGCCGTTCGCCGCACGTTCACGCGGCCACCCGTTCGCCCGCATAAACGCCTTCGCGACGCATGCGCACGAGCGTGCCGACCAGCTTGAGCATCGGCGCTTCGATGCGCAATGCATCCGCGATCGCGCCGAACGCGAGGATCGTGCTTTCGAGCTCGGGCGGCCTCTTCAATTGAAAGTCCTGCAGCATCGACGGACGCACCGGCTTGTCGACGTAGTACGCGAGCCGTTCATCGATGTCGTCGACGACGTCGAAGCCGAGCCGCCGGCCGATCGTCAGACCCTCGCGCATCAGGCTCGCCATCAGGGCGCGGGTCTCGTCGTCGTTCACCAGCCGATCGAGCGCGCAGTCGGTCAGCGCGGCAACCGGTGGGCCGCCGACGACGATCAGCATCTTCGTCCACAGCGCCTCGCGTATCGAACCCGTTTGATACGCGTCGTAGCCGGCCGCCTTCAGGCGATCGACCAATGCAGCGGTCACCGCATCCTCGCGGCCGTCGGGTGTTCCGACGATGAAGCGGTTGCGTGGCGATGTGTTGTGGACGACCCCCGGGGCCATCACTTCGTTCGACGAATAGATGACGCCGCCGATCGTGCGATCGAGCGGCAGCGCCGTCTGCAGCCGCCGGCCGGGGTCGAGACTGTCGGCCGCCGCCTCCGACAGCGTGTAACCGAGCCCGTGAGAGAACCACCACGGGATGCCGTTCATGCAGAACACGACGCGCGACTCGGGCGTCGTCAATTGCGCAAGTCCCTCGGCGATCGCCGACAGGCTCGGACCCTTGACGGTGACGATCACGACATCTTGTTTCGGCAGATCGGATGCGGATTCGACGCACTCGACGCGCGCCTGGATGCGTTCGTCCTGCGTCACCAGCGTCACGCCCCGTTCGCGCATCGCCTGGCCGTGCGCACCGCGAGCGATGACGCTCACGCGGTTGCCGTCATCCGCGAGCCGGGCGGCCATCGCCCCGCCGACGGCCCCGGCGCCGTAGATGCAGATCTTCATCGACATGCCGGAGATCGAACGAATCGTGCCGATCTCATTGCAGTCCCGTTCCGATCTCGCCCTCGACTGCGACGCTGCCATGCTCGTCGTCGGCCCACATGCGCCAGCGGTCTTCGCCGGGAATCGCGTTCAGCCGCAGCGGTCGACCGCAGAAAGCGAGACCGACGTTGCGCAGGCCGATGAAGTCCGGCTCGCGGCCCGCCTGCTCGCGGTAGAACTCGAGCAACAGCAAGGACGAGACCGAGCCATTCACGACGAGAGCCGGATACCGCTCGACGTCCTTCGCGAACGGCAGGTCGTAGTGGATCCGATGCGGATTGAACATCACGGCGGACACGCGAAACAGCAGGATCTCGTCGGGAACGACGACGCGTTGCTTGACCGGCGCGGGCATGGCCGCGCGAGGCGCAGCCGCAGGCGCCGGATCGCCTTGCGCGGCGGCCGCCTCCCGCATCACGTACGACTGCAGCTCGATGATCGCCGGCTTCACCGCATCGGCGACGAAGATCTCGTGCTGGATCTGCGCGATCGCGAGCCGGCCCGACCGGCCTTCCTTCGGCGTCACCGACAGCAATCGGCTCACGCGACGCAGATGCGCGCCGATCGCGATATCACCGTGGAAGCGAATCGTGCGCCCGCCGAACACGATGCGCGGAAGGCCGACATCGGGCAGCTTCACGCCAAGCCCGGCGAGACCGTCCGCGCGCACGCGCGAGTGCGGCGTGTCGACGGTGAACAGCGCGAGGTGCCAGCCGCGCGGCAGCGCATCGCCTTCACGCCAGCGCGATGGCTCGAGGTCGAGCGTCGCCGCGAGCCGCCGCACGAGCGGCAGCGCGCAAACGTCGTCGGCTTCCTGCGCGACGCCGATGCCGTGCTCTTTCGCAACATTCATCACGATCGCGTCGCCTTTCCGCGCGACGGAAGCTCGACGACCGCGGTGCCTTTTGCGGTGACTTCGCCGAGCTGGCTCTCGACCGAAACGGCAAGGTCGACGAGGTGCGCGCCTTCCTCGACGCGCTTGTCGACAACCGTCGCCTTGCACGCCGACACGTCGCCGAAGATGTTGGGCCGCCGCAGCGATACCGAGAGGCGGCGCAGGAAGCCGTCGTCGCCCATCCAGTTCGTCATCAGCTGCCCGACCCACGAGATGCGCTGCGTGCCGACGTCGTAGCCGCCCGGCATTCCGGCGTCGCGCGCCATCTTCGGCTCGGCGTGCCCGCGCGCGGGATTGTCCTGCGCGCCCGTCTTCGCATCGACGTAGGCGTCGGCCGGATGGCGCCGGCGATGCATCGTCGCGCGCCGGTGCGCCTGGTAGCTGTGCCCGCCACCCGAGTACCAGCACATCATGTCGGTGATGTTGAGCGGGCCCTTGAGCATCGGCTGCACCGAGCACCCGACGTCGACGTCCTCCCAGTATCGCGGCGTCGCCCCGCGCAGCTCTTCGTTGACGATCGCCTCGTCGATCGCCGCGAGCTCCTCCGGTGTATAGCGTTGCGCCTCGCGCGGCTCGTAGCGAAGGCCGCCCTTCGCGGCAGCGCGCGGCGTGCGTGCCGTGTGACCGAGCGCGCGGCACACGAGCTCGCCGTGCTGATTCGTGTAGAGGATCTCGCCGGTCTGCACGATGAAGCTCGCGGCCTTGCCGCCGCGCTTCTCGACCGCCTCGATCAGTCGCGCGCGAACGGTGAAGCGGTCGCCGTGGCGGATCGGCTTGTACCACTCCCAGTCGGTGCCGCCGTACATCCAGTGAATGCCGCGCAGCTTCGGCGCGACCACCGTCGTGTCGATCGTGTAGAGGAAGCATCCGGGTGCGAGGGCCGACTTCCAGCGCGTCGACGCGCCGTAGGCAGGATCGCAGAACAGCGGGTTCTCGTCACCCAGGCCCCAGCAGAAGTGGCGCACGTTGTCGATCGTCGCTTCGGTGTTCCATGTCTGGCCCGTGCGACGCAGATCGACGCCGATCAGGCTGCGCGCTTCTTCCAGTGCGCCTTCCCATAATGCCGGCGATTGCGTCATCGCCGCGTCGGCGGCGCTCGAGGGTTCGCTCATCGATCAACTCCTGATCGAACGGGAATCATGCGATGACACCGGCCCGCTCGAGCGCTGCGATTTCCGTCTTCGAGAGGCCGAGCACTTCGCCGAAAACGAAATCGTTGTGCTCACCGAGCTGCGGGCCGCGCCGCGTGATCGTCGGCTCGAAGTCCGAAAAGCGCCACGGACCGCGGAACACGTCCTCGCTCCCGTAATGAGGAATGTCGACCGGCCGCTTGATGCGTCGCGCCGCGAAGTGCGGATCGTTCCATTGTTCCTCGATCGAGAGCACCGGCGAGGAAGCGATGCCGGCTGCGCGCAGCTTCGCGACGAGTGGGTCGCGAGCGTGCGTAGCGGTCCATTCGCCAATCGCTGCATCGAGCGCGTCGACGTCGGCGAGCCGGCGCGCGGCCGTGGCAAAGCGCGGGTCTTTCGACCACGCGGTTTGCGGCGCAAGCGCAGCGAGCGCACGCCATTGCGTGTCGTCCGCCACCGCGAGTGTGACCCACGCATCGCTTTCCGAAGCGGGATAGATGCCATGCGGCGCCATCTCGGGATGCCGGTTGCCCGGATTCGACGGCTGCGCTTCGCGCACCTGCGCGTCGAGCAGATAAGGACGCAGCGCGGCAAGCGTTGCTTCGACCTGCGAAAAGTCGATCAGGCAGCCCTCGCCGGTCGCACGTGCGTGCCGCATCGCGGCGAGACTCGCGAGCAAGCCGTGCACCGAAGCGTTTGGATCGCCGAGCCCGAAGTTCAACGCGCCGATCGCGTCCTCGCCGGGGTAGCCGATGATCCCTTCCAGTCCGGCGAAGCTCGACATGATCGGCGCATAGGCGCGCATCGACGCGAGCTCGCCGAACTGACCCGCCGCCGACATCGACAGCATGACGATCCGGGGATTGACCGGGCGCAGATCGTCGTAGCCGAGGCCGGCGCGCTCCATCGATCCCGGGGACATGTTCTCGACGACGAGATCGCTCATCGCCGCGAGCCGCTTTACCAGCGCGACGGCTTCGGGCAGCTTCGCGTTGAGCGTGATGCCGAGCTTGCCGTGATTGATCTGATGGAACATCGGGGACATCTCGCGTGTCGGTCCCTGCACCTCTTCGCCGTTGCGGAAGACACGGCCGGAGAGGCGTGCGTTGTCGGGACGCGCGCCGTGCTCGACCTTGATGACCTGGGCGCCCAGCTCCGCGAGCATCGCACCGACCCACGGCGCCGACCACACCCAGCCGAAGTCGAGGACGCGAATGCCGGACAACGGTCCGGCAGCGCGGTCTGGTGTGTTGCGCGGCGCGGGCGCAGGCGTCGCGAGGAGCGTCGCGCTCGAGTCCGGCGCGGCTTCATTGTGCGATGCGATCGCGCGGAACGGCACGCCCGGCACGAGCACGTCGCATCCTCCGGCGCGCGAGCCATCGAGAAATCCGCGTTCGTGGAAGTGCTTGGTGGCGAGCACGTCGCTGAAGCTGCGCAACGGCGAGACGATGAGATTGTTGGCAAGCGCGATGGCCGCGAGCTCGTCCATCGTCTTGTCGGCGAGGAGCGGCCGCACGAGCGCGTCGACCTCGTCGGGATACGCCGTTCCCATCGCGCGCAGGCTCTTGTAGCGCGGTTGCGACGCCCACGCGGGACTCCCCAGCGCCTTGACGAAGCGCTCCCATTCCTCGCGCGCGCGACCCGCCACGCAAACCTGCCCGTCCTTGCACGGCAGGATCGTGTAGGGATACGCGCCCGCCGAGCCCGACGCGCGACGGCCGCTGCGATGCCAGCGCAGGTTGTGATGGATGAAGACGCGGCAATTGCCCCCGATGTAGCTTGCGAGAACGTCAGCGAGCGCGATGTCGACGATGCGACCAGCCCCGCTGTCATCGCGCGCGATCAGCCCCAGCACGCAGCCGGCGGCCAGCATCGCACCGCTCTGGTGTTCCATGATGCCGGCCGGCAGGCCCAGCGGCGCGCGCGACGGCTCGCCGATCGACCATGCGACGGAGCTCAGCGCTTGCGCATCCAGCGCGGTCGCGGGGTATTCGGCATTGGGGCCGTCGAGGCCGAAGATGCTGGCCACGCCCACGATGGCTTTCGGCAACCGTCGCGCGAGCGCCTCGGCGGAGTCGCCTGCGTGCAGCGATGAGGTTTCGCCGACGATGACGTCCGCCGACTCGAGCAGCGCATCGAAGGCTTCGCGGTCCGCTTGTCGCTTCCCATCGCGCAACACTTCCAACGCGAGCGCGATCGGGCTCGGTGCGGCCGCGAGGTGCGAGCAATCGACGAGCTGCGTGACGTCCGCGCCGAGTCGCGCGAGCAGCCACGCCGCGTAGGCCGAGGGAATCCCACCGCCGGGAAGCTCCACGACGCGCACGCGCGAGGAGGCGGCGTCGTTGCTGCTCACGGCGTTGCGTCGCCAACTGCGATCGTGCGATCGGATGCGAGGCGCGTGATCGCTTCGCGCGTGTAGCCGGCTTCGAGGAGGATCTCTTCGGTGTGCTCGGCGAAGAGCGGCGGCGGGCGGCGCACGCCAAGGCGCGCGCCGTCGAACTTCAACGGCTGGGCGATCCCGTGCAACGGTCCGTAGCGCGGGTGCTCGTAATCCAGCAGCAGGCCGGACGCGGTCGTATGCGGATGCGCCGCCATCTCCCCCAGCGTGTGGACCGGCGAGCACGGAATGCCGGCATCGCCGCAGGCCCGTATCCACGCGTCGCGACCGCGCGTTGCAAGCAGCGCGCGCACGCTCGCGACGGTTTCCTGACGGTTGGCGACGCGAAGCGCGTTGGTTGTGAAGCGCGGATCGTCCGCGAGCTGCGGTGCGCCGGCGATCGCGCAGAATTTGCGCCACAGCGAATCGTTCGCAACGCCGAGTAGAACCGCCTTGTCGAGCGTCGGAAAGACTTCGTAGGGACAGAGCGAGTCGTGCGAAGACCCCGGACGCTCGGGTTCCTGTCCGGTTTTCCAGAAACCTTGCAGGATGTAGCCGAGAAAGCCGACCGCCGTATCGAAAAGACTCGCTTCAATGGCCATCCCGCGCCCGGTTCGTGTGCGCTGCACGAGTCCCGCAAGGATGCCGATCAGCGCATGCAGGCCGGTCGCCTGGTCGACGGGCGAGAACGGGCTGCGCACCGATTCGCCGCCGCGCTCGCCGGTGATTGCGAGCATCCCGGAAAACGCCTGAAGGACGTTGTCGTAGCCTTTGCCTTCCTTCAGCGGCCCGCTGTTGCCGTAGCCGGACACGCCGCAATGGATGATGCGCGGGTCGATCGCGTGCACGCTTGCAGCGTCCACGCCCAAACGCGCGGCGACGCCCGGGCCGAAGCTCTCGATGACGACATCGGCCGAAGCGATCAGCTTGCGGCTGATCGCGCGGCCTTCGTCGCGCTTGAGGTCGATCGCGATCGATCGCTTGTTGCGGTTCACGGCGAGGTAAACGGTCCCGTCGATCTCACCGCCCGCTTCATGAAACGGAGGAAACCGGCGGGAATCGTCGCCTTCCAGCACCGTTTCGACCTTCACGACATCCGCCCCCATGTCGCCGAGATACTGCGTACACAACGGGCCGGCGAGAACCTTCGAGAAGTCGAGGACGCGCACGCCCGAAAGCGCGAGCGGCTGCGGCTCCGCCCGTGACGAGCTCGGATCCCGCGACTGGCCCGTCATCGTCGACGCGTGCGCAGCGACGCTACTCCGGCTTGATGCCGGCGCCCCGCACGATGTCACCCCAGCGCTTGAGTTCGACGTTGACGAACTGCGCGAGCTGCGCAGGTGTCGACGGCGAAGGCTCGATGCCAACGGCGCGCAGCCCGTCGCCGAACTCCTTCTCGCGCAGCGGCTTCTGAATCGCCTCGTTCAACGTCTGGATCACCGCGGGCGGCGTGCCCGCCGGAACGAAAGCGCCAACCCAGCCGACCAGCTCGTAGTTCGGCAGGCCCGCTTCCTTGATCGTCGGAAGGTCCGGCACGAGCGACGAGCGCTGCGCGCTGGTGACGGCAATGCCGCGCACGGCCCCACTGCGGATGTGCGGGAGGACGAGCGGCGTATCGCCGAAGATCATCAGCACGTGGCCGCCGATGACATCGGTCATGCCCTGCGCGTTGGATTTGTACGGCACGCTGACGATGTCGACCTTCGCCTCGCTCTTGAAGTACTCGCCGGCGATGCGTGCCGATCCCGTTCCGCTCGCGAACGTCAGCTTGCCGGGATTCGCCTTCGCATACGCGATCAGGTCCTTGACGGTCGTCGCCTGAACCGAGGGATGCACGGTGATGACCAAAGACGCGAGGCCGAGCAGCGCCACCGGTGCGAAATCGGCGACCGGGTCGTAACCCGGGTCCTTCACCATCGAAGGATTCGACGAATGGCTTGTGTTGGTGCCGATGAGCACCGTGTAGCCGTCCGCAGGCGCCTTCGCGACGGTGCGCGCAGCAATCACCGCACTGGCCGCCGGCATGTTCTCGACGACGACCGGTTGGCCGAGCTCCTTCGAAACGCGCTCGCCGAGACGGCGCGCGAGCGTGTCCGTCGTTCCGCCCGGGCTCGACGCGACGATGAAACGGATCTGCCGTGCAGGATAAGTCTGCGCGACGGCCAGCGGTGTGACGGCAGCAAGCGCTGCACTGCCGAGCAGCGTTGCGGCGATGATGCGACACGCGCGCGAACGCACGTCGTTGCGAAAAGTGTTACCCACGTTTGTAGTCCTCCGTTGTTAGCCCGTCTCGCGCGGATCCTCGAGACGCAGCTCGAATTCGCCTTCCAAGTGCTCTTGGAGCTTCGACAAAATCAGGCTCTCGAGCATCCTTCCCGGCAACAGGCATGTGCCGTCGTCGCAGTGCAGGTTCGCCACATCGAGTCGCAACGCGACCTCGCCGCGCCGCTCGTCGGCGGCGATGAGAATCAGATCGGCGCCGTCACCGCGAACCACCGAGCGCGCCGCCTCGACGCCCGCCGCAACTGCATGCTCCGTCCACATCGCTTGCGTTCCTCTTTGCGCTACGCGTGCTTATGCCCGCAGCGTCATCCTGCTCTGCATTTCGCTCTCGCCCCAGCTCGGCAGGATCGTCGAGTGAAGGTTGCCGAGGCCGCCACAAACGAGCGGCTGGATGCGGTCGGGCGCGGTCACGGCGTGCACGCGGCCGCGGCTGTCGACGCGATCGCTGTCGCGCAGCATCTGCCGGCTGGTCTCGGGCCAGAAGTCGATCGGATGCCAGCAGCTCTCGTACATGCACTCCTGGAACGACTCGATCATCGGAAACGTCTTCGCGAAGCGCCTGGCCCAGACGGGATTGATCAGGATCACCGCTTCACCGTGCGTACGCAACGGGACATACAGATTGCCCATCGGCGACGCGATGCTCTTGGCAAGCAGGTACGCGAGCTCGCGGTCGTCCGACGTGTTGAGGTCGCACAGCGCCATCGTGCCCATGCCCCCATGGACGGTGACGACCTCGTCATCGCGCGAGAACCCGCGGCGCATCGCGAGCGACGGCCACTCGGATCGCTCTTCCCATTCGCCGAAGCAGACGCCAAAGCGCGCGGGGTTGCCGAACACCGTGCGCGACGTTTCGCCTGCTCGCATGCCGCCGATGTTGCGCAGGCAAAGCTGCAGCGCGCGACCGACGGTCATCGATCCCCGTCCCGCGGCGCTACCGAGGCATCCCGCGCGGTAGTTGATGTCCATCTCGTCGCGCCGCGGACCGTTGACGATGACGTACGTCGCCGGCGATCCCGTCGTGCTGGCGAGGCTGAACGCGTTGTAGGCAGGAGCGTTCATCGCCTCGAGCGCGGCGATGACCAACGGCAAATGCTTCGGCTCGCATCCGGCCATCACTGCATTGATCGCGACGAGTTCCACGGTTGCCGCCCCATGCCGCGGCGGCACCTCCTCGACGACGATGTCGGGGCTCGCGCGTGGCGTGCCGGCCAGCATCTTCTCGATGCGCTCGTCGGTCGGCGGAATCAGCGGCGCGCCGTCGCCCCATTTCTCGGTCAGCGAAAGCGCGTAGAACGCTTCGGGATCGTTCGCGACGCGCACCGCTTCGCTCTGCAGCACCGCGCTCATCGCGTCACGCCCACGGCATCGAGGAACTTCGGATACAGCGCAACGGCAACGCGCCCCACTTCCTCCATCGGCAGACCTTCGAACGGATAGGGGAACACGAGCTGGCGCAGATTCGCGTGCCCGGACACCTTGGCGATGTTCCTGCCGTGCTCGATGAACTCCTCGGTGATCGCCACGACGACCGGTTTCTTGCAGGCTTCGACGATGACCGTGTCACGCACGGTCCAGAGGGTGCAGGACCCTCAGTTCGCGAGCCCGACGACCGCGCAGTCGATCGATGCCGCCCACTTTTCGACCATGGCCTTCGTGTGCCGGCCCTCCTCGCCTACGTGCTCGCCGATGCGCAGCGGCACCGGTTCGGCGCCATCCCTGCGCAGCAGGTCCGACCAGACGTCAAGGACGTGCAACCACGAGCGCCAGAACTGGTCGTAGCGGATGCCGACGCGCAATCCGGCGAGCGGGCGGCCGACGTCGTAGGTCGGCGCCACGGTTTTCGCTCGAAATGTGGCGACAGGCTTTCTGATCCAGATTTCGCTAGGTGTCATAGATGCGCTCTTCGGTTGAAGTCGCCGAGGGGATGGCGTGGGCACGAACCGCCGGCTGCGACGCTCGTCGGGACAGATTGTCCAACAATTTCATCCTACATTCAAACCGGTTCGACCGTCAACGCTTTTTTGGAAGGCGACGTCTAACCTGCTCGCCGCGGTCGGGAATCCCATGCTCGCCGTGGCACCGTTTTACAATTCACGCGGCTTGCACATATCGACGGCGCGATCCTGTCGGCTCGTGGCCGTGTTGCAGAAGCGCGCCGTTCCTTATCATGGCGGTCGATCGACTCTCCGCCGCGATTTGGGGAGCGAAGCTATTTGCCGTCGACGCGATGCGTCGCGCGTCCCGGCATTTCGAAACCGTTCGTGACAGGGAAATGGCGGCGAGGATGCACGAGCGCATCAAGCGTGAGCAACAGGCGCCGTCGTAGCGCATGCGGCACGACATCGACGACAGAGCGCAGGTTGCCGCGTCCATCCGGCGGGCGCTCGCCGACGGCCTCAATACGCTGGCATTGGATCTCGCCCGCGAAGCGCGCGATGAGGCGCATGAACGGCCATCGCCGGAAATCGACTACCTCGGGGCGCTTGCATCGATCCGCATCGGCGCCGTCGACGAGGGCGAAGCGTGGCTCAACCGCGTCGACGTCGATCGGCTCGACGACCGCGCATTGGCGGCGGAGGCGCTCTCGCTCGGCGGGCGGATAGCAAAGGATCGGTACGTCGCGATGCGCGGGCACAGTCCCGAAGCCGCGCGCGAGCAAGCGCTCATTGCGATCGATCGCTATCGGCGCTCGTACGCCATCGATCATTCTCCGTATCGCGCCGTGAACGCAGCGACGATGGCGCGCGTGATCGGCGATCACGAGCTTGCGCGGCAGCTCGCGAATGAGACGCTTGCGGCCGCCAAGCAAACGTCCGCCGTGGCGCATTGGCACCACGCGACGCGCGCCGAGGCGCTGCTGTTGCTCGACCGGCTCGACGAAGCGGCCGACGCCTATCGGCTGGCGCGCGAAGCGGCGGGCGTGAACTTCGGCGATGTCGCTTCGATGCGCCGACAGCTGATGCTCATCGGATCGCCGGCGGCGCACGACATGCTCGAGCATGTGCGCGCTCCGCTGGTGATCGCCTTCTCCGGTCACATGATCGATCGCGCCGGCCGCCGCAGCGAGCGCTTTCCTCCGTCGCTCGAGCCGGTCGTCGACGAAGCGTTGCGCGCGAAGCTTGCAAGCTACGGCGAGGCGATCGGCTTCTCCCAAGCGGCGTGCGGCGCCGACATCCTGTTCCTCGAAGCGCTGCAGGATGCGGGTATGCAGAGCCACGTTGTCCTGCCCTGCGCGGTCGCCGACTTCATCGCGACAAGCGTTGCCTTCGCCGGCGAGCGTTGGGTCGCGCGCTTCGAACGCGCCCTCGCGCGCGCGACGTCGACGCTGCTCGCGACGGAGGAGCCGCTGCTTGGCGATCATGTCTTGTTCGAGCATGCATCCGAGCTGATCCACGGGCTCGCGCGTCTACGGGCGAACGAGCTGTGCACGCGACTGATGATGTTGACGCTGCTCGATCCGTCGACGCACGTGCCTCGCGGCGGCACCGGTGCGAGCGCCGCAGCCTGGCAGCTGCACGGCAACCCCATCGAAACCATCGACTTGTCGCGCCTGCGCGGATCGAAGTCCGCCCCGACGCTCGTGGTCGAAGAAGAGAGTGCGGTTGCGACCGATCATCGCGTCCTCAAGAGCCTGTTGTTCGCCGACGTCCAGGGCTTTTCGCGCGTGCCCGATCACTTCACGCCGCGATTCGCGGACATCTTCCTCGGAACCTGCAAGCGTCTGCTCGATCAGCTCGAGACCCACGTCGATGCGAGCACGCGAGGCGACGGCATCTTCCTCGTATTCGATGACGCCAGCGATGCCGCGCGCTTCGCCATCTCGTTGCAAACCGCGCTGACCGCAGTCGACTGGACGTCGCTCCGCCTCCCGGCGAACACGAGCGCCCGCATCGGCCTGCACACCGGTCCGGTGTTCGCGACGTTCGATCCGGTGATGAACAAGCCGACCTGGTATGGCACGCACGTGAACCGCGCTGCGCGGCTCGAACCCGTCGTCCAGCCCGGACAGATCTTCATGACCGAGGCGTTCGCCGCGACGCTCACCGCGCAGGACGACGGGCGCTACGCGTGTCACTACATCGGGTCGATGCCGCTCGCGAAGGCGTTCGGGGATGCGCGGCTTTATCGGTTGAGCACCGGCTCCTCGAGCGCGGACGCAACCTGACTCGTCGAGGCCGCATTCCGCTCGACTTCTTCACGCGCCTCGCCGGAACCACCCGAAGCCGCGTTGGTACCCAACCACAGACCTCCACGGAGAGTGGCCTGTGACCATGTCAGAATCGTGTGGCAAGCCCGCAGCGGTCGGGCAGCGAAGGGAGGCGGATGTCGGCGATCCTTCTCGATCAGCATCGCCGCAACGTCGCGGTGATCACGATCAATCGGCCCCAGCGTCGCAACGCTCTCGATGGAGACGCCTGGCGCGACCTGGGTGACGCCTTCAACAACGCGTCGGCGAACGCGGACCTGAGAGCCGTCGTCCTGACCGGTGCGGGCGGGCATTTCTGCGCCGGCGACGACATCGTCGCGTTCTCGAGGGTTCGCGACGATCCGCCGCGCCGCGCCGTGTACTGGAATTCGATCATGGACTGCTACGCGGCAATTGCGCGCGTGCCGGTCCCCGTCATCGCAGCGATCAACGGCGTGTGCGTCGGCGGCGGATGCACGATCGCGCTGCGCTCCGACTTCCGGATCGCGCACAGGAGCGCGCGCTTCGGCATCCCGCCAGCCAAGCTCGGTCTCGTGTATCCCGCCGAGAGCACGCGGCTGCTGGTGGCGATTGCCGGCGTCACCGTTGCCAAGCGGCTGCTCTACACCGGCGACATCCTCGACGCAGCGGAAGCGCACGGTTGTGGACTGGCGAGCGCGATCGCCGAAGGCGACGTCGTCGAGGCTGCGCTCGCATTCGCAGAGCCGATCCTCGCCAATGCCCCGATCTCGCTGGCAGCGTTGAAGCTGATCTGCGATGCGATCGTGAGCGATCGCGTCGACGAAGTGCGCGACGAGTTCGAGGATCTCTTCCGCCGTGCCGATGCGAGCGAAGACAGCCGCGAGGGCGCGCGCGCATTCGCGGAGAAGCGACCGCCGCGCTTCACCGGCCGTTAGTCGACCATTCGACAAGGACCCATCATGCAAGTGATCGCCAGCGTCATCACCATATGCGCCACGTTTGTTTGCGCAACGACGTCGTTCGCGCAGTCGACCGATGCGTACCCGCAAAAGCCCATTCGCATGGTCGTCGGCTACGCGGCCGGCGGAGGGGCCGACGCGCTCGCCCGCGTGGTTGCGGGCAAGCTGACCGACGTCCTTGGCCAGCAAGTTATCGTCGACAACCGCCCAGGCGCAGGCGCCACGCTCGCCGCCGACATCGTTGCCAAAGCGGCGCCCGACGGTTACACGCTCTACTTCGCCGACACCGCGATCCTGATCGCGCCGAGCGTTTACGCCAAGCTCCCTTACGATCCCGCGAAGAGCTTCGCGCCGATCGGACGCGTTGCGCTGCTACCGCTCGTCTTCGTCACGAATACGCACGTGCCGGCGTCGAATGCGCAGGAGCTCGTCGCCGTGCTGAAAGCCAATCCGGGCAAATTCAGCTACGGCTCGTCCGGCGTCGGCACGCTCGGCCATCTCGCATTCGAGCTTTTGAAGCTGCGTGCCGGCGTCGACATCGTGCACGTTCCGTACAAGGGCGCTGCGCCGATCGTCACGGACCTGCTAGGCAACCAGATTCAGCTCGCGATCATGAGCGTCACCGCGGCGATTCCGCACGTCAAGGCGAACACGTTGCGCCCGATCGCGCTGTCGAGTCCGGTCCAGCTTGCGGCAGTGCCGGACTGGCGGCCGCTATCGGACACCGTAGCCGGATTCGACGCATCGTCGCGATTGTTCCTGCTCGCGCCGGCCGGTACGCCGCCTGCGATCGTTCAGAAACTGAGCGCAGCACTGAAGCAGCTGCTCGGACAACCGGAGGTGCTGGAGAGCTTCGCCAAGCACGGCGCCCCGGCCGCGTGGTCCACACCTGAAGCGCTCGCCGCCGAGATGGCGCAGGAAGTCACGCGCTGGGGCACGATTGCGCGCTCGTCCGGCGTCAAGCTGGAATGACGCCGCTTGCAAGCGTTCTGCGTCTCGCCGATCGGAACGCGTACGCGGCACTGGCAGAACGATTCGGCGAGCATGCGAACCGCCGCTTCGTCGAAAGCTTCGACGGTCGAACGTTCTCGTACGAGGACGTCGAGCGGATCACCGCGCAGATGGCGTGTGTGCTCGAGCATGACGGCGTTCGCAAGGGCGACCGCGTTGCGGGTCTTCTGGAGAAGTCGCCTGAAGGATTGATGCTGTACCTCGCCGTCGCGCGAGCCGGCGCCGTGTACATGCCGATCAGCACGGCGCTGCGCATGGCGGAAATCGAGTATCTGCTCGGCGACGCGCGTCCTCGCGTTGCCGTCGTCGCACCGGAACAACGAACGGCGATCGAGCGGGTGGCCGTCGAATGCGGCATCGAGAGAGTGCTTACGCTCGACGCGACGGGAGGCGGATCGTTTCGTGCGGCGTTCGAGCCGTGCGATGCCGAGTTTGAGCCGGTGCCGTGCACGGGCAATGATGCCAACGCCATCGTCTACACGTCGGGAACGACCGGTCAGCCGAAAGGCGCCGTCGTCACGAACGGGCTGGTCGTGTGGAATGCCATCGTTCTCAGCGAATGGTGGAAATTCACCCACGACGACGTGCTCCTGCACGCGAACCCCCCCGCGTTCAGTCTGTTCGGAACGACGACGCCGGTGCTCGCGGCGGGCGCATCGATGATTCTGTTGCCGAAGTTCGACGCGGAGGCCGTCGTCGCGCAGGTGCCCCGGTCGACGGTGTTTGCCGGCGTTCCGACGTATTACAGCCGACTGCTGGAGTGCGAGGCGTTCACGTCCCGCACGTGCGAGCACATGCGGCTGTTCGTGACCGGCTCGGCCCCGATGCGCCCCGACCTGTTCGAAGCGTTTCGCGCACGCACCGGCCACGTGCTGCTCGATCGCTACGGCCTGACGGAGACGCTGCTTGTCACTTCCAATCCGGTCGACGGCGCACGTCGCGCCGGCGACTCGGGCGTGCCGCTGCCCGGGACGGAGCTGCGCATCGTCGACGAGACGGGCGCGCTCATGCCCGACGGCGACGTCGGCGCGATCGAAGTGCGCCAGCCGTTCATGTTCGCCGGCTACTGGAACGCGCCCGAGAAGACGGCGCAGGCGTTTCGCTCCGACGGGTTTTTTGTCACCGGGGACTTCGGGATGCGGACGGATCGCGCGCACATCGTCGTGCTCGGCCGCGGAACCGAGCTCATCATCACCGGCGGACTCAACGTCTATCCGAAGGAGATCGAGAACCGCATCAACGCCTTCGACAACGTGGCGGAGTCGGCAATCATCGGCGTTCCGCACCGCGACTTCGGTGAGGCGGTCGTTGCCATCATCGAACGCCGCGACGCCGAACGTGACCTCGACATCGAGGGGCTGCGTCAACAGCTTCGAGAGGCGCTCGCCGGCTACAAGGTTCCGAAAGCCTTCGTCGTCGTCCCGCAGATTCCGCGCAACGCGCTCGGGAAGATCCAGAAAGGCGTGCTCAAGCAGCAGAACGCGAACCTCTTTCGCCCAGCGCCCGCTGTCTGAAAGCTGCTGACTCGCGCGTCGGGCAGCGCGAGAAGCGACTTACTGCAATGCGATAACATGTTATCGTATTGCAATAGTCCAGCCCAGAGGCCCGACCGATGAGCCCGTACGTGAAGATCGACACCGCCGACCGCGTCGGCATCATCACGCTCGACCGTCAGGATCGGCTGAATGCATGGAATCGCGACATGCGCGACGCGATCGTTACGGCCGTCGGGCGTTTCGGTGCGGATCCGAACATGGGCGCCGTCGTTCTCACCGGCGCCGGCAACCGCGCGTTCTGCGCGGGCCAGGACCTCGAGGAAGCGCACGGCTTCGATGCCGATCGCGCCGAAGTCTGGATCCGCGAATGGGAGACGTACTACGACGCGCTGCGCTCGCTGACGAAGCCGCTCGTGATCGCGTTGAACGGCACGGCCGCGGGATCGGCCTTTCAGGTCGCGCTGCTCGGTGACATCCGCATCGCGCATCACGGCGTGCGGATGGGCCAACCGGAGATTAATACCGGCATCGCGAGCACGACAGGCCCGTGGATCATGCGCGAGATGCTGGGCCTGTCGCGCACGATCGAGCTCACGCTCACCGGACGGATGATGGATGCCGAGGAGTGCCTTCGCGTGGGCCTGATCCATCATCTCGTCGACGAGCACGCGGTCATGAGCACGGCACGCAAGGTGGCGCAGGAGCTGGCGTCGAAGCCGCCGATCGCGATGCGTCTCAACAAGCAGCGCTTCAAGGCGGTGACCGAACCCGGCTTTCGCGATGCGATCGCTGCCGGCATCGTCGTGCAGCGCGAGTCGTATGGCTCGGGCGAGCCGGCGCGGATGATGGACGCATTCTTCCGCGAACGCGCGGCGCGCAAGACGTCGGAACGGTCGCACTGACCCCGGGCAGCCGGGCGAATCATGCAGGTCGGCGACGAAACGATTCGCGAGGCGATGGAGCGTCGCGCACGCGAGACGCCCGAGGATGTGTACTGCACGTTCGAGCGGCAGCCGCTGACGATCGCCGCGCTCGACGCGGCCGTCAACCGCGTCGCGAACGGACTGCTCGCATCGGGCCTGCGCAAGGGCGATCGCGTGGCGTTGATGCTGCCGTCGCACCCGGATCACGTCGTCGCGATTTTCGCGTTGGCGAAAGTGGGGCTCGTGCGAGTTCCGGTCAACGTGCATTTGAAGGGCGCCGCACTCGCGTTCGTGTTCGAGCAGCTTGAACCGAGAGCGCTCATCGCCGATCGCGAGTACGCGTCGCAACTCG
Source organism: Casimicrobiaceae bacterium (assembly GCA_035536655.1). GTDB lineage: Bacteria > Pseudomonadota > Gammaproteobacteria > Burkholderiales > Casimicrobiaceae > VBCG01. The sequence goes on from DATLNR010000044.1 coordinate 60,160, forward strand.
ATAGCCAGATGTTGAACGGGCTCGACCTGGTCATATGGCGCGGCGAACGTGTGACCACGCCCTCGTGGATCGATCTCGCTGCGCATCCGGATGCGACTCCACCTTCTGTCGCGCCCGCGCCCGATGACATCCTCGCGATCACGCCAAGCTCGGGCACGACGGGTGCGCCGAAGGGCGTGCTGAAGTCGGACCGTACGCTGCGTGCCGGTCCGATCGCCACGCAAATGCTCACCGACCGCCGTCGCGGCGACGTTCTGCTGCTCTGGGAGGCGCTGCATCACGGGGCCGGCGTTGCCGTGCTGATCGGCGCGGTGCTCGAGCGCATCTCGCTTGCGATGGTGCCGCGATTCTCCGCATCGCGATTCTGGAACGATGCGCGCCGCGGCAACGCGACGCACATCCACTACCTCGGCGGCGTGCTGCCGATGCTGCTCGCGCAACCGGCGCGCGCTGACGACCGCTCGCATGGCGTGCGCATCGCATGGGGCGGCGGATGCCCCGCCGAAGTATGGCGGCGCTTCGAGGACCGCTTCGGTGTCGAGATTCGCGAAGGCTACGGACTCTCGGAGCTCGTCACGTTCGTTCTGATCAATCGCGACGGCCCGGAGGGATCGATCGGGAAGCCGCTGCCGTGGTACGACATCCAATTGATCGACGAGCAAGGCAACGCGCTGCCGGCCGGCGAAACGGGCGAAATCGCCGTGCATGCGCGCGACGAGCGGCTGGGCTTCCTCGGATACTTTCGGAATGCCGAGGCAACCGCCGCGGGATGGCGCGAGCGCGGCGGAAAGCGCTGGTACCTGACCGGCGACCTCGGCCGCCGCGACGACGACGGCTGGTTCTACTACGCCGGGCGCAGCAAGGATTCGGTGCGCAGGCGGGGCATCAACATCTCGGCGTGGGAAGTGGAGCGCGTGATCAACGAGCATCCGGACGTCGAGGAAAGCGCGCTCGTCGGTGTTCCCGGAGCGCTCGGCGATGACGAGTTGCTGGTTTACGTTCGGCCTGTCAGCGGCCGCAGCATCGATCCGGATGCACTCATTCAATGGTGCGAGCCCCGGCTCCCGTACTTTCAGGTTCCGCGCTACGTCGCGGCGGTCGACGACTTTCCACGCACGCCGACGCAGCGCGTGCGCAAGTCGGAGATGTCGCGCGACGTTGCCGGCGTGTGGGACCGTGATGTCGCGCGCGGTGACCGGCCTCCCCGCTGACGCGCGATTCGGCCCTTCGATCGATTCGATTCCCGTGAAAGGTCTACCAGCATGAAAACCAGCTTCCATTCACTGATCACGAGCGTTGTGATCGCCGTTGCGATCGGCAGCAGCGCATCGCACGCGCAGGACTATCCGTCGCGCCCGGTCACGATCGTCGTTCCGTTCTCGGCCGGCGGCGCAGTCGATGCCGTTGCGCGGCTCATGGCGCAGAAGCTTTCGGACCGGCTTGGCAGGCCCGTGGTCGTCGACAACAAGCCAGGCGCATCGGGAAACATCGGCGCGCAAGGCGTTGCACGCGCGGCTGCGGATGGCTACACGCTGCTGATGGCGGCCGTGACGAACTACGCGATCAATGCGCCGCTGCAGCCGGCGCAGGTCACGTACAGCCTCGAAAAGGACCTGACACCCGTCGGCATCGTCGGCAACGTGCCGCTGATGATGGTCGTCAATCCATCGGTTCCGGCCACGACACTGCAGCAGCTCATACAGCTTGCGAAAGCGAAGCCTGGGCAGCTCACGTTCGCGTCGTCGGGCAACGGATCGACCGAGCATCTCGCGGGAGAACTCTTCAAGAAGCTCGCCGGCGTCGACATGCTGCACGTTCCTTACAAGGGCGGCGCACCGGCCGTCGCGGACGTGATGGGCGGCCAGGTCACGGCGATGGTCGCGACGACGCCGAACGTCCTGCCCAACGTCAAGTCGAATCGGCTGCGTGCATTGGCGATCGCAATGCCGGCTCGCAACTCGCAGCTGCCGGACGTTCCGACGGCTGCTGAAGCGGGATTGCCGGGTTTCGAGGTTGCTTCGATGTACGGCATTCTCGCGCCGGCCGGTACGCCGCAACCGATCATCAACAAGCTCGCGACCGAACTGCAGGCGGTTCTGCAAATGCCCGACACGCTCGAGCGGCTGCAGCAGATCGGCGTCGAAGCGAGCTATGCGCCGCCTGCCGAAGCGGCACGGCGCATCCGCAGCGATTTCGCGAAGTGGGGCAAGGTCATCCAGGACGCGAACATCAAGGTGGATTGATGGAAGCCGCGTCGCTTCACCCGTCGCTCGCCGAGGTCCTTGCGAAGCTCGAGCTCGTCGCATCGCCGGTGCGCGATGCGAACGGTTTGATGGTTCGCACGCCGATCGACGGCTCGTTGCTCGCGCGCGTTCCAGTGACGTCGCCCGGGGAATCGGTCGAAGCCATCCGTCGTGCGGCCGTCGCGCAACGCACGTGGCAGGCGGTGCCGGCGCCGCGTCGCGGTGAGCTGGTTCGCCGCTACGGTAACGTGTTGCGCGCGCACAAGGACGCGCTCGGCATGCTGGTGACGCTCGAGACCGGCAAGCTCTTGCAGGAGGGATTGGGCGAAGTGCAGGAGATGATCGACATCTGCGACTTCGCCGTCGGTCTGTCGCGCCAGCTGCATGGCCTGACGATCGCCTCCGAGCGGCCCGATCACCGGATGCTCGAAACGTGGCATCCGTACGGCGTGTGCGGCGTGATCTCGGCGTTCAACTTTCCGGTCGCCGTATGGGCGTGGAATGCGGCCCTGGCGCTCGTTTGCGGCAACGCCGTCGTGTGGAAGCCTTCGGAGAAGACGCCGCTCTCCGCCTGGGCCGTGCACCAGCTGATGTTGCGCACGCTGGACGAGTTCGACGCAGCATCGCGCGACATCGTGCAATTGCTGATCGGCGATCGCGCGATCGGCACGCTGCTCGTCGAACATCCGGACGTGCGGCTGATCAGCGCCACGGGCTCCACCGCAATGGGACGCAAGGTCGGCGAAGCGTGCGCGCGACAGTTCAAGCGGACGATCCTGGAACTTGGCGGCAACAATGCCGCGCTCGTGTGCCCGACCGCCGATCTCGACCTCGCGGCGCGCGCCATCGTGTTCGCAGCGGCCGGCACTGCAGGGCAGCGATGCACGACGTTGCGACGATTGTTCGTTCATCGCGACATTCATCGCAGCTTCGTCGATCGGCTGCGCGCGATCTACGGCAGCATCCGCATCGGCGACCCGCGTGCAGCCGAGACGCTCGTCGGACCGCTGATCGATTCGAGCGCGCTCTCGGCGATGCGCGAGTCGCTGGCTCAAGCCCATGCGGAGGGCGGCACCGCGTTCGGCGGTGAGCGCGTGCTCGTCGATTCGCATGCCCATGCGTTCTACGTCCGTCCGGCCATTGTCGAAATGCCCCGGCAGACCGCGACGATGCTGCGAGAGACATTCGCGCCGATTCTCTATGTGCTCCCGTTCACCGATCTCGAAGAAGGCATAGCGCTCAACAACGCGGCGTCGCACGGGCTTTCGTCGTGCATCTTCACGCGCGACCTGACCGAATCCGAGCGCTTTCTGTCGGCAGGCGGCAGCGACTGCGGCATCAGCAACGTCAACATCGGCACGAGCGGCGCCGAGATCGGTGGCGCGTTCGGCGGCGAAAAGGACACGGGCGGCGGCCGCGAATCCGGATCCGACGCGTGGCGCTCGTACATGCGCCGCACGACGAGCACGATCAACTACGGCAACGCGCTGCCTTTGGCACAGGGCATCAACTTCAATGTCTGAGGGCGATCGGCAGATCAGTCGTCGGCGCGCGGCAGGACGCAAGCTCGTTGCTGCGAAACAGCGATCAACGGCGTCTGTTCGGAAAGTGCCCGCCACCAACGGGACTGACTCGTCGCTGTACGTGAACGCCGTCGAAAAGGCGATGCGCGTGCTGATGGCCTTCGACGGCAGCCAGCGTCACCTGACGCTGTCGCAAATCGCGGCCCTGACCGAGCTCGATCTCAGCGCGGCACAGCGGTTCACGTTCACGCTGTCGGCCCTCGGCTATCTGATCAAGGACGAACGTACGCGCAAGTACGAGCTGTCGCCGCGCTTGCTGATGTTCACGAGCCGTTATCTCGCGTCGAGCGACATCGTTCCGCGCGCCATGCCGTATCTGCAACAGTTGGCGCGGCAGACCGAGGAAGCGGTGAACCTCACCGTGCTGGACGGGCCTGAAGTCGTGTTCGTGCAGCGAATCGTGAGCCGCTACGTGCTCGATCCCGCGTTCCTGGTCGGCAGCCGGCTGCCCGCGTACGCCACTGCACCCGGCCTCGCGATGCTCGCGACGTTGCCCGACGCCGAAGTCAACGCGCTACTGGCGACCCGTCCTCCGGTCGCGCACACGCGACACACGATCACCGCTGCGGGGCTTATTCGCGCTCGGTTGATCGACATTCGGAAGCGCGGCTATGCGCACACGCGAGAGGAATATTTCCTCGGCGACTTTTCGGTGGCGGTGGCAATCCTCGGCAGCGACGGACGAGCTGTCGGCGCGATCAACGTGGCCGTCGCAAAACCGCGTTGGCGGGGCGTCGCGGACGAGAGGCAGCTTGCGGATTTGCTGTTGGAGGCGAAGGCGGCAATCGAAGCCACGAGCGGGCTCGGTCGTAACGGCACCGAGTAGCCGCCGCGGACCCAAGCGAGCGCCGAACTTCTCCGCCGGTCGCTTGCTCATACCTCACGCGTGTGATCGATCGGGATTGGTCGCTTCACGCGCAAGGAACGTAGATGAACGTCCGACGCAACGTCGCTATCGCGCTGATTCTCGTCGTGTTGCCGTTCTTGCTGGTCGGTGCCGCCGTCGCGATCGCGGAGTCGGAATGGGCCGAAGGCTGGATCGAGCGGCGTGCGGCAAGCGGCATGGGACGCGAAGTCGACATCGAAGCGGTCGACATCGAGCTCGGCTGGCCGCCCGCCGTGAATCTGGAACGCTTGCGTATCGGCAACCCCGCATGGGCGAAGACGCCGAGCCTCATCGACGCCGAAGGGGTGCGCGCCGTCGTCGAACTGCCGCCGTTGTTGCAGCGAAAGGCCGTGATACCTGTCCTCAGCGCCCGCAAGGCGATCGCCGGACTCGAAGTCGACGAGCCGCGTGCGACCTGGCGGTTCGGCGGTCCGGACGGCGATCAAGGCGAGAGCGCGGTGTTCGTGAGGCGCGTCCTTCTCGGGAACGGACGAATCGTCTACCGTGACGTGCAGGAAAAGACGGCGCTCGACGTCGACGTGACCGGCAGTCTCGGTCGCGACGGCGAGTTGAAGCTCAAAGCCAGCGGACGCTTCCGTGACGAGCCCGCGAAGGCAACGGCGCGCCTGCCGTCGCTCGAGCTCATGCCAACGGCGCCGATCCGATTGGAAGCCAATGCGGAGATCGGCAGGACGCAGATCGCAGCAACGGGCAGCGTCGCTTCATCGCTCGATACGCTCGACCTCGAGCTCAAGCTCAGCGGGTCAACGCTTTCCGGGCTGCGCAAAGTGTTCCGCATGAACCTGCCAGATACTCCGCCGTACCGCGTCGCGGGCCGGTTGCGGCATACAGGCGCCGAATGGGTGTACGACCCTTTCGACGGGCGCGTCGGCGACAGCGATGTCGCCGGCAACGTGATCTACCGTACCGGCGGCAAGCGGCCGTTCCTTCAAGCACGACTCACGTCGAAGCTGCTCGACTTCGACGATCTGGGTCCAATCATCGGCGCGCCGCCTGCGACCGGAGCCGGCGAGACAGCGTCGCCAACACAACGTGAGAAAGCGGCCGCACTTGCGAAGACGACGCGCAGCCTGCCCGACGATTCCTTCGGCACCGCGCGGTGGGACGAGATGGACGCCGACGTAAGGCTTGATGCAAAGCGCGTGCTACGTCCGAAGGAGTTGCCGATCGACACGCTCTCGACGCATGTCACGCTCGACAACTCGATCCTGAAGCTGCAACCCCTTTCCTTCGGTGTTGCGGGCGGACGCGTTTCGAGCAACATCACGCTCGACGGGCGTGCCAAGCCGATGCGGGGCGACATGCAGGTCGACGTTCAGGGCCTCAAGCTTGCGCGACTCTTCCCCGAGCAGAAGACGATGAAGGACGCGCTCGGAACGCTCTACGGCCGTGCGAAGCTCACCGGCCGCGGCGAGTCCGTTGCGGACCTCCTCGGCAGCAGCAATGGCCAGATCAATCTCGCCGTCGACGGCGGACAGATCAGTCTGCTCCTGGTCGAGCTTCTCGGCCTCGACCTCGCGGAAGCCGTGACGTTGCTCGGCACGCGCAATCGACAGGTGACGCTGCGCTGCGCGATTGCCGATCTGCCGGTCAAGGATGGCGTCATGCAGTCGCAGGCATTCGTGATCGACACCTCCGATACGCTGGTCAACGTTACCGGCTCGATCAGTCTACAGAGCGAGCAGCTCGCGCTCGTCTTCCGTCCCGAGCCAAAGGACACGAGTATTTTCGCGCTCCGCTCGCCGATCCACCTCAAAGGTCCCTTCAAGGATCCGTCGGTCCGGCCTGAAGCCGGACCGATCGTCGCGCGCGTGGCGGGTGCAGTCGTCCTGGGATCGATCAATCCGTTGCTCGCCTTGCTGCCGTTCATCGAGACGGGGCCGGGGAAGGACAGCGACTGTGCCAAGGCGCTGGCAGACTTACGGTCGAAAGGGGTGGTGAAGAAGAAGACGTGAGGCGCGAACGTATTGACCGGCGCGGATCGCATGCACGAAGCGGTGTACTGGTGCATGCCTGAATACTTACGACGGTACCCGGCATTGTCGGCCGCCGGGAAATCGACCCGACCCCCACTACAACCTGGATTTTGCAATGAGAATCTCGATGACCTGCGCCATCGCCTGCATGGCGAGTAATGTCATTTCAGCGCAATCCCCCGCTCCGCCGACGCAAGTCGCTGAGCTCGTCGGCGGTTGGCAGCAGACGCACGCGATGTATGACGAGAACGGCAACCGCAAGATCGACGAAGACGAGCGGAGAAAGGCACGATCCGATGCCGGCATGGCGCTTTTCGACATGCGACTCAACGCCGACGGGAGCTGTCGACTGAAGTCGACCAAGTGTCGTTACGAAGTGCAAGCGCAATCGGGCGGCCGTCAGCGGCTGATGCTCTTCGTGGAGACCAACAACCGCGAAAGCAGGGAAAATCTCGGAATCATCCATTCGGTGACGAAGGACGAGTTGATCCTGGCCAATTACGGATCGGGTTCGTTCAACGTCTACAAACGAACCGCTCGATAGCGGCCTGCAGCCCCCGTTGCTCGCCCTTGCTGCCGTTCATCGAGACCGGGCCGGGACCGACAGCGACCGTGCGAAGGCGCTGGCGGACTTTCGGTCGAAAGGGACGGTAAACAAGAAGACGTGAGGCGCTGTCATGTTGACTGACGCGAACCTCATGACCTGCAGGAAGCCGCCTTGACGGCGTGACCGGGGACGTAACAGCGCCCGTCCGCTCAATCGTGCGGAACCGCTTCGCCGGTATCCACGCGAAGCCCCCACACTTCACGCACCGCGGTTACGAGGGCGTCAATCGCCGGATCACCGACACGCAGTTTTTGATGCAGGAGCATGAGCGACACCGTCGCTTCGCCGCGCGCCAGCACGAACGCCTTGCCCGCCGCCTGTGCCTCGAGCGCCAGGTCCTCGCGCATCAGGCCCAGCCCGACACCGGCGAAAACGAGGCTCGTGATGATCGCCTCGCTATCGGCTTCCATGACCTTGCCGGGGCGGAAGTCGTGCTGCTTGAAGATCCGCATCGCCATGTGGTGATGCGATCCGTCCGCCGGTGTGGAGATCCACGGCAGCGCCGCGACCGCCTTCCAGTCGATCTCGCGCAGCTGGTCCGCCCATGCGGCCGGCGCAACGATGCGGTAGCGCAGACGTTCAAGGTGCAGCGCGTGCAGTTCCGACGACACGTTGGCGCAGAGCGCGAGCCCCGCATCGAACTCGCCGTTGCGCACGCCTTCGATCACCGCGCGCGACGTCCGATGATGGATCTGGATGTCGAGCATCGGATGGCGCGAGATGAGACAGCGCATCAGCTCGCCGATGCGAAGGAGCGCGGGATCGAAGAACGCGCCCATCGAGAGGCGCGCATCGAGCTTGCCGCGTAGCCGCTGCGCCTCCGCCCTGAGCTCCCCCGCTAGAGCGAGCATCCGCTGGGCGAGCACCAGCAACGTCGTGCCCGCGACCGTCAACGCGAGGCCCTTGGGCTCGCGCGTGAAGAGCGCCAGCCCGAGCTCGCTCTCCAGCGCCTTGATGTGCGCACTTGCTGCCGGCTGCGACAAATGCACGTGATCGCACGCACGGGCGAGCGTCCCGAACTCGGCGACGGCCGCGAACGTGCGCAGCTGGTACAGCTCCATCCTTCGGGTTTGCCTAAGGCGGGGATCGAAACAAACGAATGGTAGCGGTTGTCTCGCGCCGCTAGAGTTCACCGCTCACTGGAGGAGCAAGGAAACCCGATGGCCGCGACGACGCTCGTACTCACCAACAAGGACGCCGCGGGGCTCGTACCGATGAAGGAGTGCATCGCACTCCTGACTGAAGCCTACACGGACTTCGGAAACCGGAACGCACAGGTGATTCCGCGACGCCGCATCCACACGCCGCTCAAGGGTTTCGCCGAGCAACGCTGGGGATGGATGAACGTGATCCCGGGCGTGGTCCCGTGCCATGGTGTCGCCGCGATCCGCCTCGATTGCGCGCACATCAGCTTTCCGCTGAAAGGCGGCCAGAAGCGCATGGAGTTTCCCGGCGACTTCTCGGGCTTCGTGCTGGTGTGGGACCTGTACAGCAACGAGCTGCTCGGCATCGTGCACGATCATGCCGTGTCGGCGCTTCGCGTCGGCGGTACGTCGGGCGTAGTCGCGCAGTACTGCGTGCGCGAGGACGCGGAGACGATCGGGATCCTCGGCTCGGGCGAGCAGGCGGTGGCGCAGGTCGAGGCGATTCACGCCGCGCGGCCGTCGATTCGCAAGCTGAAGGTGTACTCGATGACGCCGAAGAATCGCACCGCGTTCGCGGACCGGCTCGGCTCGATGCTCAACATCGACGCCACCGCCATGAGCAGTGCCGAGCAGGCGATCCGCGGCTCGGACGTTGCGATCGCTGCGACGAACTCCGCCGATCCGATCCTGTTCGGCGAATGGCTCGAGCCCGGCTGCCACGTGATCGGAATGATCGGCACGAACAAGTTCGACGGCCGCCGCGAGCTCGACGACGAGTGCGCACGCCGCGCCGATCTGATCATCGCCAATCTGATCGAGCAGATCACGCTCGACGAGCAGCCGGAGATCATGATGCCCATGCGCAAGGGCTACTGCTCGTGGAGCAACATCTACGAGGTTGGCGACCTGTGCATCGGCAAGATTCCCGGTCGCACAGCGAGCGCGCAGATCACCTATCACCACAACAACGTGGGGATGGGCATTCAGTTCGCCTCGGTGTGCAAGCGGATGATCGAAGTCGCGCGCGAGCGCAAGATCGGCACCGAGCTGCCCGCCGATCTATTCATGACGAGACGCGTGGGCGACGAGGTGTACGCTCCGTAAACTGTTCACTTCCGGCGGAGTGTTTATGCGCCTGCTGCAGCTCGTTTTCGCCGCGTGCATCGTGCTGTTCGGGTCGGCCCACGCGCAGACGTGGCCGACGCGACCGATCCGAATCATCGTGCCGTATCCCGCCGGTGGCTCGGGCGACATCGTGGCGCGACTCGTCGCGCAGAAGATGTCCGACGGACTCGGCCAGCAGGTCGTCGTCGAGAATCGCGCGGGCGCGAACGGCACGATCGGCACGGAAGCGGTGGCGAAGTCGCCGCCCGACGGCTATACGCTTGTGCTCGCGACCGACATCCAGTTCGCGATCAGTCCCGCGCTCGGCGCGAAGCTGCCCTACGACCCGGTGAAGGACTTCGAGCCGGTGAGTCTCGTCGCGTTCGTGAACCTCGTGCTCGTAGCGAATCCGGCGGTCAAAGCGAACACTATGCAGGAGCTCGTCGCGCTCGCACAGGCACAGCCAGGTGCGATCAACTACGCGTCGACCGGCGCCGGCAGCACGCACCACCTGTCAATCGAGCTGCTGCAGTCGATGGGCAACTTCAAGGTCACGCACGTCCCGTACAAGGGTAGTTCGCAGGCGCTGCCTGATCTCGTCGCCAATCAGGTCCAGATGATGCAGTTGGGCGTCCCGCAAAGCCTGCAGTTCATCAAGCAGGGCAAGCTCAAGGCGCTGGGCGTCGGCTCATCGACTCGCCTGCCGAGCCTCCCCGACGTCCCGACCATCGCGGAACAAGGCTTTCCCGGCTATCAGGCGAACAACTCGTGGAACCTGTTCGCGCCGGCAGGAACACCAGCAGCCGTGATCAATCGCCTGCAGCAGGAAGTCGCGCGCACGGTCGCGCTGTCGGAGATTCGCGAGCGATTCGCGGCGGATGGACTGCAGCCCGTCGGCAGCACCGCGGCGGAGCTGGCCGCGCGGATGCGTACGGATTACGAAAGCTGGTCGCAGATCGTGAAGAGGATCGGGCTCAAGGTCGAGTAACGGTTCCACTTCCCAAACCTATCGCACCTCTCCCAATTGCCGTCGCGCAGCGTCAAGATAGGCTGAGTCGTAGTAGTCGCGCGCGGGACCGAGCACCACGGGCGGCGCGCCATACTTCTGGCGGAGCTCGATCACCGTATCGAGAGCCGCGGTATCGATCTCGCCGTTACGCGGGAAGCCAAGCTCAGCGTCGAAGAGCACGCGCCATGCCGTCGACGGCGCATCGTTGGATGCGCTTGGCATCTGGCGTCGAAAGATGTCGAACGCTTCGGCCTGATGAGCTGGATCGTACAACCACTTCACGGCGATGAGAAACGCTCGGATGAATCCGGTGGTTGCCTGAGCGTTCGCCTCCGCCCATTGGCGGCGGCCGGCGAGGACCTGGCCCTGATAGCGGCCAAGCGCATCGGCGGCATGGTCGAGAAGCGTGAAGCCCTGTGCTTCGAGCAAGCGCTCGAATGGCGAGTTCAACAGGCACCCGGCGTGACGACCTGCCTGCATTGCACGATAGCGCTCCTCCGCACCGCCGACACGTTCGAGTTGATAGTCGGCCGGCGTGAGTCCACCATGTTCGAGCATGGCGAGCAATACGAACGCGTAGCCCGTCGTGAGCGCATCGACCGATAGTGTCCGGCCGCGAAGATCGGCGTAGCGGCGGATGCCGGGCTGCGTGACGAGTGTCGGAAGCACGCGCGTGTCGGCCGCCATGAAAGCGCACAAATCGCGACCCACGAGCGGCGCCTCGCCCTGTCCCGAGCGATAGGCGATCACGTTGTCGATCAGCGTGATCGCGAGGTCGAATCGCTGTTCGATCAAGCCGGAGAGCTGGTACACCGACCCCGGCGTATGCGTTACCTCGACATCCAGGCTCTCGCGCGCGAACAGACCGCGCGCCTGCGCCACCCAGATCGGCCAGTTGAAGCCTCCGGGAAAGACGATGAGGCGAATCCGCTGCATTGCTCGACTTCGGTGTGGCGCTCTTCGGTGACCCGTCGAATCGAAGCCGCGTCAATCAGGCGCGGTCAGCGCACGCGCAGCTTCGAACGCGCTCTCGATCGCCCGTTGCGGAATGCCTCGCACGATAAAGACGATGCGCGAACGACGATCATCGCTACTCCACCGTGAGAGCTTCAGCGGCGGATGAAACAGATGCTGCACGCCGTGAATGGCCACGGGCCCGGGTTCCCCCTCGATATCGACGATCCCTTTCACGCGCAGCAGATCCGGCCCACGCAAGGCGGTCAGCATCTGCAGCGTTTCGACGAGCGCATTCCACTCGAACGGCTGGTCGAACCAGAGGCAGAACGAGTGGATCGCGGTATCGTGACGGACGCCAGTCGGACTCGCGATGCGTGCAGAGACCGACGTTCGCGGATCGTCAACTGCGAGCCACCGATCCGGATCGCGCGACAGTGCCTCGAGGGTCCCCGGCACAATTTCTCGCAACAGGTCGGGATCGAGCTCGCCGTTCACCGCATTGGAGATCGTCGCGTAGGGATTGAGCGCGCCAAGTGCCCCGCGAAGGGCGCTCACGTTCTCGGGCGAAGCGAGATCGGTCTTGGTGACGACCAGTCGATCAGCCAGCGCCACTTGCTTTTGCGCCTCCGGCATGCGCTGAAGCGTGTCGCGCCCATTCACCGCGTCCACCAACGTCACGACGCCGTTCAATCGGTACTGCGCACCGAGCAGGCTATCGCTTTGCAGCGCGTGCAGGATCGGCGCGGGGTCGGCCATGCCGGTCGTCTCGACGAAGACTCGATCGAAGTCGATGACGTCTCCGGCGCGCCGCTTGACGAAGAGATCACGCAGCGTCTCCTGCAAGTCGGTCCGAACCGAGCAGCAGAGGCAGCCGTTCGAGAGCAGCGTAAGTTGCTCAGTGCGCGCCTCGACGAGCTCGTGGTCGAGACCCACTTCGCCGAACTCGTTGATGATGACCGCGGCGCGATTCATGCGCGGATCGGCGATCAGGCGTCGCAGCAGCGTCGTCTTTCCGGCGCCGAGGAAGCCGGTCAGGATCGTGACGGGCAGCCGGCTTGCGAGCGGGTCGATTGCGTCACGGCCGTCGCGCGCAGGAGTCACACCGTCCATTCCAGGATGTAGAGTCCGCCGACCAAACGGTCCATCGTGTAGACGATGCGCCGATCGTCGACGTACACGTCGTTGAGCTGGATCGTGCCGGTCGGTGAGAGCTTCGGCGCGCCGGGGACGTAATAGGCAGCTTCGCGAGGCTGGAACGGGTCGGAAAGATCGTACGCACGAACGCCTTGATTGAAGAACGAGCCGACGATCAGCGTCTCGGAGCGAAACGAGCCTGGAACGGGCAGGTTCTCGTGCAGATTGTGCGACCCGGAGCGACCGCCGCGATGGGCGAAAGCGTCGTACGCGCCTTGCGGAAACGTCGAGATGGGAACGAGGTTGGTCTCCATGCGCGCGTCGACGACGCGGACGAGCTTGGGCCAGTCCGCGCCGTCTTCCAAGATGCACTCGTCGGCGACGATCAGAAGGTTGCGGCTGAAAAGCGGAAGTACCGTGTGGCACATGCCGTTGAACGGTGGTGAATAGCGCCACAGGCTGACGAGCTTTGGATTTCCTTTGTCGGCGATGTCGAGGATGACCGCTCCACCGTCGATGTAGCCGACATAGGCGCGATCCGGCCGTTCGGGGAACACGTTGGTGTTGTGCGCACGGAAGCCGAGGTCGAAGCGTGGCTCGAGACGTTGCGGAGGAGGCGCTGCGTCGCCGACGCGCGTGCCCGGATACCACCAGCGTCCCACTTCCTCGGGCCGCGCCGGATCGCGCATGTCGACGATGCGATAGCACTGGTCGTCGAGCGGATGCGTGGGCTCGAAGTCGGCGGCCCCGGCGGCGATGTGCACGTACTCGCCGTCGACGAACCACACCGCGTGCACTCCCCGTGAGTGCGGGCCCGATGCATCGAAGTGCGCAATGAGCGTTGGCGTTTGCGGATTCCCGACATCGAAGACGTCGAAGCCCGCCGGTTTCATGCCGACCTCCTGCGTCTGGTACGCGACGACCATCAGGTCCCCGACGATGTCGAGCGAGTTCGAGCGGACGCGAGCGTGCGGCAGATCCGTTTGCACGACGAGCCTGGGCTCACGCGGATCGCTTACGTCGACAGCAGTGAAGTTCTTCGGTGCGGACTCGTGGGCCATCCAAAGGATGCGGCGCCCGTCCGGCAGCAGCTGCATTGCCATGCCTTCGCCCATGCCGCCATAGCCGCCAAGCTCATGGTGAGCAAGCAGCTTCATGTTGTAGGCAAGCGTTTGGCTGCCGCGCGCTCCTCGACCAGGGAGAACTGATGCCATGCGTGCGCGCGCCTCTAGTCGACCTTCGCCCCGGACGCCTTGACCAGCTTGGCGTAGTGGTCGATTTCCTTGACCATGTGAGCGCGAAAGGCTGCCGGCGTGTTGGTGACGGCTTCGGCGCCGATCTTCAGGTAGACATCCTTGATGCGCTCCGCCTGCACCGCCTTCGTGAAAGCCGCTCCCAGCTTGTCGATGATCGCCTTCGGCGTACCCGCCGGCGCCAGAATTCCCGTATAGACGACCACCTCGAAACCGGGATACCCCGCCTCGATCATCGTGGGCACGTCGGGCGCCGCGGAAACGCGCGTTGCCGACGTTACCGCGAGTCCGCGCAACTTGCCTCCCTGGACGTTTGAAACCGCCGGCGGCATCGACAGGAACGAATACGCCATCTCGTTCGCGAGCAGCGCTGTCACCGTCGGCGAGCTTCCCTTGAACGGGACGTGAACGACATCCTTGAGACCGGCGGACTGGTTGAGCATCTCCGCCGCAAGGTGATTCGGCGTGCCGTTGCCCGCAGACCCGTACGTTCGACGTCCGGGCGTGTTCTTCAGGTATTCGACCAATTCCTTCACCGTCTTCGTCGGTTGGCTCGGATGCACGGCGAGCATCAGCGGCGTGTAGGCAACCAGCGTAATCGGCTCGAAGTCCTTGATCGGATCGTAGTTGAGGTTGGTGTACAGCGCCGCGTTGATGGCGTGGCTGGTCATGTCCTGCAACCACACGGTGTAGCCGTCATTGGGCGACTTGGCCACCATTGCCGCAGCGATCGACCCGCCGGCACCGGGCCGATTTTCAACGACGACCTGCTGGCCAAGGATCGGTGAAAGCTCGGCCGCGAGCGCGCGGCCCAGCACGTCGGAAATTCCGCCGGGCGCGAATCCCAGAATCAGCCGAATGGGCTTGTCGGGATAGTTGTCCTGCGCCACGACAGGTGGCGATGCGAAGGCGGTTACGGTCAGAGCGATCACGCACAGCGAACGGCGAATTCTGTTCATCCTTGCTCCTCGGGTCGGTCCGGTGCGCACGCGCGCGTGACACATCGCTGCGGGCGTTGATCCAGTGGTGGCGATGACAGCCTATTCGGCGCCCCGCCTGTGCGCTGCAGGCGGGAACCTAGAAAGACGGCGGCGCGCTGACCCAGATCGCTTCGGCACGCGCCTTCGTGCGATTGCACCAGCGATGCGGAAGCTCGCTGTTGAAGTAGATGCTGTCGCCGGCGGCCAGTTCGTGCCACGCTCCACCGACCTCGACCGACAGCCGCCCCTTGAGCACGACGACGACGTCCTCGCCCTCGTGCGTCAGCGCAGCGCCGCTTTGAGCGCCCGGCTGGGCGACGAGCCACAGCAGCGACGCGCGGCGTCGCAGATCCGGCGTGAGCAGCTCGTAGCTGATGCTCGACTCCGGGAACGACACGCGCTTTCGCTGCCCGGCGCGCATTACGGCGACCGTCGGCCGCGCGCCGCGCGGTTCTGCGGTGAACATCAGCTTGCCGGCCGGGATATGCAATGCGTCGGCGATGCGTTTCAGCGTCGCGACCGACGGCTGTAACAGGCCGCGCTCGATCTGACTCAGGTAGCTCACCGACAAGTCGGAGAGCTTTGCGATATCGTCGAGCGTCTGATGCCGCTCTCTGCGGGCGCGCCGGATCAGCGCACCGATCGACTGGGCACCGTCTGCGGCCTCTAACGACGGCGATGCAGGCGTGACGGCGCGTCGCGACGTCGCGGATGGACGCTGCTTGCCTGTCGGGCGCTTCGTGAACATGATGAATGGGGCTCGAGAGATGGCGCGCGCCGCAGCACGATCCGCTTCGACGACGCGCGCCGATGCGGATGCTACCGCCTGCAAGCGTGCGCATGCGCAAAGCCGTTGCGCTAGCGCCGTTCGACGCCATTGCGCAGCGTCCCGACGCCTTCGATCGCGACCTCCAATCGATCGCCGGGCTTGAGAAAGATCTTGCGGAAGCCGCCGACGCCGAACGGCGTGCCGGTCGAGATGATGTCGCCGGGTCTGAGCGTTACGCGCGCGGAGGCAAACTCGATCAGGTCCCACACCGAGAACACCATCAGCGACGTGTCACTGTCCTGCATCACCTCGCCGTTCAGCATCGTGCGGAGCCTGAGACCGTGCGGGTCGCCGGCCGTTGATGCGGGCACGATCCACGGACCCACCGGCGAAGAAGCATCAAGCGATTTCGAGCTGAACCAGTCGACGATGCGGTGTTTGCCGAGCTCGACCCATTGCAGATCGCGCGCGGTGATGTCGTTGACGATCGTGTAGCCGGCGACGCAGCCGCGCGCCTGTTCCTTCGTCACACGCGTCGCCTTGCGTCCGATCACGACGGCAAGCTCGCCCTCGTAATCCATTTCGGCGGAGATCGGCGGAAGCACGATCGGCTGTTCGTGCCCCACGAGCGCAGTCGGCGGCTTGTCGAAGAACACGGGCGTCTTCGGCACGGAGAGCCCGGCCTCTTCGGCGTGCTGCCGGTAATTCGCACCGACAAGGTAGAGGGTGGACGCATCATCGATCGGGGGTGCGAGCGTGACTTCGTCGAGGCGGTGACGTTGGTACTCGCGGAGCGCGACCGACGATGCTGTCCAGCCGTCGGCAAACTGCGCGACGAACGCGCCGATCGATGCATATCGGTTCGTCACGTCGAAGACTGCGTTCTCCTGCACAAGTCCGATCCGCGGCTGCGAATCTTCGCGGCCCATGAACCGAACCAGCGGCAGCGACTCGCGCGCAAGGCCCATCGTCATACCGGAGCTCCGAACGTGAACGTGAAACGCGGACGTGCGGCATCGTGCTGCGCCACCTGTACATCGAGGAGATGGCCGCAGTTCGGGCAACAGAGCTGGCGCAGCGTGAAGCGCTGTTGGTCGTAGTCCTGCCCACGCACCGGCCCCGCGGCGCTCAGGGGCAGTTCGAGCTCGCGCAGCGCCGGAACGATGTTCTGGCCCGCCTCGCCGAACAACGCACGGCAGCGCGCGCAGCTGATCGTTCCCTCGTCGAGATCGGCGACGATCGCATCGCCATAGCGATGACGGCCTTGCCCTTCGAACGACAGCCACCCGTCCGCGGGATTGCGCCCCGAAGCAAGCCGCGCCTCGCGCAGCGATGCCCGCTGCGCTTCGGTTTTCTCTGCGTCGAGCGACCCTTCGCCGTCGAGCACGACGCCGTAAATCGACGACGCCGCTTCCTCCGACACCACGCTGCGAGCGACGTCGTCGGCGACCGTGGCAGCGTCGCGCAGAAGAGGATCGCCAAAGCCTCCACCGGCCTGCCAGCTGTGGTACCAGACGTCGCCCCGCGCCATCGGCGTGCGGACGTGCTTGCAACCCAGGATCTCAAGCCTGCCCGGGATGTCCTGCAGCGCGTCCGGAAGTCGCTCGGCGCGTTCGATGCGGCGTGCAAGATCGGTCTGCACAACGCGCGCCACGCGAATCGAGGCGCCAGGCAATCCGCCGGCAAGGCCGATCGCGTTGGGCATCTCGGCACCGGTGCCCGCGAACAATCCCTCGAGGTGATCGTTCGGTGCGCCGTACATCGTGTAGGCAAGCTCGCCGGAACGTCCGCCGCGATAACGGCCGGGACCGCCCGAGTCCTTCAGGTGCCGGCGGAACAGATACAGCACCGGATACTCCGCCTCCTGGTCCTCGATGTTCGGCATGTTCGGCGTGGTGTTGAAGACGATTCCCGCCGTGTCGACGCCGTCGGCGTAGGTGCGCGCGCCACCACCACCGCCGAAGTGGCTCATCTCGGTGGCCGCGAACGGGAACCCGTGTTGACTCGTTCCAGCGAAGATCGGCGCCATCGACGTTCCCGACCACACCGCCATCGCTTCATCGCGGTAGCGCTCGCTTGCGACGAGCAGATGCGAAAGGCAGCGCCAACTCACATCGATCGTCACGATCACAGCGGAGATCGTCGCCATCGCGCAAGGGGCTGGGTAAGCGCAATTGTTGACGGTGCCCGGCTGCGTCACGAGCTCGATGCAATCGCGCACGCCGCGATTCCATGGCACGTCCCAGCAAAGGTTGATGTACACCGACGACAGGACGGCTGCCTGCAACCCGGAGTAAGTGGAGTTGATCAGACCCGGCGCGTTCGGGCTCGTGCCGGTGAAATCGAACGTGAGCCGGTCGCCGCGCTTCCTCAGCGTGCAGACGATCTTGTAGATCTTCGATTCGTGGCCGTCGTGATCGATGTACTGCGTTTCCCGCCACTCGCCGTCCGGCAGCTCGCGGAGGCGCTGTGAAAGCTTCTCGCGCGCGAACACGATCGAGCTATCCATGACCGCGCGCACCGTGTCGATGCCCCATCGCTCGATGAGCTCGAGCATGGCGCGCCGTCCGCTGTTGAGCGCCGCGATCTGGCCACGGACGTCGAGTCCGACCAGCGGATCGCGCACCTGATTCAGGATCCATGCGATCACGTCCTCGCGCACCTTGCCCGCCTCGACCAGCTTGACGGGCGGCATGCGCAGGCCTTCCTGATGCGTATCGACGGCCTTGATCGAGAATCCGCCGGGATCCATCCCCCCGGTGTCGAGCTGGTGACCGGACGCGCCCAACCAGGCGACGAGAGCGCCTTCGTGATAGATCGGCGCGACCGTCGCGAAGTCGGGATGGTGGATCGCGCCCAGGTACGGGTCGTTGCAGATGAAGATGTCGCCGTCGCCGATGCCGGTGGAGGGATGCGTGAGCCGCTGCGTGCTCTCGACGATCAGCGGCAGAACGTTGCCTTGCGTAACGATGTACGGCCCCACCGAGACCAGCGCTCCGTCGGGCAGCATGATCGCAGTCGCCGCATCGTTGCCGGTGATGAGCACGTTGGAGCCCGAGCACCGCATGTATTGGATGCCCATCTCCTCGGTGATGCTCAGCAGCCGATGGTTGAGCACCTCGAACGTGACGGCATCGACTTCGACCGGAATGCGCTGGTTCATGCGTGCAAGCCTCTGTTCGCAGCGCCGAGGCTGATGTGCGTATGGCGCAACGTGTCGATGCGCGCGGACTGTCCGGTCAACACGACGATCGTCGTGCCCGGATGCTCGATGATCGCCGGGCCTGCAATCTGGGCTTTCGCAGGCAGCGCGGGTCCATCGTAGATCGGCGTTGATTGCATGACTCTGTTCACCGGGCACCAGGTCATGCGATGGGTGCGCGCTGCCGATGATCCGTCGCCGCTCCATGCCGGCGCGTCGACCTGCGACGCTTCGCCGATCGAGTCGACGCCGTAGTTGACGAGCTCGATGCCCGCATCGGACAGCGCGGCGCCCTTCCCGAACAACCGGTCGTACTCGTGCGCGAACCGCTCGGCAATCACGCCGAGCGCAGGTTCGTCGATGCACGCGGGAACGGCGACGCGCAGGTTGTGCACCTGACGCCGGAAGCGCGCCTCGACCCAGCGCTCGTGACGCTGCCGTGCCTTCGGGACGTCAGCTTCGTCCAGGCGCTTCGTGCCCTCGCTCTCCATCGTCGCGTAGATCCGTTCGATCGTCTCCGGATCGGCCGGCAACACGAGCGGATGCGAGTGCTGGAGGCTGAATCGGACGTCGGACACCGCCGCACCGTACGCCGAATGCACGGTTGCGAGAAACGGCACGACGATCTCGCGCACGCCGGCCTCGGCGCCGTACGAAGCGGCATGGACGGGCCCGGCACCGCCGTACGCCATCATCACGAAGTCCCGCGGATCGTAGCCACGCTCGAGCGTCGACTTGCGGATCAGGTCCGCCATCTGGCTGTCGATCACCTGCCGGATACCCGCAGCGGCCGCGAGAACGTCGCCGTTGAACAGTGGATCGGCAATGCGCCGTTTGATCGCGGACGCCGCGCGATCGCCATGCAGCTTCATGCGGCCGCCAAGGAACCGATCGGGGGACAGATAGCCGAGCACCACGTCGGCATCGGTCACCGTCGGCTCTTCCCCACCCATCCCATAGCACGCGGGGCCGGGTGACGACGAAGCACTGTGCGGACCAATACGAAGACGGCGGCCGTCAACCCACGCGATCGAGCCGCCGCCGGCGCCGATCGACGCGACGTCGATCATCGGCAGACGCAGCTGATATTGATTGAGGATCGTCTCGCGGCTATAGCTCCAGCGCCCTTGCTCGACGATCGCCACCTTGAACGTCGTGCCGCCCACGTCGGTTGCAATGACGTTCGGATATCCAAGCGTCGCGGCCAGACGTGCCGCGCCGACGACGCCAGCCGCCGGACCGGACTCGATCGTGAAGATCGGTACCGTCTGCGACGCGGTGGCAACGCCTCCGTTGGCCTGCACAATCAACAGCTTCTGCTTGAGGCCCGCAGCAGCGAGCGTGCGCTCGAGACGATCGATGTAACTCTCGATCACCGGACCGACGTAGGCGTTGAACAACGCGGTTGCGCTGCGCTCGTACTCGCCCATGACCGGGGCCACGTCGGCCGAGAGCGACAGGTACACGCCCGGCAGCTCGCGGGCCAGGAGTTCGCCGGCCCGCCGCTCGTGACTCGGGTTCTTGTGCGAAAACAGGAACGCCACGGCAACGGCCTCATAGCCGCCCGCGCGGATCTTCGCAGCGATCTTGCGCACCGAGTCCTCGTCGAGCGGCTCGACGATCTTTCCGACATGGTCGATGCGCTCCGGCACTTCGAAGATGTCGCGCTCGTCCACCAGCAGCCGCGGCTTCTGCGTCGCCCGGTAATGGTGGCGCTCGAACACGCTCATGCCCGCGACGCGACCCGTCGCGCGCATGATCATCAACGTGTCGCCAAAGCCGCGCGTCGCCAGAACCGCCGTGCGCGCGCCGGTATAGGAGAAGACGGCGTTGCTCGATTGCGTCGTCGCATGGACCATGCGGTCGGTCGATGCGAGGAGCGAACGCACGTCGATGCCGACCGAACCCGCCGCATCAGCGAGTCCGTCGAGCACACCACGTTGGAGGTCGCCGGCTGTCGTCAGCGACTTCCCCGCGTACGTCGCGCCGGAATCGTCGTCGATCACGACAACGTCCGTGAAAGTGCCACCGATGTCGACTGCCAGCGTGTACATACTTATCGGAAGCCAGCGATGTGGATTACCGCGTGATCGTTGCTTTCGTCTTCAACAGACGACGGGGCGATCGAACCCAATTTCAGTGTTTACACTGAAACGGTTCCGTTGGCAAACCGAAGACTCCCGAGATAACGACAAATCGACTGTTTCGTCCGTACCGCCTAGGCCAACGCCCATTCCTCGGACAGAGTCGCTTCAACCGACGTCCGATCACTCTCGAGGAGTGAGAAAGTCGCCGATCCACGCACGGTGCTGTGCCTCGCGGATCGCAATTCCGAACACTTCCTTCGTCGCCGAAGGCGGCAACGCACCGCCTTCTATGACCGCGTGCATAGCCGCATAGAGCGCATTGATGCAGGCGCTGAACGGCTCATGCCCGGTGGAGAAGAGCCGTACGCGGTGGCGCGCGAGCAACTCGACATCGCGCAGGGCTTCGCCGGGTCCGCCGATGACCAGGGGCAGCGCGACGGCGGCGGAGATCGCTTCGAGCTCTTCACGCGTTCGTAGCGCAGGCAGCATCAGCGCGTCGACACCGGCGGCCGCATAGGCTCTTAATCGTTGGATCGCATCGTCGATGCCTGTCAGCGAAACAGCGCTCGTGCGGCCGAACACCAGCATGTCGGAGTTTGCGCGTCCTGCGATGGCTGCGCGAATCTTCCCGAGCGATTCGGGCGCGGAAAGGAGTTGCGGCATCTCCGAGGACCCGAAAGGACGCGGTAGCAGCGTGTCTTCGATCATGACGGCAGCGGCGCCCGCGGCGTCGAGCTCCTGCACCGTACGTATCACGTTCAGCGCATTTCCGTATCCATGGTCCCCGTCGATGACCAACGGCACGCCGCTTACCCGGGTGCACCGTCGAACCTGATCCGCGAGCTCGGTGAGCGTCAGGACAATGAGATCGGGCGCTCCCAATACGGCGTGCGAGATGATAGACCCGCCCACCAGTCCCGCCCGATAGCCGAGCGCCTCGGCGAATCGGGCCGACACCGGATCGAAAACCGTGCCCATCCGAACGCATTCCACGCCGGCGAGAATGGCGCGGAGCCTCGCACGCGAATCGCGGTTACGCAATCTTCACCCCGTAGACATCGAAAAGACCCGCGGACCCGAGCGTCGCCGGATCGCATCGTGGGCGGCCGTTCGTGGCGATCCTTGTTCTATTCCACCTTAATGCCCGCAGCTTTGATCAACGGTCCGTTGCGATCCATTTCGCGGCGAATCTCGTTCATGAAATCTTCCGGCGTGCCGGGCGTCGTGAGAACACCCAGTGCGAACAGCTTCTCCTTGAGCTCCGCTGTTGCGAGCGATGCATTGAGCTCCGCGTTCAGTTTCTCGACCACTGGCTTCGGCATCCTCCC
>DATLNR010000045.1:0-33728 GCA_035536655.1 Casimicrobiaceae bacterium
ATGGGTTGTCTGCAACGAAGACCGATTTCCCCTGGCCGACGGTCGCCGGACGGTTCCGTGCTTGTGAACTGGGCCCGGACGGCAATCTGTATGTCGCGCTCGAGGACCAGGGCAAGATCATCCGTGTGAAGCCGCAGTAACTGCAACGCGCAAACGCGCTGCCTTGCGGCAGCGCGTTTGCTTTTTGTTGGACGCAGGAGAACCCGTTGCGAATCGCGCTTCAATGGATTGCCGTCATCGGCTTGTTGGGCGCCGCAGGGCCGGTGCGTGCGGACTACGACCTCGTCCTGAAGAAGAACTGCCTTGCCTGTCATCAGGTCGACAAGAGAAAGTACGGCCCAACCTTCAAGGAGGTTGCAGCCAGGTACGCCGATCAGAAGAACGCGGCCGACGTCCTGGCCAAGAAGATCAGGCGTGGTGGAACCGGCGTGTGGGGCCAGGACGTGATGCCTCCTCAGCCTCAGGTGTCGGCCGCCGAGGCGCGCGCAATGGCGAGGTACGTGCTGTCGGTGAATTGATCCGCTCGGGAACGCTCGCGAGGTCCTTGGGGCGACGATGAGTGCCGTGTGCAGAACCCTGCTGGTGCTCGCCTTTGTCGTTGGCAGCGAGCACGTCTCTTGCCAGAGCTTCTACTACGTCGAACCCGGAGTTGTTTCCTGTCCAGCGGTTCCGGCGCCAACGACCGCCGCTCCGAAGGCGGTACCACGTGGTGTCCCCATGTCCGGGAGCATCAGTGTGGCCTGTGGGTTCGACAAAGGATCCTACACGGTGACCTTGAACTCAACCGATCCCGGCGCGACGATCTCCCCCAAGACCTTCCTCGTCAATTTCGGCCGCATCGTCGGGAACGGTGCCTTTGCCGTCACGTTCTCGACGGTCGGCGTGCAGAGTGTCTCGGCGACCATCACCTCGAACATGGGCAGCCCCGCAGTGCGGGGCCACTTCGCGAGTCCGGCCAACGAGTTCAAGGTCGTGAATCCTTGATCCGTCCGGCCCGGCAAATGACTGCAAGCTGGCCGGAACCATGAGTCCGTCCGTCGTGGTGATCGACTGCACCCGCTGCCGAACAGTCGTCGGCGCTCACCGACCGCACGGGGTCGATACCGGTCGCAGACCTCCCGATTAAGCCCGACAATCGCTAATCCCCACACGCACTCCAACGAATCTCAACGGCTCGCGCGAGGTAAGTGATTAGGGCGCGAGCGGCAAAACGTCGCGCGGGGTCGCCGAGCCGTCGCGGCTCGAATCGATCCAGCCGATCTGGCAACGCAACGTCGTCACCGCTGCGCTCCCGGCATCGCGATTGAGGAGGAGTCCGAAACGCACGGCGTCGCCCGCGTTCATCAGTAGAACGCCCTGACCGCTGACCGAACGCCATTGCGCGCCGCTGGTCTGCGCGCGCATGCGCGTCTGAGATATCGGTTCCCACGTCGCACCCGCGTTGCGGCTCGCGACCAGCGTCACGCCGACGGTGAGCGGCCCGCTCGCGTCGATCGACGCGGCGAAGTAGCCCTGGATGCGGCGCGGGTACGGCACCGCGACGCTTTCAGCCGTGCTGCACACGACCGGTTGCGTGTCGATCGACGGCGCCGTCAACGTCGCCTCATGATGATTGACGACCGGACCGATCGCCTCAGCGAAGCGGCGCAGGAACAACGCCATCGACGAGCGGATCACCGGATCGTTCGGGCAGTACTGGGTTGCCGAGCAGCCGATGGTCACGCCGCGATTGCGCAACCACTCGACGCTCGTGCACGCCGGATCGCTCACCGGGACATCGACGAACCCGCCGCAGCTCGCCGCGACGACGATGGTCAGCGTCTGCGCCGCATTCGGCGCGATGCCGTTGCTCGCGACGAGCGATTGCGTATAGGTGCCGATACCCGCGACCGTGGCCGTTCCCGAGAACGTTCGCGTCGCCGCGTTGTAACCGACGCCCGGCGGCAGCGTGCCGGAGCGAGTGAGCGTCGGCGTCGGCGCGCCAGTCATGCCGACGGTGAGCGCGCACGGGGAGCCGACGACGCACACGAGTGCATTTGCGCTGGTGATCTCCGGCGCGATGAACGGCGACGTCGGTGGAACGCTCTGCGCGTTCAAGGGATCGGTGCCGCTCAGGAATTCACTCAAGTTGCTCGCGCCGTCGCCGTCGTTGTCAGCGCCTGCATTTCCGCCGGTCGTCGAGCCGAAGTAGGTGATCTCCCACCAATCGGGCAGACCATCCGAGTCGATATCGACCGGATCGAGGCGATAGATCGTGCCGTTGAAGTAGCCGGTGATGTACAGCTCGCCGGCATTGTCCTCACCGAAGCTCGATATGCCGGGCGACGTCAACAGCTCCTGTTGCGGCGTCCAGGTGCCTCCGGATTCAGTGGCGCCCCACAGCGTGCCGCTGAGGAAGTCCGCGTAGACGTAAGCACCGCTGAGCGGTGGAATGCGTGATCCTCGATAGCGAAATCCTCCGGTGATCGATCCGCCGAACGAGCGGCCATAGTCGAAGATCGGCGGGGCGTAGTTTGCCGGGGGTGTAGGGCAAGGGTTGCTGGGAATCCCCGGCGTGCAGATGTTGCCTTCGAAATTGCGCCACCCGTAGTTGCGCCCGCCAGGACTTCCGAACGCCTCGAAGTCGACTTCCTCGCGCTGGCCCTGGCCCACATCCCCGATGAACATGTCGCCGTTCAGCCGATCGAAGCTGAAGCGAAACGGATTGCGCAGCCCCAACGCCCAGATCTCGGGGCAACCAGCGGGAAGGCTCGTGCAAGTTCGCGCTGCGAAAGGATTCGACGGAGGAATCGCATAGTACGGCGGCGCTTCAACATTCACGTCCACTCGCAGCATCTTCCCGAGAAGCGTGCCGAAATTCTGGCCGTTGTTATCGGGGTCGTTGCCGCCGCCGCCATCGCCAGTACCAATGTAGAGATAACCGTCGCGGCCGAATGCAAGCTTGCCGCCATTGTGATTGCTGTTGCTTGCATGCGGGATCGCAAGCAGTACGCGGCCGCTTGCGAAGTCCGCTTGCTCCGGCTGATCCGCCGTACGCTCGTACCGCTCGATGATCAACGCGCCGTCGCTCGTGCGCGTGTAAAAGACGAAGAAGCGGCGATTGCCCGCATAGTTCGGATGGAATGCAAGTCCAAGTAATCCGCGCTCGCCGCCGCCGGTCGTCTTCGAACTGACGTCAAGGAACGGTGAAGAAACGACGATGCCGTCGCGCAGGATGCGAATGCGACCGGCCTGTTCGACGACGAACAGCCGCGTCCCATCCCCCGGTGCCGCAACGATGTCGACCGGATTGACCAGTCCGGTCGCGATCACCGTTCGACGAATCGTATTGGTGTCGAGCTGCGCCGCCGCGCCGAACGGCGTCAGCGCGAGACATGCGGTGAATAACAGCCGCCAGCGTGCGGTCCATCGGGCAGCGTGCCTCATATGACATCATCATAATCAGCCGCGGCACTTCCCGGCAAACGATCCTGCTCCAGAGCCGACAGGCGGCCTTCTACTGTTTAACGGACGTAGGTCACGTACGCGTAGTCGAACCCGTCCGGCGACCGATGGCGCTCACGCGTGACCTGACGCCATTGCGCGCGGTCGAACGAAGGCATATGAACGTCGCCCGCAAACTCGCGCTCGATCTCCGTCAAATGCATCGTGTCCGCATGGGGCAGTGCGGCCTGCGCAATCTCGGCGCCGCCGATGCAGAACGCAGGCAACGGCATCGTCACACGCGCGAGCGCCTCGGTGATTGAATGCGCGACGACGATGCCGGGCGCGTCGAAGCGGCGATCGCGCGTCACGACGATGTTCTCGCGGCCGGGCAATGCGCGGCCGATCGACGCGTACGTCTTGCGACCCATGATCAACGAATGGCCCAGCGTCAGCGATTTGAAGCGCTTGAGATCGTCGGGAAGTTGCCACGGGAGGGCGCCGTCGGCGCCGATCGTGCCATTCGCCGCGACGGCAAGGATCAGGGCCAGCCTGGATTCGCGCGCCGCCTCGGCCGCGGCTGCACCCCTCGGGTCCGAGGGCAATGCCATAATCGACGAGTATAGGACGTCGAGCGTCCGGCGTCGTGCGTCCGGCGGATTGCTCGACACGTGACGTTTGACGCTTGACGCACACGCACAACACACGACGCAAAACCCGTAGGTGTACTACCCTCGTTCGTTCCTCAAATTCATTCTGCTCGGCTTTCTTTTGGCCAGCCTGCCGCTCGTGTACGCGCTGGCCGAGGTCATCCTGTCGCTCGATCGTCTCGCCTCGCAAAGCCGCGAGGAGTTGATCCAGGCGACGACGGCCGCGCGAACCTCGCGATTGCTCTACGAGCAGACGACAACGCTCGAGCGCGTCGTGCGTCAATACCTGATCCTGGAGGACCAGGCGCTGGTCGACGATTACAACCGCCTGCGCCAGGACTTTCGCACGACGACGCGCCAGCTTTCGCAGCTTGCGCTCGAGCGCGATCATCTTGCGGCCCTCGAGCGGTTGGGCGAAAGCGAAAGCGCGCTGCACGTGCGGCTCACGTCGCAGGAGCGTGGCGTCGACACCGCGGCCGAGCTTGCCGAAGGCTACGCTCGCCTCGCCGACGGTGCGCAGGCGATGCTGACGGCGTCCAACACGCTGACGCAGAGCGCCATCGAGCGATTGCAGCAAACCGCCGTGGAGGGACGCGAAACGTGGTTCTGGCTCGCGCTCGCCACCGTCGCGATCGCGATCACGCTCGCCATCGGCTTCGCCGTGCTGATCGCGCGCCCGATCCGCCAGCTCGATCAGGCGGTGCGGCTCATGGGCAGCGCCGACTTCTCGCAAGCGGTGCACGTCAACGGTCCGCAGGACCTGCGCTATCTCGGTCAGCGACTCGAATGGCTGCGCACGCGACTGCGTGATCTAGAGCAGCAGCAGAACCGGTTCCTCCGCCACGTCTCGCACGAGCTGAAGACTCCGCTCACCGCGGTGCGCGAAGGCGCGGAGCTTCTGCGCGACGAGATCGGCGGCCAGCTTTCGCGCGAGCAGCGCGACATCGTGCGCATCGTGCGCGAGAACACGCTGAGCTTGCAGAAGCTGATCGAGGATCTGCTCAAGTATCACCAGACGCGCTCGTTCGAGCCGGCGACGCTCGGGCCGGTCGTGTTTGCCGACGTCGTGCGGCGCGTGCTGCGCGAGAACAAGCTCGCGGCGCTCGGGCGGGGCATCACGTTCAGGACCGATCTCGCGGCGCTCGTCGTCGTCGGCGACGTCGATCGGCTGCGCACGATCGTCGACAACCTCGTCAGCAACGCGATCAAGTACACGTCGCCGGCCGGCGCGATCGACATTCGCGTGGCGCAGGACGGCGCCGATCTATGCCTCGACGTATGCGATACCGGTCCCGGCGTCGCGCCTGACGAGCGGGAGCGGATCTTCGAATCGTTCTACCAGGGCACGGCGCTCACCGGCGGCCGCGTCAAAGGCTCGGGACTGGGACTCGCGATCGCGCGCGAGTATGCGTTGGCGCACGGTGGCCGCATCGAGGTCACCGATCGGCCCGACGGGGCGCGCGGCGCTTGTTTCCGGTTGCGCTTGCCGCTCGCCGCGAATGTCGTCTCGCAAGCGGGGACCGTCGGGCAAGCCGCGCCGCTGACCGTCGGAGACGGGAAGTGACGACGCGCAACCGCTTTCTCGGCTTGCTCTTCATGGGCGCGCTGGGCGGTTGCGCCGCGGCACCCCCAGCCGACGTGATCCCGATGCAGGTGGCGGCGTCCGATGTGCACGTGCCGGTGCCGGAGCCCGCGCCGATCGAGCCGCCAATCCCGGCGCCGATGATCGAATCGCCGCCGATCGAGCTCGCCCCCGGCCCGCGCGCACAAGTCCCGCGCGAGCCACAGCCTTCCGCGCCGTCACCGTCGGTCCCATCGCCCTGGGAAAGCGTCATCGTGCCGCCGCCGGCCACGGCCCCGCCCATTCCCGCTGCGCCGCAGGTCATCATCGCCGCCGAGCCGACGGCCGAAGAGCGCGAGTTCTCGTCGCTGCTTTCCGATCTGCAGCGTTACAACGGCTTCAGCCAGGACGACTTGCGCAAGGAAGTGCAGGCGATGAACCAGGCGCTCGCGCGCGCGCGCAACGATGCCCATCGCGTGCGGCTCGCGGTGCTGTACACATTGACCCGCACGACGCAGGACGATCAGCGCGCGATCGGTCTCTTCGATCAAGTGGCGAAGAGCAACCCGGCATCGCCGCCGATCAAGCAGCTCGCCGCCGTGCTGGCGGCGCAAGTTGCCGAACGCATGCGCGCAGTGCGCGATGAGCAGGCGCGCGGCGAAGCCGCCGTGCAGAAGCTCGAGGCGTTGCGGTCGATGGAGCGCGCGCTCTTGCGCGACCGCGTCCGCAGCGGAGGCGGGGGCGGCGGCGCCGGCTCCGGCGGCAACTGATCCAACGAAATCGAGATCGAGAGAGCTTACGCATGACGCCGAGCGACATCCTGCTGGTCGACGACGACCCGGACCTGCTGCAGCTCATCAGCCTGCGGCTCACGTCGGCGGGCTACCGCGTGCGCACGGCCGACAGCGGCGAAACGGCGCTGGCGGCGCTCGCCGTCGACCGGCCTTCCGCCGTGATCACCGACTTGCGCATGCCGGGCATCGACGGGCTACAGTTGTTCGAAGCGATCCATCGCCAGCACCCGGCGCTGCCCGTGATCATCCTCACCGCGCACGGCACGATCCCCGATGCGGTCAGCGCCACGCAACGCGGCCTGTTCGGCTTCCTGACGAAGCCGTTCGACAGCCAGGAGCTTTTGCAAAAGGTCGCGGCGGCGATCAAGCTGTCCGGGGACGACGGCGCCGGCCACGCGTCGTCCGCCGAGTGGCGCGCGGGCATCGTCACGCGCAGCGCGAAGATGGAGGATTTGCTCCGGCAGGCGCGCCTTGTCGCCGATTCGGACGCGAGCGTCCTGATTTTCGGCGACTCAGGCACGGGCAAGGAGCTTTTCGCACGTGCGATCCACCGTGCAAGCCGCCGCAACGACCGGCCTTTCGTCGCCGTGAACTGCGGCGCGCTGCCCGGCGAATTGCTCGAATCGGAGCTGTTCGGTCACGCGCGCGGCGCATTCACCGGCGCGGTGCAAGCCCACAAGGGACTGTTCCAGGCGGCGGATCGCGGGACGTTGTTCTTGGACGAGATCGGTGACATGCCGCTGCCGTTGCAGGTGAAGCTCCTGCGCGTGCTGCAGGAAGGCGAAGTGCGCCCGGTCGGCTCGACGCAGGCGATTCCCGTCGACGTGCGCGTGATCTCGGCGACGCATCGCGACCTCGACGCGCAGCGCAGCGCCGGCCACTTCCGCGAGGACCTGTACTACCGGCTGAACGTCGTCTCGCTGCAGCTTCCGTCGCTGGCCGAGCGCCGCGAGGACATTCCGGTGCTGGCGACGCATTTTCTGCGCAAGCTTTCCGAGCGTTACCGCAAGCCGTTGCCCACGCTGGCGCCCGACGCGATGGCGCTCCTGATCGCCGCACCGTGGCCGGGCAACGTGCGGCAACTGTTGAACCTGCTCGAACAGGCGGTCGCGCTGTCAACGACGGCGGTCATTCCCGCGTCGGTTGTACAGAACGCGCTGCGCGAGGACGCGGCGGCGCTGGTTCCGTTCGAGGAGGCGCGCAAATCGTTCGAGCGCGACTATCTCGTGCGGCTCTTGAAAATCACCGGGGGCAATGTCACGCAGGCGGCGCAGATGGCGAAGCGCAACCGCACCGAGTTCTACAAGCTGCTGCAGCGCCACCGACTCGAGCCGGCGATGTTCAAGGAACAGAAGGCGTAGGGCTCGGATCGTAGTGCTGTCGCGCGGCGGCGACACGGAAGTTTTAGCCGCATCAATCCGTTAACCGATTCGTAACATGCGGCGTCGGCTTCAGGCGACAACGCGCGCCGGCGTGCGTGCATCGCCGCAAGCAATTTCGCGCATCGATCGCAGGCCGCGCCCGCAATTCGGGCTTCCATCACCGCCAAACGAGATTGGCACGGCACGTGCTTTTGTTCGGCCACGATGGACACGGACGGCGAGACGCCGTCGCACGACTTCAAGGCGCTTGATCATGGACACGTTCGCACCCGACTTCTCGCGTTTCTGGCTGCCGCGCATCGACCGCGAGGCAGACCAGCGCGTCGAGCCGCGCGAGGACGACGTCGGCAAGCTTGCCAAGGCGCTCGAGGAACTGGTCGACCGCGTCAACGCGGCGCGCTGTATCGCGTAGACGACTATTCAGCGGAGCCGGCCGCAAAGAACCGGCTTCGCACGAGACAGGGTGTGACCCCTGTCCCGTGAAGCCGGTCCCCCTTGCCCGCTCACTTCCTCCCGGCGGGCTTCTTTTTTCTGGCGGCTACTGGTCGAACGGCGGCGTCGTCGGGTTGGAATTGGCGATCTCGACTTCGATCGAGCATTGACCGCCGGTGACCGAGAGGCTTCCCGTTCCGGTATTGGCAATGCCGACGGCGAACTGGGCGGTGCTTCCGGCGGGAATGGTCGCAACGTTCGAGCCCCATGACATTGATCGCTCGCCGTTCGCGTTGGATACGTTGAACGTGCCGTTGAGGTTGCCGAAGGCGGCGCCGTTGAGCGACATCACGGAGAACAGGCTCAACTGTGAACCGGAGGAGGTGACGGCGATGTGACTCGTCGCTTGCGCGGATCGCGGGTAGTTGACTGCGGCTTGCGTGGCCGTCACGCAGACGGGAACAAAGCTGGCACCGGGCGGTGCGGCGAGCGTGACCGGGGCGATTCCCCCTTGCAGGCCGAGCCTCAGCGGCGTCAGCGCCACGCCTAACCGATTCATGAACGCGGCCATCGTGCCGCGCGTCACGACGTCGCCCGGACAATACAGCGTGCCGGCCTGGTTGCAGCCGAGCGTGATGCCGCGGTTCTTCAGCCACTCCGCGTTCGTGCAAAAGAAATCGGATTGAGCGATGTCGGCAAACGACGAGGCGCTCGTGCACGGATCGGCCTTTGCGTTGCTCGCGATGAACGACGTCGCGACAGCGGCGATTGCGAGTGCTTTCCAGCGCATGATTCCTCCTTGGAATGTTTCGTGGAACGGGGCGGCGCTACGATGGCACAAGTCCCCGGCGCGGGCAATCGCGCTCCGCGTCAATCCGTCTTACACACGCTCGGCGCGCGCTCGATATGGTTCGGGTACAGGTGGCAGTCTCCGCCGGTCCACACGAAGTTGCTGCGAGAAACAGTCGAGCGCGTTAACGCGGCGAAATGTATCGCCCGATTGATTGCGCTACCCAACCGCCGGAGCCGGGTACAGGCAAACTACCTCTGCCGAGATGCCGGTCCCGCCTTGCCCGCTTACCTCGACCGGTGCGCCTCTATCTTGCCTGCTGACTACTCGTCGAACGGCGGCGCGGACGGATTTGCGTTAAGGAGCTCCGCCTCGAGCGTGCATTCGACGCTGATCACATTGAGCGGACTCGCGACCGATGGTGGGACGGCGATGCCGATCGCGAACTGTGTCGTCTGTCCCGGCGCAATTGTCGAGGCCGTGGCATTCGTGTTCGAAGCCCAGGACAAGAAGCGCTCGCCGGCTGGGTTGACGAGTGAAACGCGGTGCACGCCCATGTCCTCGTAGGGGGCTCCGCCCCGCGATACCGCCATGAACATGTTGAACCCGCCGCCGCTCGAGTTGATCTTGACGTAGCCTCGCGCGCGGGCGAGTCGCGGAAAATTTGCGCTCGCCTGGACCGCGGTGTGGCAATAGGTCGTGGATTGGTTGACCGGGATGTTGCTCACGCCATAATTTCCGGAGCTCGACAGGCTGGTCGGCGTCACCACGAGCCCCAGCCGGTTCATGAACGCCGCCATCTGGCCGCGCGTCACGGGATCGCTCGGACAGTAAAGCGTGCCTCCAGGTGCGCAACCGACCGTGACGCCGCGGTTCCTCATCCATTCCGCATGCGTGCAAAAGAAGTCGGTCTGCGCGACGTCGGTGAATGACGAGGGGGTTGCGCAGACGTCGGCGACCGCCTCGCTCGCGAAGAGCGAGGTCGCAACGGCGGTCATCGTCAGTGCTGAATACCATCTCATGATTCTTCCGGAATTTTTTTGGGGGATGGGGCGCCGCTACGATCGCACACCTGCCCGTTGCCGGCAAACGCGCGATCGGCGGGATCGGCCTTACACCGCGATCGGCGCCCGCAATGCGCCGTGCGACCGGTAGTCGACGATCTCGAAGTCGTCGTAGCGGTAGTCGAAGATCGTCGGCGGCTTGCGTCGAATCACGAGCCGAGGCAACGGGTGCGGTTCCCGCGCAAGCTGTGCATCGACTTGGTCGAGATGGTTCAGGTACAGGTGGCAGTCGCCGCCGGTCCACACGAAGTCGCCGACATCGAGATCGCATTGCTGTGCGACGATGTGCGTCAACAGCGCGTAGCTCGCGATGTTGAACGGCACGCCGAGGAAGATGTCGCAGCTGCGCTGGTACAGCTGCAGCGACAGCCGGCCGTCGGCGACGTAGAACTGGAAGAACGCGTGGCACGGCGGCAGCTTCATCCGCGCGAGGTCCCCGACATTCCAAGCGGAGACGATCAGTCGGCGCGAGTCGGGATTCGCGCGGATGTCGCGCACGACGTCGGCGATCTGATCGATCTCGCGCCCGTCGTTCGCGCGCCAGTGGCGCCATTGATAGCCGTAGATCGGACCGAGCTCGCCGTGCTCGTCGGCCCATTCGTCCCAGATCGTGACGCCCGCCTCGTTGAGCGTGCGCACGTTCGTCTCGCCGCGCAGGAACCACAGAAGCTCGTGCACGATGGACTTCACGTGCAATTTCTTCGTCGTCACCAGCGGAAACCCGTGGTCGAGCGGGAATCGCATCTGATGCCCGAAGATCGACAGCGTGCCGGTGCCGGTGCGATCTTCCTTGCGCAGGCCGTGCTCGCGCACGAGGCGCATCAGGTCCAGGTATTGGCGCATGAGCAAACGCGATCGATGTCTCGATTCTAACGCGCGCGGACGGGACGCTTGCGCACCGGCAGCTCGATCGCGACTTCCATCGACCAAGGTCGAAGGCCGAGCGCCATGCCGATCGTCTCGCGGCGGTCCGGCGCGATGCGCCCGTCCAGCTCCGCGAGCTCCTGGAACTCGTCGGCGAGCCGCTCGAGCTTGCGCTTCAGGATCTCGAACGACGCCTTCGAGAGTTCGCTGAACTCGAACGTGAACCAGCCGCCGACACGGTCGAAGGATGGCGACAGGAAGTTGTCGACGGCGCGTTTGCCATGCAGCCGGCGGATCGGTCCATCGGGACGCAAGCGCGTGTTCCGCCGGATGCGCGGCCGGATTCGATTGCCCGGCAGCAGGTCGATGAGCTTCAGGCGGTCGAGCGCAGCGAGCGCGCCGACGCACTGCGTGGACGTGATCTGATAGCGGGCGACGATCTCGTCGAGCGTCCAGCCGTTGACGACGAGATAGAACACGGACAGCAAGCGCACGTCGCTCGCGAGCGCGCTTTCCTGCTCGAGCGTCATCGTCGTCGCGTCACCCTCCCGGCCGCGCGCCGCGCGCACGAGCTCGGCGAAGTCGATCTCGAGCGCCTCGCAGAACTGCGCGAGGCGCGCAACCGAGAAGCTTCGCTCGGAGAACAGGCGCTTCACGCTCGCCTCGGAGAGTCCGACGTGGTCCGCAAGTTGCGCGTAGGTCTTGCCGCGCATGCGCGCGATCGTCTTCAGCGCGTCGATCAGGCGGGCTGCGTCGTTCATGGCACCGCAAGCTCAGGGAGTAGCGGAAAACGATACCCCGCCCGACCGGTATTGGCAACCGCAGTCGTCGCGGCTAGGCTTGCGGTCCATGAACCGGCGCTCCTTCCTTCGGCTCGCCGCTCCGGCTGCACTTGCCGGTGTGCCCGGATGCGACTTCTCCGTGCGCGAAGGATTGTTCAACGCCTGCCGCGCAGCGCTGCCCCCGCTCCTGCAATCGCACCCGCTGG
Organism: Casimicrobiaceae bacterium; assembly: GCA_035536655.1. Lineage (GTDB taxonomy): Bacteria > Pseudomonadota > Gammaproteobacteria > Burkholderiales > Casimicrobiaceae > VBCG01. The sequence continues at coordinate 11,949 of DATLNR010000045.1, forward strand.
TCAACGATGCGTGGAATGGGATCGATCCGACGCGCGTCGTCGACTTTCACTGCCACTTGTTCGGCAACGGCGACAGCGGCGAGGGCGTCTGGGTCAACCCGTCGACGGCAGGCGTGATTGCGCCGGCGCAATGGATGCAGCGCATGTTCTACCTGAATGCCGGTTGCGTGCACGACCATCCAGGACGCGTCGACGCTTCCGTCGTCGATCGGCTGCGCAATCAGGCGCAGGCGTTGCCGCAAGGGGTCAGGCTGCTGTTGCTCGCGTTCGACTGGGCGCGCGATGAACGAGGCATGCCGCAAAAGGATCGCTCGACGTTCTACGTGGGCGACGAATACGCAGCCCGGATCGCGTCGTCGTATCCGCGATCGTTCGAATGGGCGGCGTCGATCCATCCTTACGACCCATCGGCGCTCGATCGTCTCGATCGCGCGATCGCCGCACGGGCGCGCGCGGTCAAGTGGCTGCCGACGGCGCAGAACATCGATCCTGCTTCGAAGCGGTGTGTTGCGTTCTATCGCCGGCTCGCCGCGCTCGGCGTTCCGCTGATCACGCATGGCGGCGAAGAGCGCGCGGTGACGGCGCATGACGCGTCGTTCGGCAATCCGTTGAAGCTTCGCGTGGCGCTCGACGAAGGCGTGCGCGTGATCGTCGCGCATTGCGCGTCGCTGGGCGTCGCCCACGACACCGATCGCGGCGGCGTGGCGACGAGCGCCTTCGCGTTGTTCGCTCGATTGATGGATGAGGCGCGCTACGCCGGTCGACTGTTCGGCGATCTTTCGGCAGTGACGTTCGGCAATCGCAGCGACGATGTGCTGGCGACGCTCCTCGTGCGAAGCGACTGGCACGGGCGACTGATCAACGGCTCCGACTATCCGCTGCCCGGCGTGCTGCCGCTCGTCGCACTGGACCGCTTCGTTGCGCGCGGTATGCTCGCGGCCGACGCCGTGCCGGTTCTTCGCGAGATTCGCGACCACCATGCGATCCTGTTCGACTTCGTGCTGAAGCGCGCGCTGCGCGCGCCGCATCGAACGCCTGCGCAGCGTTTGCCGGCGACCGTCTTCGAAACGCGCCGCCACTTGGCGGGCAGTGGCTGACGTGGCGAACGCCAACCAATTCGACCTGCTGCGCGAGCGTCGCTTCGCGCCGTTCTTCTGGACGCAGTTCGCCGGCGCTGCGAACGACAACATCCTGAAGAACGCGCTCGTCATCTTCGTCGCGTTTCAGGCCGTTGCAAGCGTGGATCTCGACGCCAACGCGCTGGTCAACCTCGCCGGCGCGGTCTTCATCCTGCCGTTCGTGCTGTTATCGGCGACGTCGGGCCAGATCGCCGACAAGCTCGAGAAGTCGCGGCTCATTCGCCTGGTCAAGCTGTTTGAGATCGCCATCATGGCGATCGCGCTCGTCGGCTTCTGGCAGCGAAGCATCGTCGTGCTGTTCGTAGCGCTGGCGTTGATGGGCGTGCATTCGACGCTGTTCGGCCCGGTCAAGTACGCGATGCTGCCGCAGCATCTTTCGATCGACGAGCTGGTTGGCGGCAACGGGCTCGTCAGCATGGGCACGTTCGTCGCGATCCTTCTCGGCACGATCGCGGGCGGACTGGTCGTGGCGATTCCCGGCAACGGACCGATGCTCGCCGGCTTGCTTGGATTGGGCGTTGCGTTCGCCGGTTACGTCGCAAGCCGCGCGATTCCGTTGACGCCCGCCGTCGCACCGACGCTGCGCATCAACTGGAACCCGATCAGCGAGACGTGGCGCAACCTCATGATTGCGCGCGACAGCCGCGTCGTCTGGTTGTCGATGCTCGGCATCTCGTGGTTCTGGTTCTACGGCGCAACGTTCCTTGCGCAGTTTCCCGGCTTTGCGCGCGACCACCTCGGCGGCGACGAGCGTGTCGTGACGTTGCTGCTTGCGCTGTTCTCGATCGGCATCGGCGTCGGGGCGTTGCTTTGCGAGCGGTTGTCGGGGCACAAGGTCGAGCTCGGCCTCGTTCCGTTCGGGTCGATCGGGCTGACCGCGTTCGCGGTCGATCTCTGGTTCGCCGCGCACGGATTGCGAAGCGAGGGCTTGAGCGGCGTTGCGGCGTTCCTGTCGCAGCCGGCCCATTGGCGCGTGACGTTCGACCTCGTCGCCATCGGCGTTTTCGGCGGCTTCTACATCGTGCCGCTTTACGCGCTGATCCAGGCGCGCTCAGCGCCGTCGCACCGGTCGAGGATCATCGCGGCGAACAACATCCTCAATGCGTTGTTCCTTGTCGCGTCGGCGCTTGTTGCGATCGCGTTGCTGCGCGCAGGATTGACGTTGGTCGACGTGTTCCTCGCGACCGGCCTGATGAACGCGGCGGTCGCGGTGTTCATCTACCGGCTGGTGCCCGAGTTCCTGATGCGGTTCCTGGCCTGGCTTCTCATCCACTCGATGTATCGCGTGGAGAAGATCGGCCTCGACAACATCCCCGACGAGGGCCCGTGCGTCGTCGTTTGCAACCACGTGAGTTATGTCGATGCCGTCGTGATCAGCGCGTGTCTGCGCCGTCCGATCCGCTTTGTCATGGATCACCGCATTTTCTCGTTGCCGGTGCTGGGTTTCATTTTCCACACGATGCGGGCGATTCCGATCGCGCCGGCGCGCGAGGATGCTCGGCTCAAGGAACGCGCGTTCGAGGAAGTGCGCGCGGCTTTGGCCGCCGGCGAAGTCGTCGGCATCTTTCCCGAAGGTCGGCTTACGTCGACCGGCGAGATGGGCGAGTTCCGGCCGGGCATCGAACGCATCGTTCGCGACACCCCGGTCCCGGTGATCCCGCTCGCGCTGCGCGGCTTGTGGGGAAGCTTCTTTTCGCGCTTCACCGAAGGAAAGGCAATGCGTCGCTGGCGGGGCATGTTCTCGCGCATCGCGCTCGTTGCCGGATCACCCGTTGCGCCGCAAGCGGTCGACAACGAACGGCTGTACGCAACGGTGCTCGCGCTGCGTGGCGAGCGTCGCTAGCCGGCCTTCGGGGACACAGGCCAGGCCGCCTCGACGAGCGCCGGCAGCACGGTCGCCGATCCGCCGCGCAAACAGTCATCGGCGAGCGACGAGAGCGGCGTCGCGTCGGGATTGACCTCGACGACGCGCGCACCGGCCGCTTTCGCATAGTGCGGCAGCGCGGCCGCCGGATAGACCTCTCCCGATGTGCCGGCGACAATGAAGACGTCGCACCGACGCGCCGCTGCCTCCGCGGCTTCGAGCGCGCCCGCCGGCAACATTTCTTCGAACCAGACGACGTCGGGCCGAAGGAAGGCACCGCAATGCGGACAGCGCGGCGGCAGCGAATCCGGCGAAGCGTGCCACGCGTCGACGACGCGATCCTCGCGCGAGCAGCGAACGCGTGCGATGTTGCCGTGCAGCTCGACGAGCTTGCGACTGCCAGCGCGCGCGTGCAGTCCATCGACGTTCTGCGTGACGAGCAGGAAATCGCCGACCAGTGTCTCCATCGTTGCGATGGCGAAGTGGCCGGGATTGGGCTCGACGCTCTTCACCGTCTCGCGCCGGGCCGCATACCAATCCCACACGAGCGTTGGATTGCGCGCGAAGGCAGATGGCGTTGCGAGGTCGCGAGGATCGAACTTCGCCCACAGGCCCGTCAGCGCGTCGCGGAACGTCGGCACGCCGGACTCGGCCGAGACGCCTGCGCCGGTGAGAACCGCCACACGTGCAGCGCTTCGAAGGCGGACTGCCAGAGCGTCGGGGATCGAGGCCATGGTGTTACGCTAAACGCTCAACGGGGAACGCACAACCCATGGCCGGCAACACACTCGGAACGCTGTTTTGCGTGACGTCGTTCGGCGAGTCCCACGGGCCGGCGATCGGTTGCGTCGTCGACGGCACGCCGCCCGGCCTGGTGCTCGACGAGGGCGACATCCAGCGCGAGCTCGATCGACGCAGGCCCGGCACGTCGCGACATGTGACGCAGCGGCGCGAGCCCGATACCGTCGAGATCCTGTCCGGCGTGTTCGAAGGACGAACGACCGGCACGCCGATCGCGCTCTTGATCCGCAATGTCGATGCGCGCAGTCGCGACTACGCGAACATCGCGCAGACGTTCAGGCCCGGGCACGCCGATTACACGTATTGGCAGAAGTACGGCATTCGCGACCATCGCGGCGGAGGTCGACAGTCGGCGCGCGAAACAGCGGTTCGCGTCGCGGCCGGCGCCATCGCGAAGAAGTGGCTCGTCGAGCGTTGCGGTGTGCGCATTCATGGCCATCTGACGCAACTCGGCGAGATCGTCGTTCCGTTCGAGGACTTCGTGCACGTCGACGCGAATCCGTTCTTCGTCGCCAATGCGTCGAACGTCGCGGAGCTCGAAAGCTACATGGACCGGTTGCGCAAATCCGGTGACTCGTGCGGCGCGCGTATCACCGCGATCGCGAGCGGCGTTCCGGTCGGCTGGGGCGATCCGGTGTACGGCAAGCTCGATGCCGATCTCGCCCAGGCGATGATGGGCATCAATGCCGTCAAGGGCGTCGAGATCGGGGCCGGCTTCGCGGCGGTTGCGCAGAAAGGCACCGAGCACTCCGATGAGATGACGCCGCAGGGATTCGCCAGCAACAACGCCGGCGGAATCCTCGGCGGCATTTCCACCGGTCAGGACATCGTCGTGTCGATCGCGGTCAAGCCGACGTCATCGATCCGGCTCGATCGCCACTCGATCGACAAGGCTGGCGGGCCGGTCATCGTCAACACGCACGGCCGCCACGACCCCTGCGTCGGCATCCGCGCGACGCCGATCGCCGAGGCAATGCTGGCGATCGTTCTGATGGATCACGCGTTGCGGCATCGCGCACAGAACGCGGACGTGCAGACGTCGACGCCGAGGATCGGTGCGCAGGCGCCCGCCGAGGTGATCGCGCGACTGCGGGGGGGCGCGGCGATCGAGAATCCGGATCCGGACGAGGCTTAGCCCCGCGTCAGCCCTCGATGTCCTTGACGATCGCAACGGCGCTGCCGCGCGCGAGCGTCAACGTCACCGGTTTATCGATCGCAAGCTGCTCGCTCGTGACGACGATGTCGCCGTTCTCGGTCGAGACGATCGCATAGCCGCGGCCGAGCACGGCGCGCGGATCGAGATGCGCCAGATTCTGGGCGAGACGATCGAGCGCGCGCGATGCCCGCGCCAGGCGGTCTGCGGCGTTGCGTGTCATCCGGTCGTGCGCGAGTCCGATCCGCCGAGCCTGCGGCAAGGGCGCGCGGAGCTCGCGAAGCAGCCGAGCACGACGCGCATCGACGGCGTCGCGCCGATGTTCGTTGCCTCTGGCAAAACAACGCGCAAGGCGCGTCATCAGCGCGCCCAGACGTTCATGCTGAGATCGTAGCCTTGCAGCAGGATGCACGAGCCTTCGCGCCGCCACGTCGGCCCGTTGCGAACGCGTCGCAAGCGCGTGCCCCGCAGCGCGCGCGAGCCTGCGGGCGATCTCCTTCGCGCGCCGGCAATGCTCGTCGCCATCGGGGGAAACAACCGTCGCCGCAGCCGTCGGCGTCGGGGCTCGAAGATCCGCCACGAAGTCACAGATCGTGAAGTCGGTCTCGTGACCAACGCCGGAAACAACCGGCAAGCGCGACTCGTGAACGGCGCGCGCGACCGATTCCTCGTTGAACGCCCACAGATCCTCGATCGAGCCGCCGCCGCGGCAGACGACCAGCACGTCCACTTCCTCGCGCGCGTTGGCGATCGCAATTGCCCGAGCCACTTCCTGCCCCGCTGCGTCGCCTTGCACCGAAGCGGGATAGATGACGACGCGCAGCGCGGGCCAGCGGCGCTCGAGCGTCGTGAGAACATCGCGCAGCGCAGCGCCGCGAGGCGACGTAACGATGCCGATGGCGCGCGGAAAGCGGGGCAGCGGGCGCTTGCGCTCCGGCGCCAGCCAACCCTGTGCGTCGAGCTTCGCCTTCAACGCCGCGAAACGTTCGTACAGTTGCCCGAGCCCCGCATGGCGCACTGCATCGACATTGAGCTGAAATTCGCCGCGCGCGTCGAAGATCGAAGGCAGCGCGCGCACTTCGACGGCGAGGCCGTCGCGCAGCGCAAAGCCGACGAGCTGCGCCTTGCTCCGGTAAAGCGTGCACTTGACCTGCGCCGCCGCGTCCTTCAGCGTGAAGTACACGTGCCCGGACGATGCGCGATAGAGGTTGCTGATCTCGCCTGCGACCCAGACGACGCCGAGTTGTCGCTCGAGCGCGAGCCGCGCCGACGAAACCAGCAGCGTGACCGAAAGGACGCGTGACCGGGGTCGGGGCGTCGCGGGCGTATCGTCGAACCAAGACGCTTGCATCGAGCTTAGTGGAACGGGGGACTGAACAACGCGTCGGTTTTGTCCGGGACAGCGGCGCATGACGGTTTACATCGGCGCGAATTTTTGGTGGTCATGCGTGCGTCGCCTTCAAACGCGGCGAAACGCCTTGGTTGGTAGCGCAAACTACTGATCGAAGAAGCATTTTACGCGGCGAAGAATTGGGCATTGCAGCGATTGTGTTATGAATTCCGACGCTTAGGCGAGCAATCTGGAAGATATGCACACTGCTATCCACAGCTTCTGTGGACAACCGTGTCGGACGGTCGCTGACGTGGTCGCCACAACCAAGGCGCTGCGCGGCTTTTCACGCGCCCGGGGATATCGCCCTCTGGGTCTGCGGTCGAGCGAGCTTTCGTGCATTGCTAGAATGAACCTGTGCCCCCGATTGTCCATGACGTACAACGCATGACTGCTGTAACGCTCCCCTCCTCCGACCACGGCGCCGCCGCTGGGCCGGCGTCGTCGGCCCCCCCGTCGCCGAACTTCATCCGCGGCATCGTCGCCGAAGATAACCGGAGCGGCAAGTATGGCGGCCGCGTTGCGACTCGCTTTCCGCCCGAGCCGAATGGTTATCTGCATTACGGTCACGCGAAGTCGATCATCCTGAACTTCGGCCTCGCGCTCGAGAACGGCGGCACTTGCCATCTGCGCTTCGACGACACGAATCCGCTGAAGGAGGACGTCGAGTACGAGGAATCGATCGAGGAAGCGGTGCGATGGCTCGGCTATGACTGGGGCGCGCACCTCTATCACGCGTCCGACTACTACGAGAATCTCTACCAGTTCGCTCGATGGCTGGTCGAGCAGGGGCTCGCCTACGTCGACAGCCAACCCGCCGACGCTATGCGGGCGACACGCGGGACGCTGACCGAGCCCGGGCGGCCGAGCCCATGGCGCGATCGCAGCGTCGACGAAAATCTCGCGATCTTTGCCGAGATGCGCGCGGGCAATCATCCCGACGGGGCGCATGTCGTTCGCCTGAAGATCGACATGGCAAGCCCGAACGTGAACCTGCGCGACCCGGCGATCTATCGGATCCGCCACGCGTCGCACCATCGCACCGGCGATGCATGGAGCATCTATCCGCTGTACGACTACGCGCATGCGGTGTCCGACGCGATCGAACGAATCACGCATTCGATCTGCACGCTCGAGTTCCAGGACCATCGCCCGCTGTACGACTGGGTGCTGGCGCGACTCGCCGAAGGCGGGAAGCTCGCGCGCCCGCTTCCGCAGCAGATCGAGTTCGCGCGGCTCAACTTGACCTATGTCGTGTTGTCGAAGCGGAAGCTGATCCAGCTCGTCGAAGGTGGCCACGTCGACGGCTGGGACGATCCGCGCATGCCGACGCTCGTCGGCGCACGACGCCGGGGCTTCACGCCGGCGGGATTTCGGCTGTTCAACGAACGGATCGGCGTGTCGAAATCGGACGCGTGGATCGACATTGGTTTGCTCGAGGAGGCGATGCGCGACGATCTGAACGCCGATGCGCAGCGCCGCATCGCCGTGCTGGATCCGGTCCGGTTGACGATCGACAACTATCCGACGGGCAGAGCGGAAACCGTGTTGGCGCCGAACCATCCGCAGCGGCCGGATCTCGGACGCCGTGAGCTGCGCTTCGCGCGCGACCTCTGGATCGAGCGCGACGACTTCGCCGAGGATCCCGCACCCGGGTTTTTTCGGCTCGCGCCGGGCGCCGAAGTGCGCCTGCGCTACGCGTACATCGTGCGCTGCACGGACGTCGAAAAGGACGCGGCCGGCAACGTCATCGCCGTGCACTGCACGTACGATCCGCAGACCAAGAGCGGCACGGCAGGCGCACAAGGCCGCAAGGTCAAAGGCAACATTCACTGGCTCGCCGTCGACGAGGCGGTCGAAGCCGAGGTGCGCCTCTACGATCGCTTGTTTCGCGCGCCTTTTCCGGGCAAGCGCGCAGCGGACGCATCGACTGCCGACGACGCCGCGTCGAGTGTGCACGCTCGCGTCGCGGGCGAGGACGACGACGAAGCCGAGTCGCCGGAGCGAAGCTTCATCGACGATCTGAATGCCGCGTCGAAGCGCATCGTGACTGCACGCGTCGAGCGTGCGCTCATCGACGCCAAGCCGGAAGACCGGTTCCAGTTCGAGCGGGGCGGCTACTTCATCGCCGATCGCTACGACCACGCGCCGGGACGCGCCGTGTTCAACCGTACGGTGACGCTCAAGGATTCGTGGAAGGGCGCTTGAAAATCGGGCGGCGGAGGTCACTTTGGGCGGTGAGCGGCGAGCGGTGGGCGTTCGGCGCGAAGCGGCGCTGCCGTAAACTGCCCGTGATTTCGAGCCAGCATCCGCGTACGGAGACTCCATGAAACGCATCGTGTTGTTCCTCGCGACCAACCTCGCGGTGATCGTCGTCCTCGGCATCGTGCTGCGGCTGTTCGGCCTCGACCAGTACGCCTATTCGACGACGGGCATCAACTACACGGGGCTGTTGATGTTCTCGGCGGTCGTCGGCTTCACCGGCGCGATCATCTCGCTCCTGATCAGCAAGCCGATGGCGAAGTGGTCGACCGGCGCGAAGGTCATCGACCAGCCGCGCGACCAGGTCGAGGCGTGGCTGTTTGACACGGTCAAGCGCCTCGCCGACCGGGCGAACATCAACATGCCGGAGATCGCGATGTACGACGGCCCGCCGAACGCGTTCGCGACCGGCGCGTTCAAGAACTCGTCGCTCGTAGCGGTCTCGACCGGACTGCTGCAGTCGATGAACAAGGAGGAGGTCGAGGCGGTCCTCGCGCACGAAGTCGCGCACATCGCGAACGGCGACATGGTGACGATGACGCTGATCCAGGGCGTCGTGAACACGTTCGTCGTGTTCCTCGCCCGCGTCGTCGGCTCGATCGTCGACCGCGCGGTGTTCCGTAGCGAGCGCGGCACCGGTCCCGGCTACTTCGTCACCGTGATCGTTTGCGAGATCGTGTTCGGGCTGATTGCCTCGATCATTGTCGCTTGGTTCTCGCGGCACCGGGAGTTCCGCGCCGACCGCGGCTCGGCCCAGTACCTGGGCACGCCGAATCCGATGATCAGTGCGCTGCGTCGCTTGGGCGGTGTCAGTGAAGAGGCGGCGCTGCCACAGTCGGTGCGCGTGCTGGGCATCACCGACAAGAAGGGGTTGTTCTCGCTGTTCTCGACGCATCCGCCGATCGAGCAGCGGATTGCAGCGTTGCAGAACGCGAGCGGTTAGGCCGCCGCCGCAACGCAGTCGAGAAAAGCAAACGGCCGGGATGCCCCGGCCGTTTCGCTTCGAGAGGCTGCCCCGGGGCGTTACTTGAGATGCGACGAGATGAGCTTGGTCATCTCGAACATCGTGACCTTCGGCTTGCCGAGCACCTGCCGCAGCTTGTCATCCGCGTTGATGTTGCGCTTGTTGACCGAATCCTGCAGCTTGTTGCGCTTGATGTAATCCCAGACCTTCTTCGTGACTTCGGTGCGCGGCAGCGGGCTGTTGCCGACGATCGCGGCGAGCGAGGCCGACGGTGTCATCGCCTTCATGAAGGCTGCGTTGGGCTTGCGCTTGGCCGCCGGCTTCTTCGCGGCGGACCTCTTTGCCGGCGCCTTCTTGCTCGCGGCGGCTTTCTTCATCGGGGCTTTCTTCGCGGGAGCTTTCTTCGCAGGCTTCTTCGCGGCGGCTTTCTTCGCAGCGGGCTTCTTGGCAGCTTTCTTGGCGGTAGCCATGGTTCTCCTTCCGGGATTTGAGAGTGCTTTCGGCGCGTCAAGCTTCGTCGTTTTGAAGCGATCCCTCCTGTCCACGGGCCGCTTCATCGCCGGCAAACTATACCGTAAGCGGAGAGCGCATGACCCTCTCGTGCCGGAATTTTCAGAGGAGAGAACGCGACTGTTGCATGTTTGCGAGCGAGGCCGATCGGTGACGATCGTCCGCGGGCTCTCTCGTGTCGCGCCGGCATCGCTGTGCCGCTGGCGCCGGATCGTCGTCGCAACGCTCGCCGCGAGCGCGTTCGCCGCGGATGCGGCGAGCTTCTCGCACGGGAGGCTGTTTCGTGTCGACCGGCCCGGCGTTTCGCCTTCTTACGTCTTCGGCACGCTCCATAGCAACGATGCGCGGGTCACGGCTCTGCCGACGCCGGTCACGACAGCGCTCGCCGCGTCGCGAACGGCGGCGTTCGAGACGTTGCTGCTCGATGCCGACCGCGCGGCATTTCTTGCCGCGAGCCAGACGGCTCACGGATTGCGGCTCTCCGACCACGTCGACACGGCGACGTTCGAGAGGATCGCCCGGGCGCTGGAGCCGCAGGGGATCGATCGGGCGTTGCTCGAGCGGGCCAAGCCCTGGGCCGCGCTCTTGATGCTCGCGCAAGGCGTCGACGATGGCCAGGCATCGGTCGACGGCGAGCTGTTGGCGCGGGCCCGTGCACGCGGCCTGTCGCTCGTCGGGCTCGAGCTTCCCGACGAGCAGGTCGCTGCGCTCGACGGCATTCCGCTCGAAAGTCGGCTCGCGCTCGTCCGCTGGGCGCGCGACACGCAGCACGATCGCAAGGCGCAGCTCGAGACGACGACGCGCGCGTGGCTCGCCGGCGACCTTCGGCGGCTCAAGCGTCAGGCGCTCGAACCGCCCGGGTCCGATCCGCGGCTTGCGGCGCACTTTCGCTCGCTCTACGGAAAGCTGATCACCGACCGCAACGTGCTGATGGCGCATCGGCTGCACCTGCCGCTCACGCGCGGCCGCGTGTTCGTTGCGGTCGGCGCGCTTCACCTCGAGGGACGCAACGGTCTCCTTGCGCTGATCGAGGCGCAGGGTTACCGAATTACGCGCGTGCTTTGATCGAACGCGCTTGGCAAATGAGCGCGCCGTGTAGAATTGCGTTCGAGCCGATGGTAAGCCTCGCCGACCTGCGCACCGAGTATCGCAGTGCGTCGCTCGACGAGTCCGATCTTTGCGCGGATCCGGTCGACCAGTTCGCGCGCTGGCTCGACGAGGCGCGCAAAGCCGAGATTCTCGAGGCCAACGCGATGACGCTCGCGACGGTCTCGCCCGACGGCCACCCGGCCGCACGCATCGTCCTGCTGAAATCGTTCGACGCCGACGGGTTCGTTTTCTATACGCATACTGGTAGCGCGAAGGGCAAGGCGCTTGCCGCCGATGCGCGAGCTGCGCTGCTTTTTTTCTGGCCGCCGCTCGAGCGCCAGGTTCGCATCGAGGGCCGTGCACAGCGTGTCGACGACGCGGACGCCGACGCGTATTTCGCTAGCCGTCCGCGCGCGTCGCAGCTCGGCGCGGCGGCGTCCCCGCAATCGATGCCGATTCCGAATCGCGCATGGCTCGAGACGCGGTATGCGACGCTGGAGCGCGAGCATCGCAATGCCCCGGTGCTGCGACCGGCGGCGTGGGGCGGCTATCGCATCGTCCCGGACGCATTCGAGTTCTGGCAGGGGCGACCATCCCGGCTGCACGACCGCATCAGCTATCGTCGCGACGGCGCGCAGTGGCGCATCACGCGCCTCGCGCCGTGACGTTCAGGACGTTTCTTCCTTCCCGCTCGCTCGCGGCGCTGATTGCGCTCGGCGTGTGCAATCACGTCGTGCTGTCGGGCACGCGGATCTCGGTGTCGCTCGACGCGCTCGCGCGCGGCGCATCGCCGGCCGTCGTTGGCGTCCTGATGGCCTTGTTCGCGGTGTTGCCCATGTTCCTCGGCATTTCGGCCGGCCGGCTCGCCGATCGAATCGGCGTTCGCAAACCGATGCTGTGGGGCTCGATCGGTTGCGCCGTCGGCGCCGCATTGCCTGCGCTCGTGCCGGGTCTGCCCGCGCTCTTCGCGTCCGCATCGCTCGTCGGGGTCGCGTTCATGCTGTTCCAGGTTCCGGTGCAACAGGCGACCGGCGAGATGGGACCGCCGAGCGAGCGCGCGGCGAATTTCAGCTTCCTCGCATTGGGCTATGCGCTCTCCGGTTTCTTCGGGCCGCTGATCGCCGGCTTCGCGATCGACAGTCTGGGCTATCGATTCGCGTTCGCGTTGATCGCGGCGATCCCGCTGATCCCCACGATCGTGCTTGTGATGGACCGGCTCAGCCTGCCGATCTTGAAAGCGCATCCGCCGGACAAGCCGCACGCGCCGATGCTCGAGCTCCTCGCGCATCCGCCGCTGCGGCGGCTCTTCATCATCAACGCGCTGTTCGCGATGGGCTGGGACCTGCACACGATCTTCGTGCCGATCTACGGCAGCCGCGTCGGGCTGCCCGCGGCGCAGATCGGCATGGTCCTCGCCGCGTTTGCGGCGGCGACGTTCGTCGTGCGGCTGGCGATCCCGGTGATCACGCGCCATGTGCAGGAGGTGAACCTTCTGACGGTCGCGCTCGTCATCGCGGGCCTCGTCTATGTCGTGTTCCCGTTCCTGACCAGCGCGGCGATGCTCGGCGTGCTGTCGTTCGTGCTCGGGCTCGCGCTCGGCAGCGGTCAACCGATCGTGCTGTCGCTGCTGCACACGCATGCGCCGCCGGGCCGCGTCGGCGAGACCGTCGGCATGCGCATGTCGCTGATGAATACGATGGCCGTGCTGGTGCCGCTCGTGTTCGGCGCGCTCGGCGGCTCGATCGGGTTGCTGCCGGTATTCTGGTCGGTGGGCTTGTTCCTGGGCACCGGCGGGTATTACATGCAGCGCAAGCGCTGAAGCGCCATCACGAGGCGCGTTTCTTCAATCGCTCGGCGTATTGCTTGCGGAACTTCGCCACCTTCGGCGCGACGACGAACATGCAGTACGGCTGGCCGGGATTGTTCTCGAAATAGTCCTGGTGATAGCGCTCGCCCGGGTAGTACGTCGCCGGCCCTTCGAGCTGCGTGACGATCTTGCCGCTGTAGAGCTTCGCGTCCTCGATCTCGCGCATCACCTGCTTCGCCGTCCCGCGCTGCTCGTCGGACTGCGCGAAGATCACCGAGCGGTACTGCGTGCCGACGTCGTTGCCCTGCCGGTTCAACGTCGTCGGATCATGGATCGTGAAGAACACCCGGAGCAGGTCCGCGAACGAAAGGCGGTCGGCATCGAACGTGACCTTGACGACTTCCGCGTGGCCGGTGCGGCCGCTGCAGACAGCGTCGTACGTCGGATTCGGCATCGCGCCGCCGGCATAGCCGGACTCGACTTCCAGCACGCCGTCCAAATCGCGGAAGACGGCGTCGAGGCACCAGAAGCAGCCGCCGCCGAGTATGGCTGTGTCAGGCATCAGGGATCAGGGATCAGGGATCAGAAGAGCACGCGTGCAGAGTCGTGCCCAGTCGAGCGTACCTTACACTTCGGCGCCGCCGTAGTGGCCCCCGCTGCGTACGCGTTGCAATCTGATAGCTGATCCCCGATTCCTGATGCCTGTCACCCGTCTGAAGGGCATCGGCCTCTTCCGCACCGCTGCCGCATTGTCGTTCACGACGGTGCTCGGGCTGGTGCCGCTGTTCACCGTGGCGTTCGTCTACGTAGCCCAGCATCCGTTGTTCGAGCAGTGGCTGCAGGCGCTGGAACGCTTCCTGTTGCGTCATCTGCTTCCTGGCAGCGGCGCTGCGATCCGGCCGTATCTGAACGAGTTCATGGCGAAGGCCGGCGCGCTGCAAGGCGTCGGCATCCTGATCGTCGTCGTCACGGCCGTGCTGCTGGTGGCCACCGTGGACAAAGAGATCAACGCGATCTGGGGCGTTCGCGAGCCGCGCTCGCTGTTCCGGCGTCTGATCGTGTACGCGCTCGGCATCACGCTCGGTCCGCTCGCGATCGGCGCCACGGTCTATGCGACGAACTGGCTGCTCGAAACGTCGCTCGAGGCGGAGCTGATCACCACACCCGAGCGATCGGCGCTCGACACGCCGATCGCCATCGCGCTCGCCACGTTGTTCTTCAGCGTCCTTTACGCAGCGCTGCCCGCGCGTCGCGTGCCCCTTGCGAGCGCGGTTCTCGGCGGGCTCACGGCCGCGCTCGTGTTCGAAGCGGCGAAGCGCGGATTCGTGCTCTACGTGACCAGCGTGCCGACGTATCAACGCGTTTACGGCGCGGTTGCCGTGCTGCCGCTGTTCCTTATCTGGATCTTCGTATCCTGGGTCATCGTGTTGTTCGGCGCCGCGGTCAGTGCGTCGCTGGCGCAGCGTCCGATGCGTGCACGAAGCGCGCGACGGCGGTGACGGGACGAATGGCGTCTGCCGGCCGATTTGCGGCGCCGATGTTGCAACCTCGATGAACGATCGGCACGTCGGCCACGCGTTGCCTTGCAAAATCGCAGGGCATCACGCACCATTTGCCGCGTCGTTTCAAGGCTCGAGGCGGATCAAGCGTCCCAAGTCAGTAATTCGCTGTGCAAATCGGGCCAGTTCGCTTCCGGACTTTGTTGCCCGACCGCGGCAGGTGTTCGACCTGGCCGCGTTCGGGCGTCGCGTCCGGAAGCGAACGCGCCCCGTTTGCGCCGACGCTGTGCCACTTCCACCCATTGTTCAACGAATCACTGACTCGGGACACTAGGCGTGTGGTCCATCATTCAGGCAGCCGGCTGGCCGATCTGGCCGCTGATCATCATGTCGATCGTGGCGCTCGCGCTGATCTTCGAGCGGCTCTGGTCGTTGCGGCAAAGCGTCGTCGCGCCGACCAACATGGTCGACCACGTGCTCGCGGATTTCCGCCAGGCCGGCGTGACTCCGGAGCTTTTGCAGCGAACCGCCGCGCGCGGTCCGCTTGGACGCATCCTTGCGGCAGGGCTCGCGAACGTCAAGGCGCCGCGCCCGGTCATGAAGGAGGCGATCGAGGAGGTCGGACGCGTCGTGACGCACGACCTCGACCGGTTCCTGACGACGCTCGGCACGATTGCCGCGGCCGCGCCGCTGCTGGGTCTGCTCGGCACCGTCGTCGGCATGATCGAGATCTTCGGCTCGCAGTCCGCGGCCGGAAGCAATCCCATCCAGCTCGCGCAGGGCATCTCGATCGCGCTGTACAACACGGCGATGGGCATCATCGTCGCGATCCCCGCGCTGATGTTCTATCGGCATTTCCGCGCCAAGGTCGACGCTCTGGTGGTCGAGATGGAGCAGCAGGCGATCAAGCTCGTGGATTTTGCGCATGGCGATCGCGTTCGTTAGATGAATCTACGACGCAACGTCGCCCGCGACGAGCCGGAAATCAACTTCATTCCGTTGATCGACGTGCTGCTCGTCATCCTGATCTTCCTGATGGTCACGACGACTTACCAGCGCGTCGCCGAGCTCTCAATCACGCTTCCCGAGGCGGATGCCGACCAGGCGAAGCAGCGGCCGCGCGAAATCAACGTCGGCATCGATGCGCAGGGGCGTTACGTGATCGACCGCAATGTGTTCACCTTCACGAGCGTCGCCGCGTTCGCGGACATGCTGCGCCGTTCGGCTGGCGACGCGAAGGATCCGGTGGTGATCATCAACGCCGATGCGAACGCGACGCATCAGTCGGTGATCCACGTGATGGAGGCGGCGCGCGCCGCGCAACTGACGCACATCACGTTCGCGACGCAAACGCCCGCGGGCGCTGCCCCGAAGAAGTAGCGCAGTCGACGAAGCGGCCCGCGACGCGTCGATGACCTTTCGCCATCGCCTCGCCGCCGCCTGGTATGCGCGCGAGGTGACGGCGCTCGCCGCGCTGCTGTCGCCACTTTCACTCGTGTTCGGCCTCGTTGCGAAGGGGCGACGACGCTTCACCGCGCGTGAACGAATCGGCCGGCCCGTCGTCGTCGTCGGCAACATCTCGGTCGGCGGCGCCGGCAAGACGCCGCTTGTGATCGCGCTGGCGGATGCATTGCGCTCGCATCGTCGTAAACCCGGCATCGTGAGTCGCGGCTATGGCGGAAGCGAGCACGGCGTGCGTGTCGTCACCAGCAACGACGACTGGCGCATCGTCGGCGACGAGGCGTTGCTCATTGCGGCAGCCGGCCATCCGGTCGTCGTCGGGCGCGATCGCGTGGCGGCGGCGCGCGAGCTTCTGCGAACGCATCCAGCGTGCGACGTCGTGCTGAGCGACGATGGGCTGCAGCACTATCGACTTCACCGCGACGTCGAGATCGCCGTCATCGACGCGCGGCGCGGCCTCGGTAATGGACTTCTGTTGCCCGCCGGGCCGCTGCGCGAGCCGGCGCGTCGCCTCGACGAAGTCGACGCCATCGTGCGGCTCGTCGACGAGCCGACGCCGCGGCGGATGGGTCCGCGGGATTTTACGATGACACATACGCCGGTCGGCTGGCGCAATCTGATCGATGCGTCACGACCAGCGACGCCCACCGATTGGCCGCGCGGCACGGTGCATGCCGTCGCGGCGATCGGCAATCCGCAGCGCTTCTTCGACCTCGTGCGGCGCATGGGCATCGACGCAATCCCGCATCCCTTTCCCGACCATCATCCGTTCGTCGCGTCCGATCTCCTGTTCGAAGGTGCGCAGGCGATCCTGATGACGGCGAAGGACGCGGTAAAATGCATGCCCTTCGCGGACGCGCGCTTTCATGCGCTCGACATCCGCGCCAACGTCGACGATGCGCTCGTCGACCACGTGCTTGCCCGCATCGATGGACGCCAAGCTGCTTGAGATTCTCGTCTGTCCGGTCACCAAGGGGCCGCTGGTCTACGATCGCGAGCGCCAGGAGCTCGTGTCGCGGTCTGCGCGGCTCGCTTATCCGATCCGCGACGGCATCCCGGTGCTGCTCGAGGACGAGGCGCGAAAGCTCTCCCCCGGAGAAGTCGAGAACAACGCCGAACGCGGCGCGGCGGAGTAAACGAGTTGTTCGTCGTGCTGATCCCGGCACGCTACGCGTCGACGCGCCTGCCGGGGAAGCCGCTCGCCGATCTGGGCGGCAAGCCGATGATCGTGCGCGTCGCGGAGAACGCGCGCTCGAGCGGCGCGGCGCGCGTCGTCGTCGCGACCGACGACCAGCGGGTCGTTGACGCGTGCACCGAGCAACGGGTCGACGTCGTTTTGACGCGCGACGATCATGCGACGGGCACGGACCGGCTTGCCGAAGCGGCAGGCGCGCTCGGTCTTGCGGGGAACGACATCGTCGTCAACGTGCAAGGCGACGAGCCGCTGCTCGCACCTTCGCTCATTGCCGGCGTTGCGCGGCTCGTCGAGCAGCGCGACGACGTATCGATCGCCACGGCGTGTCATCGAATCGGCACCGTCGACGAAGCGATCAATCCGAACGTCGTCAAGGTCGTGCTCGACGCGCGCGGCGACGCGCTCTACTTCAGCCGTGCGACGATCCCGTGGGCGCGCGACGCGTTCGCGCATGGCGTGGACAGTCTTCCGGACGGCCTGCCGATCTATCGTCACTATGGCTTGTACGCCTATCGCGTCGGTTTCCTGATGCGCTTTCCGAAACTGCCGCCCGCGCCGATCGAGCGCTTCGAGGCGCTCGAGCAACTGCGGGCGCTGTGGCACGGCGAGCGGATCGCGGTGGCGATCGCGGAGGAGGCGCCGGCTCCCGGAGTGGATACCGAGGGCGATCTCGCGCGCATCCGTGCACTGTTCGCGGGGTGATGGAGGCAGTGTGATTTATCCGCCGCCGCTCGTCCGCGTCATCCGCAGCAAAGGGCGGATAAATTACACTGACCCCAATCATGCGCCTCATCCTCCTCGGCCCT
This sequence comes from Casimicrobiaceae bacterium, assembly GCA_035536655.1. Taxonomy (GTDB): domain Bacteria; phylum Pseudomonadota; class Gammaproteobacteria; order Burkholderiales; family Casimicrobiaceae; genus VBCG01. The sequence goes on from DATLNR010000045.1 coordinate 29,889, forward strand.
CCCGGCGCAGGCAAAGGCACGCAGGCGACGTTCATCAAGGAAGCGTTCGCCATTCCGCAAATCTCGACCGGCGACATGTTGCGCGCCGCGGTCAAGGCGCAGACGCCGCTCGGACTCGCCGCGAAGAAGGTGATTGACAGCGGCGCCCTCGTGTCCGACGACATCATCATCAGGCTGGTCCGCGACCGGTTGCGCGAGCCGGATTGCCGCAACGGCTATCTGTTCGACGGGTTCCCGCGAACGATCCCGCAGGCCGAGGCGATGCGCGAGGCGAACGTGCCGATCGACTTCGTGCTCCAGATCGACGTGCCGGACGCGCTGATCATCGAGCGCATGAGCGGTCGGCGCACGCACGTCGCGTCGGGTCGCGTCTATCACGTCAAGTTCAATCCACCGAAAGTCGCCGATCGCGACGACGTCACCGGCGAGCCGCTGATCCAGCGCGATGACGATCGCGAAGAGACGGTGCGCAATCGCCTCGGCGTCTACCAGGCGCAGACGCGGCCGCTCGTCGACTATTACGAGCGATGGGCCGCGGCGAACGATACGGCGGCTCCGAAGATGCGCAAGGTGAATGGTGTCGCGCCGGTCGACGAGGTCCGCGAAGCGGTGCTCGCCGCGCTGCGTACGTGATCGGATCGAAGCGCGAAGGTTCCGCGATGGATTCCCCGCCGCTCGTGAGCGTCATCGTGCGCAGCATGGATCCGCCGACGCTGCCGCGGGCGCTCGCATCGATCGCGCGGCAGGATCATCCGGCCATCGAAGTCGTGCTCGTGGCGGCGTGCGGTCGTTCGCATCGGCCGGTCGACGCTTCGCAGTACCCGTTCGCGCTGAACTTCGTCGCATCGGACGAACCGCTGTCACGACCGCGCGCAGCGAATGCCGGCCTCGACGCGAGCCATGGCGAGTTCATCACGTTTCTCGACCACGACGACGAGCTCCTCGACGGTCACCTTTCCGGACTCGTCGCCGCGCTGGCGAAGGATCCGGTGGCCGGTGTCGCGTACGGGCGCTTCGAAGTGTTCGAGGAAGGCCGGCATTTCTCGACGATCGGCCGACCATTCGATCGCCTCGCGTTGCACGAGAAGTCGTACATCCATCATTCGGCGCTGCTGTTTCGCCGGAGACTCGTTGCGACCGGCGTGCGCTACGACGAGGCGCTCGACATCCACGATGACTGGGACTTCGTCTTGCAGCTTTCGGAGAAGACGACGTTCCGCTTCGTCGACCAGTGTGCGTTCCGCTGGCACGCGGACATCGGCACATCGGGCGGCGGCGGCAAAGGGAACTTCGATCCCGACAAGTTCAGCACGCAGTACAGCTATGTGCGGGAAAAGTGGGGCGACGTTCTCGCCGCGCACGTGACGCGGTTCAATGCGCTCGTCGAGCGCGGTGTCTATGCAGCGCAGAAAGGCGCGCTCGACGAGGCGCAGACGTGCCTGACCGAGGCGCTCGACGATGCGCAGGACGATCCGGACCTGTTGAACATGGTCGGCATGGTCGCGCAGCAGCGCGGCGACGTCGACAAGTCCCGGCGCATGGTCGAACGTGCGCTCGCACTTCGCGCGGATGATCCGCGCCTCTGGTTCAACTTTGGACTCGCGTGCGCGTCGGGCAACGACAACGCCGAAGCGCGTCGCGCGTTCTCCAAAGTCCTTTCCCTCGCGCCCGGACATACCGGCGCCCAACGGTGGCTCGCGCAACTTCGATGAAACGATCATCTGCACGCAACGCCTTCTATGCGCAATCCGGCGGTGTCACCGCCGTGATCAACGCTTCAGCCGCCGGCGTCATCGAAACGGCGCGCAAGAACAATGGACGCATCGGGAACGTCTATGCCGGCCGCAACGGCATCATCGGCGCGCTGACCGAGGACCTGATCGATACGTCGAAGGAATCGCCACGCGCGATCGCCGCGCTGAAGACGACGCCAGGCGGCGCGTTCGGCTCGTGCCGCTACAAGCTGAAGAGCCTCGAGCAGTCGAAGGCGCAGTACGAGCGGCTGATCGACGTGTTCCGCGCGCACGACATCGGCTATTTTTTCTACAACGGCGGCAACGATTCGGCCGACACGTGCCTCAAGGTCTCGCAGGTCGCTGACAAGCTCGGCTATCCGCTCATCGCCGTGCACGTTCCGAAGACCGTCGACAACGACCTCGCCGTGACCGACAACTGTCCGGGATTCGGTTCCGTCGCGAAGTACGTCGCGACGTCGATGCGCGAAGCGGCGTTCGACGTCGCCTCGATGGCAAGCACGTCGACGCGCGTGTTCGTGCTGGAAGTGATGGGGCGGAACGCCGGCTGGATCACCGCCGCGGTCGGCCTCGCCGACGACGCCGCAACGCCGATTCCGCTGGTGCTGCTGTTTCCCGAGGTTCCTTTCGACGAAGAACGCTTCTGCGCGCGCGTCGACGAGAACGTGCGCCGTTTCGGCTATTGCTGCGTCGGCGTTTCGGAAGGGTTGAAGAATGCCGAGGGCAAGCTTCTCGCGGAAGCCGGCACGAAGGACGCATTCGGCCACGCACAGTTGGGCGGCGTGGGCCCACTGATCGCGAACATCGTCAAGGACCGACTGAAGCACAAGTATCACTGGGCGGTCGCAGACTATCTGCAGCGCGCCGCGCGTCATATTGCGAGCCGCACGGATCTCGAGCAGAGCTACGCGGTCGGCAAGGCTGCGGTCGAGCTCGCGATCAAGGGACGCAATGCCGTGATGCCCGCGATCACGCGCGTGTCCGACCGTCCGTATCGCTGGAAGATCGTCGAGGCTCCGCTGACATCGGTCGCGAACGTCGAGAAGATGCTGCCGCGCGATTACATCAGCAAGGATGGCTACGGCATCACCGACAAGGCGCGCCGCTATCTGCTGCCACTGATCCGCGGCGAGGTGCCGCCGCCGTTCAAGGATGGGTTGCCGCAGTACACGAGGTTGAAGAACGTTGCGGTGCGAAGGAAGCTCGCCGATACGTTCACGATCTAGCGGGCGAGTAGCGACGGGCTCGTTGGAAAGCCGGCGGCGCCGGGTCGATCACGCCGCTGGCACAATGCCGGGCTGCCTGGGCCCGGGCAACGCATCCGAGGTCCGGCGTAACACCGTTTTCCGGGGACATCGAGGGCACGCGCATCGGCGCAACGCCGCCGCGCGTTGACGTTTGCCGGCGAGCCGTCTCAATGCCGCGCAATCGCACCTAATCAGGGAGAAGTCATGGGCATTTCCACAGGTCTCGTGTTCGCGCTCGTTTGCGCGGTCCTCGCGATCGTCTACGGCTTCTGGTCGATCGGCTGGATCATGGCCAAGCCGGCCGGCAATGCGCGCATGCAGGAGATCGCCGCGGCGATACAGGCCGGTGCAAAGGCGTACTTGAACCGTCAGTACACGACGATCGCGATCGTCGGCGTCATCCTGTTCGTCGTCATCGGCGTGTTGTTGCGCTGGGACACGGCGGCAGGTTTCGCGATCGGTGCGATCCTCTCGGGCGCCGCCGGCTACATCGGCATGTACGTGTCGGTTCGCTCGAACGTCCGCACCGCCGAAGCGGCGCGGACCGGCTTGAACGAGGCGCTCTCGGTCGCGTTCCGCGGCGGCGCGATCACCGGCATGCTCGTCGTCGGTCTGGGACTCCTCGGCGTCGCGGGCTTCTACTGGTTTCTGGTCGGTGCCGGCGATTGGCGTCCGAACGCGATGCGCGAGGGATTGCACCATGCGATCCAGCCTCTCGTCGGCCTTGCGTTCGGGAGCTCGTTGATCTCGATTTTCGCGCGTCTGGGCGGCGGCATCTTCACCAAGGGAGCGGACGTCGGAGCCGACCTCGTCGGCAAGGTCGAGGCGGGCATTCCCGA
>DATLNR010000046.1:0-3350 GCA_035536655.1 Casimicrobiaceae bacterium
CGATGACGCCGCCCTCGCCGTGGTCCTTCGCTTCCTTGCGGTTGTAGCTGAACGGCAGTTTGTGACCATTTTCGGCAAGCGCAATGGCGGTCGCGGCCGCAAGGGTGATCCCCTTGTACGCCGGTCCGAACAGCTGATCGACGACGAGGCCGGAAGCGAGCAGCGCGTCGGCATAGAAACCTCCGAGTCGCTTCAGGCTCATGCCATCGTCGAACAATCCCGCGTTGAAGAAGTACGGGCTCCTGCGTCCGGCCTTGGTGACGAAGTCGCCGAAGCGCAGCACGTCCTGTGCCAACGAGAATTGCAGAAACTCACGCCGGAATGCGTGCATCGCGATGTCATCGAAGAGCCGGTGACAGTGCGAGTGTAAGCTCGCCGGCGCTTCGCGGCCAATGAAACGATCGCATGCGCATCATCACGCTCAACGTCAACGGGATCCGCTCGGCCGCGCGGCGCGGACTCGCTCACTGGCTCACGCGCGGCAAGCCGTGGGATGTCGTGTGCCTGCAGGAGATCAAGGCGACCGGCGACGACATTCCTGCCTCGATGCGAGCGCCGCGGCGCTCTCACGCGTTCTTCTGCTGCGCCACGCGAAAGGGCTACTCCGGCGTCGCACTCTACGCGCGAGAACAGCCGGCGGTGGTTCATGGATTCGGTTGCCAAGAGTTCGACAGCGAGGGACGCTATCTCGAGGCGGACTTCGGCGATGTCGTGGTCATCAGCCTGTACATGCCGTCGGGCTCGTCGGGCCCGCATCGGCAGGCGTCGAAGTTTCGTTTCCTCGAAGCGTTCCTGCCGCACCTCGTCAACCTGCGCAAGCGCGAGAAGAAGGAGATCGTCCTTTGCGGCGACTGGAACATCGCTCACCAGCCTATCGACCTCAAGAACTGGCGCGCGAACCAGAAGAACTCAGGATTCCTGCCCGAAGAGCGGGCATGGCTTTCCCGTGTGTTCGACGACGTGGGATTCGTCGACGTCTACCGCCGCGTCGATGCGCGCCCGGACCAGTACACGTGGTGGAGCAACCGCGGTCAGGCGTGGGCGAAGAACGTCGGCTGGCGCATCGATTACCAGGTCGCGACGCCGGGGATCGCGGCGAAGGCCCATGCGGTATCGATCTACAAGACGAAGCGCTTCTCCGACCACGCGCCGCTCGTCGTCGACTACGATTGGACGCTCTGATAATTGCCGGTCTCTTCCTTTGATACGCCTCACCGGCCTCACGCTCGCCCGCGGCGCGAAGCGGCTTCTCGAGAACACGTCGCTGACGATTCATGCGGGGCACCGCGTCGGACTCGTCGGACCGAACGGATCCGGCAAGTCGAGCGTGTTCGCGTTGCTCCGCGGCGAGATTCATCAGGAAGCAGGGGACGTCGAGCTGCCGGCGAAGTGGACGATCGCCCACGTCGCACAGGAGACGCCGGCCGTTGTGACGTCGGCGCTCGACTTCGTGCAGGACGGCGACGCCGAGCTGCGCACGATCGAACGCGCGCTCGCCACTGCCGGAGCCGAGCGGAGCATCGACGGGCATGCGCTTGCCGAGCTCCACCACCGTTACGAAATCATCGACGGCTACTCGGCGCACGCTCGCGCCGCGTCGCTGCTTGCGGGGCTCGGCGTCGGGCAGGCGCGCCAAACCGATCCCGTCGCAAGCTTCTCAGGCGGCTGGCGCATGCGGCTCAACCTCGCGCAGGCGCTGATGGCGCGCTCCGATCTGCTGCTGCTCGACGAGCCGACGAACCATCTCGATCTCGACGCGGCGCTGTGGCTCGAAGATTGGCTCGCTGCGTATCCCGGGACGCTCCTGCTCATCACGCACGACCGCGACTTTCTGGATGCGATCGCGCAGAGCATCGTGCATATCGACAACCGGCAGCTTCGTCGCCATTCCGGCAACTACTCGGCGTTCGAGCGCGAGCGCACGGCGCAACTCGCCACGCAGCAGGCGAGCTACGAGAAGCAACAGCGCCAGATCGCGCACCTGCAGGCCTTCGTAGATCGGTTTCGCGCGAAACCGAACAAGGCGAAGCAGGCGCAAAGCCGGCTCAAGACGCTGGAGAAGATGGAGCGGATCGCTGCGGCGCATGTCGACAGCCCTTTTACGTTCTCATTCGCTCCCGCCGGTCTTCATGCACGACAGGTCGTCAGGTTGGAGGGCGCGACGCTGCGCTACGGCGATGCGCCGCCCGTGTTCGAGCGTCTCGATGCAAGCCTGCTGGCTGGTGAGCGCATCGGGTTGCTCGGCGCGAACGGCGCGGGCAAGTCGACGCTCGTCAAGGCGCTCGCGCATACGCTACCGCTCTCCGCGGGCGAGCGCTTCACGACGCCGAACCTGCGCATCGGCTACTTCGCGCAGCATCAGCTGGAGCAACTGGACGCAGCATCGTCACCGCTTCGTCACCTCCAGCGCCTCGAGCCGTCGGCACGAGAGCAGGACTTGCGCGACTTCCTCGGCGGCTTCGATTTTCGCGGCAACCAGGTCAGCGCAGCGGTCGCGGACTTCTCGGGCGGCGAGAAGGCGCGCGTGGTGCTCGCGATGATCGTGCGCGCGAAGCCGCAGCTCGTCATTCTCGACGAGCCGACGAACCACCTCGACATCGAGATGCGCGAGGCGCTGGCCGAGGCGCTGCAGGACTTCGACGGGACGCTCGTCGTCGTCGCGCACGACCGGCATCTGCTGTCCGCGACAACCGACATCTTCTGGCTCGTGAACGACGGCCGTGTCGAACCGTTCGATGGCGATCTCGATGACTACCGCCGATGGGTGCTTTCACGCGACACGCGCGATGCGCCGCGCTCGACGGCCGCATTCGATCGCAGGAGCGAACGACGCAAAGCGGCGGAACAGCGCCAGCAGCGCTATGCGCAGCGAAAGCCGTTGGTTGATCGTCTTGGGACCGTCGAGGACGAAATGGCGGCGCTTGCGCAGCGCAAGACTGCGGCCGACGCCTGGCTCGCTTCCGCCGACGCGTACGATGAAGTCAATCGCGAGCGACTCAAAGCAACGGTCGCCGAGCAAGGCGACATCACGTGGCGGCTCGCCCGGCTCGAAGCGCAATGGCTCGAGCTCGCCGAGGCGCTCGAGTCGCTGGACGCAGAGGACGCTTAGGCCTCATGAAGCGACGATTCGACGCGATCATCATCGGCGCCGGCCAGGCCGGACCCGCGCTCGCGGTCAAGTTGGCCAATGCCGGCCGCAACGTCGCCATCGTCGAGCGCAAGTTGTTCGGCGGCACGTGCGTCAACACCGGCTGCATGCCGACGAAAACGCTGGTCGCGAGCGCGCACGCCGCGCATCTCGCGCGGCGGGCCGCGGACTATGGCGTGACGATCGGCGGGGACGTGGCGGT
>DATLNR010000047.1:0-3720 GCA_035536655.1 Casimicrobiaceae bacterium
GACGTTGAGCGCGCCGTCCGACGCGACTTCGGCCACCAGCGCGGCGATTTTCGATGTGCCGATGTCGAGGCCGACGATCAGGTCCTTCTTCGGTTCCTTGACCATGGCCATTCGCTAGCTCGCGCGCTTCGCCGAGCCTGATTCGCGAAAGCCCGGAACGCGTGCGGCGAAGCCGTTCCGATAGCGCAAGTCGACCGATTCGATGCGTGTTCCTCGTTGCGCGAGCGCGCCGAGCGTGCGTGCGTACGCACGGGTGAAACGCGCGAGCCGACCGGTCGCGTCCTCGCGGCCGAGGTCGAGCACGATCGAGCCGTCGGCGCTCGTCGTCCGCACGCGCCAACCGCCGCGGTCCGACAGATGCAACTCCGCGATCGCGATGCCGAGCGGCTTCAGGAGCTGGGACCATTCGCGGTAGCGCGTTGTCATCTCGGCCGCCGTGCCGCCCGGTCCGACGAAACGCGGCAAGTCGCTCGCCGCAGTTGCAGCGAACGTTTCGCCGTGCGTGTTGACGAGCAACGCGTCGCCGAAGCGGGCGAGCGGCGCATGCTCTTCGATCGTGATCTCGACGGTATGCGGCCATTGCCGCCGCAACGCGACGCTCCGGACCCACGGCAAGGACGCAAGCGACCTGCGCGATCGCTCGAGGTCCATCGTGAAGAACGTGCCGGCGAGCCTTTCGCGAACCAGCGCTTCGAGATGCGGGGCGCTCGCGCGCTCTAGCGGCGTCGTGACCACGACCTCGGTGATGGCGAACAGCGGATGTCGCGCGAGCGCGTAGACCGCAGCCGCGGCGACGCCAACGATCGCCATCGAGGCGAGCGTCATCGCGATGGCCGACAACGCTTTCGCGTCATGCCACATCGGCGAGCCTCAGGATCTCGACGCACAACGCATCGAACGACATCCCGTCTGCGCGCGCGGCCATCGGTACGAGGCTGTGGCCGGTCATGCCGGGGGACGTGTTCACTTCGAGAAACGACCACGAGCCATCGGCCCGAAGCATCAGGTCGAGCCGCCCCCAGCCGCTGCAGCCCACGAGGTCGAACGCATGCAATGCCTGCGCGCGAATCGCGAGCTCGACGTCGTTCGCAAGGCCCGCGGGGCAGTGGTACTGCGTCGCGTCCGAGAAGTACTTGTGGTGATAGTCGTAGTTGCCCTGCGGTGCCTCGATGCGAATCAGCGGCAGCACGGTGCGGCCGAGGACGGATGCGGTCAGCTCGACGCCTGAAACAAATTCCTCGACCAACACCATCGGGTCGTGCTTGGCGGCGGCCTCGTACGCGATCGCGAGCTCGTCGTGATCGACATGCGAAACCTTCGTGATGCCGATCGTCGACCCTTCGCGCGACGGCTTGACGATCAGCGGTAGGCCGAGCTCCGCGACGACGCTCATCCAGTCGGTCTTCGCATCGACGACGCGGTAGCGCGGCGTTGGAATTCCGCTCGCGAGCCAAACGAGCTTCGTGCGCCACTTGTCCATCGCGAGTGCCGAGGCCATCACACCACTGCCCGTGTAGGGAATGCGCAGCGACTCGAGCGCCCCTTGCACCGTGCCGTCCTCGCCGAAACGACCGTGCAGCGCGATGAACACGCGATCGAATCCTTCGTCGCGCAGCCTGAAGACATCGCGCTCGGCCGGGTCGAACGCATGCGCGTCGACCCGTTGACGCTTCAGCGCGGCGAGTACGGCGTTGCCGGACAAAAGCGAGATCTCGCGTTCGGAGCTTGGCCCCCCCATGAGCACAGCGACCCGCCCGAATTCGCTCATGCCTCACCCACGATGCGAACCTCGGGTTCGAGCGCGATGCCCGTACGTTCGCGCACGATGCGCGCAACTTCGCCGATCAGCGTCTCGATCTCCGCCGCGCGCGCCTGCCGCTCTGGATTGACGATGAAGTTGGCGTGCTTTTGCGAGACCTGCGCACCGCCGATCGCCAGACCTTTAAGCCCGCACGACTCGATGAGCCGTGCGGCATGATCGCCTTCCGGATTGCGGAACACGCTCCCGGCGTTGGGCAGCGACAGTGGCTGTGTGGCGATGCGCGCTTGAAGCAGGTCGCGAATCCGTTCGCGCGCGCGCTGAGCGTCGCCTTCGGGAAAGCGAAACCAGGCGGCCGTGAAAATGGCGTCGATCGGCGCGCCGTCGGCGAACGCGATCGACCGATAGCCGATCGTGAAATCGGCGGGCGTTCGCATCGTAAAACGACCGTCGCGGCCGAGCATCTCGACGCGCGAGACATGCTGCCACGTCTCTCCGCCGTAGCATCCTGCGTTCATCGCAAGCGCACCGCCGATCGTTCCCGGCACGCCGGCGAGGAACTCGGCTTCGCCACGATCGTGCATCGCCGCAAATCGCGCGAGCTTCGGACTCGCGGCACCGGCGTCGCAATAGATCAGTCCGTCCTGCACGGCCAGCATCGCGCCGGGGTCGTGCATCAACACCACGGCTCCGCGAACGCCGCCGTCGCGAACCAACAGGTTGCTGCCGAGCCCGATCGCGGTAAGCGCGGAACCGCTGGGCCATTGGCGCAGGAACGTTGCAAGGTCGTCGCGATCCGCAGGCATGTACAGCACGTCCGCGTTGCCACCGGCGCGCCAGCTCGTATGGCGTGCAAGCGATGCGTCGCGCGCGAGCTCGCCGCGCAGTGCTTCGAAGCGAAGCGGTTCGAGCATCATCATTCAGGCGCCCGCTGCGAGTTGCGCAGGCACGGTGCTCACGTTTCCGGCGCCCATCGTGAGCACGACGTCGCCGTCGCGCGCAATGTCGCGGATCGCTTCCGCCATCGCGGCGATGTCGTGGACGAACAGCGGCTCGACTTTGCCGGCAACGCGAATGGCTCGCGCGAGCGCCCGCCCGTCCGCAGCGACGATCGGCGATTCGCCGGCCGCGTAGACCTCGCCCAGCACCAGAGCATCGACGGTCGACAGAACACGGGCGAAGTCTTCGAACAGATCGCGCGTGCGCGTGTAGCGGTGCGGCTGGAAGGCAAGCACGAGACGGCGTCCTGGGAAGCTTTCTCGCGCGGCGGCGATCGTTGCCGCCATCTCGACAGGATGGTGGCCATAGTCGTCGATCAACGTGAATGCGCCGCCGGCTGGCAGTGCGATGTCGCCATGATGCTGGAACCGGCGGCCGACGCCGCGAAACTCGGCCAGCGCCTTCGCAATCGCGGCATTGCCTATGCCGACTTCGCGACCGATCGCGATGGCCGCGAGCGCATTGAGCACGTTATGGACGCCGGCCAGTGCAAGATCGATCGGAAGGTCCGCTGCATCGTCGCTCACCGCGACGAACTTCATGCGGCCGCCGACGTTGCGCACGTCGACGGCTCGCACCTTCGCTTCGGCGTTCAGTCCATAGCTGATCGCGGTCTTCGTGATCCCGTCCTGCAGCAGCCGGACCGTCGGATCGTCGTTGCACAGCACGGCGACGCCGTAGAACGGCAGCCGCTGCACGAAGTCGACGAAGGCCTTCGTCAGCCGTGCGAAATCGTGCCCGTAGGTATCCATGTGGTCGGCGTCGATGTTGGTCACGACGGCGATCACCGGCGACAAATAGAGAAACGACGCATCCGACTCGTCGGCCTCGGCCACGAGGAAGTCGCCTTGGCCGAGGCGCGCATTTGCGTCGGCGGACAGAAGCCGCCCGCCGATGACGAACGTCGGGTCGAGCCCGCCTTCGGCGAGCACCGACGCGATCAGCGATGTCGTCGTCGTCTT
>DATLNR010000048.1:0-11448 GCA_035536655.1 Casimicrobiaceae bacterium
GGGGCGGCCCGGCGCAACTGACGATGAACGACCCCCACGCTCGCTTCGCTCGCTGCCCCCAGAGGGGGCGCAGTCAGTTGCTTGGGGCGGCCCGGCGCAACTGACGATGAACGACGTCGCGTCACGGCTCGATACGAGCGCGACTGACGACGTCGCTGCGCTGATCCGGCGGGCGCGGGCGGCGCAGGCCGCAGTCGACCAATGGGACCAGCCGCGCGTCGATGCGCTCGTCACGGCGGCGGCGTGGGCGATCGTCGAGCCGTCGCGCAATCGAGCGCTTGCCGAACGTGCGGTGCGCGACACCGGACTCGGCAACGTCGCCGACAAGATCGCGAAAAATCGTCGCAAGACGATGGGCCTGCTGCGCGATCTGCAAGGCGTGCGCTCCGCCGGCGTCATTGCCGAAGATCGCGAACGGGGCCTGATCGAGATCGCCCGGCCGGTTGGTGTCGTTGCCGCGATCACGCCGTCGACGAATCCGGGCGCGACGCCGGCGAACAACATCATCAACGCGCTCAAGGGGCGCAACGCAATCGTGTTGGCGCCTTCGCCGAAGGGGGCGTCGACGCTCGACTTGTTGTTGAGTTACGTGCACGAAGAAATCGCGCGCGTCGGCGCGCCGCACGATCTGGTGCTCGCGTTGCCTTCGCCGGTATCGCGCGAGCACACGCGCGAGCTGATGCGGCAGGCGGATTGGGTGGTCGCCACCGGCTCGCAGACGAATGTCCGGGCCGCGTATGAAAGCGGAACACCGGCGCTCGGCGTCGGCGCCGGGAACGTCGCGGTGATCGTCGACGAGACGGCGAGCATCGACGATGCCGCCGCGAAGATCGCCGCGTCGAAGACGTTCGACAACGCGACGAGCTGCTCGTCGGAGAACAGCGTGATCGCCGTCGAGTCGATCGCGCCGGAGTTGCTGCAGGCGTTCGAGGCGCATGGCGGTGTTTTGCTCGATGCCGACGAAAAGCTGGCGCTCGAGCGAACCATGTTCGACAACGGCAAGCTGCGTCCCGAAGTAATCGCGCAGTCGGCAGCCGATATCGCCGCTCGCGCAGGGATCGACCGTGTGGCGCAGGCCCGCTTCCTGATCGTCGAGGAGCGCGGTGTCGGCAGCGCGCATGCGTTCTCCGGCGAAAAGCTGTCGCCGGTCCTCGCGTTGTATCGTGCCGACGATTTCGAAACTGCCGTCGCGCGTGCTCGCGAGCTGCTCGACCACCAGGGCGCCGGCCATTCGATCGGACTGCACTCGACCGACGACGACCGCGCTACCGCTCTCGGTTTGTCGCTGCCCGTGTGCCGCGTGATCATGAATCAGGCGCACTGCTTCGCGACCGGCGGCAGCTTCGACAATGCGCTCCCGTTCTCGCTATCGATGGGATGCGGAAGCTGGGGTGGCAACAGCTTTTCGGACAACCTGAACTGGCGTCACTTCGTCAACGTGACGCGCGTCGTGCATCCGCTTGCCGCGGATCGCATTCGCGAGCCAACCGAGGACGAGCTGTTCGGCGCGTACCGCGCCCGCTACGGCGCGTGAGCAACGGCGCCACGTTTGCCGAGCTGATCGGGGCGCGCGCCCGCGGCGAGGCCGTGTTCGCAATCGAGCCGGGTCGCGAGCACGCGTTGACCTACGCGGGTCTGGCGCGCGACACTCAACGGATCGGTGCATTGCTCGACGAGCGCGGTGTCGTGCCCGGCGACGTGGTCGGCTTCATGCTACCGAACGGGCTTGCCGCGTTACAGGTCTTTCTCGGCACGATGGGCGCGGGCCGTGTCGTGCTGCCGTTCAACCTGCTGGCGCAGCATACGCATCTCGATCACATCCTCGCGGACGCGGCGCCGCGCGTCGTGTTCTCCGTCGACCCGCATGCGGCGCGGTTGGCAGCCGCTGCGAAGCGCGTGAAATCGTCCACGCGGGTCGAGCGCTGGCCTGCGGATGCCGGTGAACGATCCCCACGCTTCGCTTCGCTCGCTGCCCCCCGAGGGGGCGCAGCCAGTCGCTTGGGGCGGCCCGGCGCGACTGACATAACGACGCCGCCAGTCGATCGAGCAGCGCACGACATCGCGATGCTGATGTACACGTCGGGCACCACCGGCATGCCGAAGGGCGTCGAGTTGACGCACGCGAACATGCTCGTCGCGGGGCGCGCCGTGCAGGCACACCAATCGTTGTCGCCCGACGATCGCGTGCTCTCGTCGCTTCCGCTGTATCACATCAACGGGCAATGCATCGCGGTGGTTTCGACGCTCGTCAGCGGCGGCAGCCTCGTCCTCCCCGAACGCTTCAGCACGTCGCAGTGGTGGTCGCTGGTCGAGCGCTATCGGCCGACGTGGTTGAACCTGGTTCCGACGATCGTCGCTTATCTGCTGAACGGTCCTGATCCAACGCCCTCGCAACGTGAGGCGATGCGCTATGTCCGCTACGCGCGTTCGGCGTCGGCGCCGCTGCCGCCCGATCAGCACGAAGCGTTCGAGGCGCGCTTCGGCATCCCGATCGTCGAAGCGATGGGACTGACGGAGTGCGCGTCGGTCGCTTTCTGCAACCCGATGGACCGGAGCCTTCGCCGGATCGGCAGCGCCGGCCAACCGCTGGCCGTTGAGGCGCGCGTCGTCGACCGCGTGCGCCGGCCGCTCGCCGACGGTGAGACCGGCGAAATCGAGATTGCCGGACCGAACGTGATGCGCGGCTATCACAAAGCCGAAGCCGCGACCGCCGCGACACTCAAGGACGGCTGGCTTGCGACCGGCGACCTCGGCTATCGCGACGCCGACGGCTTCTATTTCATCACCGGGCGGCTGAAGGAGCTGATCATCAAGGGCGGCGAAAACATCGCGCCGCGCGAGATCGACGAGGCGCTGTTGAAGCACGCCGCCGTGCTCGAGGCCGCAGCCGTCGGCGTTCCGGATCGCGAGTACGGTCAGGAGATCCTTGCGTGCGTCGTCGTCAAGCCGGCAATGCATGTCGACGAGACCGAGCTCGAGACTCACTGTCTCCGCGAGCTCGGCCGCTTCAAGTCGCCGCGCTACTTCCGCTTCGTCGACGAGCTGCCGAAGGGACCGTCCGGCAAGGTGCAGCGGATGAAGCTCGTCGACGGCTGGGGCAAGTGACCGCCTACCCGATCGGCCCCTTCGGGAAGTAGTGCGCGTACGCCGCGCTCTGGCTCACCTGCGATGATCGTGTCCCACGCGTTGAGCTGTGCGTCGAGGATCGGCCGCGGCGTGCGGTCGATGCGCACCTTGTCCTTGGTCTGCAATTCGATAAAGTCCTGCGACATCCGGTGCATCGACTTCCACATCATTCGAATGCGCCGCGTGCGGAACGTGCTTCAGGATCGCCTTCACTTCGCCGGCTGCGCGTCGTGCTTCGCGTTGTTCAACATGACCTCGCAGAAATGTTGGCCATGTGGTGATAGCTCTGCCGCAGATAGAACTTGCATAGGGAGCTGTTCGTCTTTACCTTTCCGTCGCTGATCGATCGGCACGGTTCTTCGAGCACGGCGGCGAGGAGTTCGTGTTCATCTTGAGCGACGGGACCAATCGCCGCAGCTAGCGCGCCGTATCAGCGCGCGATCGGCAACGTCAGCACCGTCGTGATCGGCGGCACGTCGCCGCCTTGCAGCGCGAAGACGGTCTCGAGCAGCGCGAAACTCTGTTTCGCCGCAAGATCGGCGGGATCGATGAAGAACCAATGCCGTTCGTGCCGGATGCTCACATACGCGTTCGCGGGCGGCACCTCGCTCGAACGAACCGTGAAGATGCCGCTCATCAGTTTTGTCCAATCGACGACTTCCCCATCTACGCTAACTTGGGGCACGTTGCCGGCGGCACGATCTGCCTGCGGGATCTCGATGCCCTTCGACAGATAACGCATCGCGGCGAGCACCGAGCGGGGTTTGACGACGATCGTTTGACCGCCGCCACCCGTCGCAGCCGCGGCGAGCCGATAAGTCAGGTTCTTTGGATCCAGTCCAAGCCGCCGAGTCAGCTCGGCGACTTCGGCGCGTCCCGCCGCTTGCTTGTCGATTTGCAACGAAAGCACGATGTCCCCGCGCGGATCGGGCGACGGAACGCCCGGCTCGATGCCAAGCTGAACGAGGCCTGCGTCTTCGAGCTGATCGATGAGATCGACGACGCGGCGGAAGTCCGCGTTGTCCGGAACGGAAGGCGGTGCGAATTGTGTTGCCGCGGGTGCATTGGGAATGCCGTTGATGCTGTCGACCAGCACGATCAGGATGTCGCGAAGGTCCCAACCCGCAGTGCGCAAGAGCGCCAGCGTACGAAGATCGACCGGGCGCAGCAATTGGCGGCCGAGCTTCTCACCGGTCAGCGGTTGGAACACGAACGACGGCGTTTGCGAGTAGCTGAGCGACGGAGAGAGCGTCAGGTTGAAATCGAAGCCGGGAACGGTCGACACCGTGTTGACCCCCGACCCGAGACCGCCGGCCATCGTGGCGCTCGTCGATACGCTGCTGATCTCGAGGAAGTACGGCGATTGGGCATAGCGCAGCCGGACGAGGTTGCGCAACAGCTGCTCGGCGTTGGTGATCTGCGCCGCCTGGTTGAAGCCGTCGCGGCTCTCCTTGAGCACGTTGCCGGCGATCGTCGAACAGCCGGCGAAGGCGAGGGCGACGATCGGCGACGCGAGCCAGGCGAAACGGAAGAAACGACTAGACATCGGCGGTCCGCTCAATCGAGGCGTTGCCCAGCGTACCAGTCGACGGCCAGTGCTCGATCGAAGATGCGAAAGGCCCGCAGTTCCTCAATGCCGTGCGTTTGCACGCTTGCGATTCGGCGGTGTCCAGGTCGCGGGAGCTCGCTCGAGCCATGCTATCGTCGTCCACCGCTCGATCACGGCACCCCATGAAGATCTGCATCGTTTCGGATAGCCACGACCGCGCGGACGCGCTCGGGGTCGCGGTGCGCGAGGCGGCCACGCGCGGTGCAAAGGCGGTGATCCATTGTGGCGACCTCATCGGCACGCAAACCGTGCGCGCTGCGATGGCCGCCGGCCTCCCGATGCATCTCATTCATGGCAACAATCTGGGCGATCCGGTTTCGCTTGCGCGACTCGCGAGCACCAGCGGCGGTCAGGTGCAATACCATGGTCCCGACGCGAGGATCGAGCTGGCAGCGCGCCGCATCTTCGTCGTCCACTATCCCGAATACGGCTATGCAATGGCCTGTACCGGGGATTGGGATCTTGTTTGCTGCGGCCATTCGCATGTTGCAAGTGTCGAGTCAATCGGTAACGTCAAGGGCGGCAAGAGCTGGCTCGTCAACCCTGGCACGGTGGCGGGACTCGCCGCGCCCGCGACCTGGATCCTCGGCGATCTTGCGGCAATGTCGTTCGAGACGCATTCGTTGGCTTTATAGCCGCATAACTCGTTTTGTGCGGTGATCCCGCTTGCGCCTTCTAGAATTGTGCGGGGAGGAAATCATGTTCACGACTAATCCGTTTGCTGCGCTGACCGATGTCGTGCCGCCGATCGTCATTCAGACGTACATCGTCCTGATGGCGGTGGCCGTGATCGCCGGAACGGTGATCGACATGGTCCACAAGGGCAGCGCCACGTTCTTCGCACAACGCCGGCAACGAGCACAGGCGGCGGCGCTCAGGCGCTTGAGCGGCGGCGAGACGGTTTCGCTCGCGTTCGCAACGGTTGCGGAGGCCGCAGTCTCAGGCGAGTTCTGCAAGTGGCCGCGCCGGATCTCCCATCTCCTCATGATGTACGGCTTCATCGTGTATCTGATAACGACGATAGCCATGATCTTCGCTTATCGAACAACGGCTGCGCCGCCGGTTGTCCTCCCGACGCTGTGGATCATCGGCGCGCTGATGATCCTGATCGGCGGGCTCTGGTTTTTCTTCTTCCTGAGGGTGAACGTGGCGTACGACGGCGCGTCACCGTTCCATCTCGGCCAGGCTGACTTGTTCGTCGGCTCGCTTCTCGTGAGCGTCGCGTTCGCGCTGATCTGGCATTACCTCCAAACGACGGCCGGGTACACGGTCGCCACCTGGATCGCTTTCGGGATCTTTGTTTTCTTCACGACGCTGCTGTTCGTGTCGGTTCCCTGGTCCAAGTTCGCGCACATGTTCTTCAAGCCCGTGGTCGCGTTCCAGAGGCGCGTCGAGGAGGCAAGCGGTTGCTCGGATTTGCCGAGCGCGTCAACCGAAAACTACATCGTCAGGAGCTGACCGCGATGCCGACGTTCACCGACATGACGAAGTGCGACGGTTGCGGCGACTGCGTCGATATCTGCCCGTCCGACATCATGCACATCGACCCTGTGCATCGCCGGTCGTACAACATCGAGCCCAACTTCTGCTGGGAGTGCTACTCGTGCGTGAAGGCATGCCAGCAGAACGCGATCGACGTTCGAGGCTACGCGGATTTCGCGCCGCTCGGTCACAAGGTGAGGGTGCTGCGCGAGCCCGAAAAGGGCGTGATCTCGTGGAAGATCAGGTACCGCGACGGACGGCAGAAGGAATTCGTGTTTCCGATCAGGACGACGCCGTGGGGCTCCAGCAAGGCCGCGCAGGATTACGAGCAACCCGACTTGAGTGCGCTCGGCTCGCCGCTGCTCGCCCACGAGCCTGCGGCGCTGCACATCGACGCACTGCCCACGATCAAGAAGGCTTGACGATGGCGCGAAGAACGAAATTCGTCGATTCCGACATTCTCGTCATCGGCGGCGGCTTCGGCGGCTGCGGGGCGGTTTACGAGTCGCGCTACTGGGGGCGGGACCTCAAGATCGTGTTGGTCGAAAAGGCGAATGTCGAGCGCAGCGGCGCCGTTGCACAGGGTCTGTCGGCGATCAACTGCTACATGGGCATGCAGTGGGGCGAGAACCAGCCGGAAGACTTCGTCAAATACGCGCGCGGCGACCTGATGGGACTCGTGAGGGAGGACCTGGTTTATGACATCGCGCGGCATGTCGATTCGACGGTGCACAAGCTGGAGGAGTGGGGTCTGCCAATCCTGAAGAACCCGCAAACCGGCCGGTATCTGCGCGAAGGCAAGTGGCAGATCATGATCCACGGCGAGAGCTACAAGCCGATCATCGCCGAGGTTGCGCGGAAGTCGGCGACCCACGTCTACAACCGGATCATGGTGACCCACCTCCTGATGGACAAGACGCGCGCAAACCACGTTGCGGGCGCGGTCGGATTCAATGTTCGCAGCGGCGATTTCTATGTGTTCAGAGCAAAGGCGGTCATCGTGGGCGCCGGCGGCGGCTCGCATATCTACCGGCCGAGGTCGGTCGGTGAAGGCATGGGAAGAACGTGGTACGCGCCCTGGAGCACGGCGTCCGCTTACGGCCTTCTGATCCCGACCGGCGCGAAGATGACGCAGATGGAGAACAAGATCGTTCTCACGCGCTTCAAGGATGGTTACGGCCCGGTCGGTGCCTGGTTTCTGCTTCTGAAGGCGCATGCGACCAACGCGGCCGGCGAGTTCTACGAGAAGGACCGCTATCCCGAGATCAAGGCGCGCGTCGGTCATTACGTCGACATTCATCCGATGCCGACGTGCCTTCGCAACCACGCGATGCTCGAAGAGATCAAGGCCGGAAAGGGCCCGATCTACATGCATACGCAACACGTGCTCGATACCAGGGAAAAAGAGGAGCTCGGCTGGGAGGACTTCCTCGACATGACGATCGGGCAGGCGGTCGTCTGGGCTTCGCAGAACATCGATCCGAAGGAGAAGCCGTCCGAGCTGATTACTTCGGAGCCTTACATCATGGGCTCTCATGCGACTTGCTCGGGCGCGTGGGCGAGCGGGCCGGAGGACTGCGCACCTTCCGAGTATCAATGGGGCTACAACCGCATGACGACGGTGCAGGGATTGTTCGGCGCCGGCGACACGATCGGCGGCTCGGCCCACAAGTTCTCCGCGGGGTCGTTCGTCGAAGGAAGACTCGCCGGAAAGGCGGCCGTAAGGTACGTCATGGAGCGCAAGACGCACTCGCCCGAGCTCGATAGCGACCTCGTCGAGCGACTGAAGCAAGCGGTTTACAAGCCGCTCGAGACCTACCGTATCGGCAGAAACGAAATTGTCGCGGGGACGGTATCGCCGAGCTACATCACGCCGCTCCATGGCCTGCAGCGGCTGGAGAAGATCATGGACGAGTATGTCGGCGGCGTCGGCATGTTCTACGTCACGAGCGAGAACCTGCTGAACCGTGGCCTCGAGCTTCTCGCGATGCTCGACGAGGATTTTCAGAGCATCGGCGCCGACAGCCTGCATCAGCTGCAAAGAGCTTGGGAGCTTCAGCACCGCATCCTGACCGCCGAGGCGGTGACGCGCCATACGCTCTTCCGCAAGGAGACGCGATGGCCCGGTTACTACTATCGCGGCGATTATCCGAAGCTCGATGACAGCGAGTGGCACTGCTTTACGGGGTCCGAGTACGACGCAACGACCCGCGAATGGCGAATGTCGAAGATGCCCGTGCACCGGATCGTGCCGGGCTTCGAGTTGTTGCGGCCTCAATAGTCGAGCGCTCAGCCGTTGTTCGCTTTCGACTCCTATTGAAGCCCGGCGTAGTGCGCGCGCAGCACCTCCAGAACCTCGGGCCGGGAAAACTCCGCAGGCACAAGGCTTCCCTCGGCGAGCCAGTTACGGAGCTGCGTGCCTGAAACCTGGAGTCGATCGGAATCCGGATGAGGGCACGTGCGCCCCGAAGCCATGCCGCCGCAGCGATAACACCAGAACGTCACGTCCATCTTGAGCGGGCGCGTGATCAGCGCACCCGCGGGAATCTCATCGAAGATCCGATGGGCGTCGAACGGCCCGTAGTAGGAGCCGACGCCGGCGTGATCGCGGCCGACGATGAGGTGCGAGCATCCGTAGTTCTGGCGGAAGAGTGCGTGCAGCAGCGCCTCGCGCGGGCCTGCATAACGCATATCGAGCGGATAGCCGGCCTGCACGACCGTGCCGGCGCGAAAGTAGTTCTCGATCAGAATCGAGATCGCGCGCGTGCGAACGTCGGCCGGAATATCGCCGGGTTTGAGATTGCCGAGCAACGAGTGCACCAGCACGCCGTCGCACACCTCGATCGCAACCTTGACGAGATATTCGTGCGAGCGGTGCATCGGGTTGCGCGTCTGAAATGCGGCCACGCGCGACCAGCCTGACCGATCGAATTCGGCCCGCGTCTCGTGCGGCGTCATGAACAGCGGTCCGTAGCGCGCCTTGAATCCTCCATCGCCGAGCACCTTGACCGGCCCGGCGAGATTGACCTCGCCCTGCCGCATCACCATCGCAACCCCGGGATGTGCGGCGTCGGTCGTGCGGAATACCGACTTGCACTCGTGTGTCTTGTCGATTCCATATTTCTCCTCGACCTTCATCACGGCGAGCAGACTGTCGTCGTCGGGATCGGCGAGAGCCACTTCGGACCCGATGGCGATCCGATCGGCAACGCTTCGGTCGGCCGAAAGCGTGATCGGGATCGGCCAGAAAAGGCCGCTCGCCGTCCGATAGTCGTCGCATACGCCTTGCCAGTCGGCGTGCATCATGAAGCCATCGAGCGGCGTGAAGCCGCCGAGACCGAGCATGACGAGGTCGCCTTTTTCTCGTGATGTGATGGGCAGCCGCAGCAATGTTTGCGCGCGGCGCCGCTCCTCCGAGCTGCTGTCTGCTTCCATTTGCAGAGCCTTGAGGCTGCCGCCGCCATGGGGGGGAACGAGGCTTGACATCGTGATCGAAGCTCGGACGTGGTCTGGTGATAACGCTAGCATGCAGGTAGTGTGGCGCCGACAAACATGTTGATAGGCCTTTGAGCCATGGCCGACCGGCGCTTGCAGGTCTTCCACGCCGTTGCGAAGCATCTCTCGTTCACCAAGGCGGCCGACGCGCTGTCCATGACGCAGCCGGCGGTGACGTTCCAGATCCGCCAGCTCGAGGAGCATTTCAACGCGCGACTTTTCGACCGCGCACAAGGTCGCATCTCGCTGACTGCTGCAGGCGTCGTCGTGCTCGAATATTCGACGCGCATCCTCGCCCTCTCGGCGGAGCTGGACACGCGCATGAAGGACATGAGCGGACAGCTTGCCGGCACGTTGTTGATCGGTGCGAGCACGACAATCGCCGACTTCCTGCTGCCGCAGGTGCTCGGCGAGTTCAAGTCGCGCCACAGCGGTATCGTTCCGCGGCTGATCGTCGCCAATTCGGAAATCGTCCAGGACCGCGTTGCGGAGCGAACGCTCGACCTGGGCTTCATCGAGGGCGATTCGCACCGTCCAACGCTTCAAGCCGACGTTTGCTGCGACGACGAGCTCGAGGTCGTGTGCGCGCCGTCCCATCCGCTGGCGAAGTTGCGCTTCGCGTTGCCCACGTCGCTGACCGAGCACGCGTACGTCGGACGTGAGCAGGGCTCGGGAACGCGCGAGGTCGTGGACCGTTATCTGCAGGCGGCCGGCGTGCCTCCCGATTCGCTCGCGGTATTCATGGAGCTGGGAAGCCCGGAGGCGCTGAAGAGGCTTGTGGCGACCGGACTCGGCTTCACGATCATGTCGCGCGCCACGGTCGCGAAGGAAACGCGCCTGGGCGAGCTCGTGCACATCCCTTTGGAGCCGCGGCTGGTTCGCAATCTGTCGGTCGTCTATCCAAAGGAAAGAATTCAGTCGCTGCTCGTTGCAAGGTTCGTGGAATTCGCGAAGCTCAGGCTCGCCGCGCTGCAAGCCGGCGCGACCGCCGTGCTCGATCGCTGACAGGTCGTCGTCACAAGACTGTCACACGCGCACGCCAAAGTGCGCGACTCGCCCTTCGTGGAACCCATCGCGCGATCCCACGACCGGCACGCGCATGCCCGACGACGCTTCGCCCCGACGCTTACGCCGCTTCTCAATCGCGAGCTGTCGCTGATCGACTTCAATCGTCGCGTGCTCGCGCTGCGCAGCGTAGCGACGTGCCGGTTCTCGAACGGCTTCGCTTTCTCGCCATCGTCGGCAATAACCTCGACGAATTCTTCGAGATCCGCGTTGCGGGACTTCGCGGCGCGCTTCGCTCGCAGTTGCCACCGCCAGGTATGTCGCTGCAGGACTTGCGCGCGACCTACAGCGCCGTTAGTAAGGCCTCGTCATGACGGCGCAACGTCGTCGTCATCGCCTCGCAACGAACGATCGGTAGGCTTCGCAGTGCCATTCCTCCAAGGGGCTTTGGGCCGCGTGATGCGGCCCTTTCTTTTGCCGCAGCCGCCGCCATATACGGCGAAACGCGGATCGCTGTCACATGCGATCCCCGGAAATGTAACCGTACTGTCACAACTCCGCGTTACGTTATCTGCTTCCCAAACGTCTTCGCACGAGAGACCTCTCATGATCAAGAAACTCTTTGCCGGCGCATTCGCTGCGGCCTTCTCCGCGTCGGTGCTGGCGCAAGGCGCGCTCGTCAAAGTCGACGGGTCATCAACCGTGTATCCGGTGACCGAGGCGGTCGCCGA
>DATLNR010000049.1:0-71651 GCA_035536655.1 Casimicrobiaceae bacterium
CCCGATCGATGGCCGACCGCCGACCGTCGCGAAGCCGTGCTGGCTGCCGACGCAGTGCGGATGATCGCACTGACGTTGCCTCCGTTGCCGCGCGATCGCCTCGCCGCCGCCGTGCATTACGCGCTCGAAGAGCGGCTCGCCACGACCGAGACGGCGATCGCGATCGCCGAGCGTCGCGGCGACGGACGCGTGCCCGTGATCGTGCTCGCGCGCGACCTTGCCGATGCGCTCGACGAAGGGAGCTTCACGCGCGCCGTCGCCGAGCCGGATCTCGCGCCGCCGGCTGAAGGCTGGCGATGGTGCGAGGCGCCGGAAGGCGGCTTCGTTCGCACCGACGAAGGCAGCGCGTTCGCTGTTGGAGCGATGCACGACGACGCGCTTCCCACCGAGCTCCGGCTTGCGCTGAACGAGGCGGTCGCAAACGATCGCGCGCCCGAGGCGGTGATCGTCGATGGAGCGCGCAGCGACGCCGGGCGGCTCGCGCGTTGGCAGCACGAGTCCGGTGTTGGCTTCGTGGCCGGAAAACCGTGGAGCTGGTCATCGGCTGCGCCCGCACAGTTCGCTTGCGCGATGGACATCGTCACAGGATTGAAACGCGCCACGGTGACGCCCGTCGTGGCGTCGCCGCGCCGCTTTACACCTGCGCTTGCGGTGCTCGCATTGGCGATTATCTTGCACGTCGTCGCCACGCTCGGCGACTGGCTTTGGCATCGCCAGGCGCTCGGTCGCGCGCAACGCGACGCCGTTGCGCTGGCCAACGAGATCGGCGCGCGCGAGACCGACGCCACCACGGCGTTCGCATCCATTGCCCGCGTGCATGCCGATGCCCGCCACCGTGCTGGTCTCTTCGCCTCCAACGATGCGATGTCGATGCTCGCGCAGGCGGCGCCGGCGTTGGCGCTGTTGCCGGCGAACGCATTGAAGACGGCAACGTGGTCTGGCGGCGCGTGGACGCTGGACCTCGCTCCCCTCGACGAAGCGAGCACGCAGCGTTTCGTGCAAGGTCTTGCTGCCACGGGTCTGTCGGCGCTGACGGCGAAAACCGCCGCGGGGACGCGAGCACGAATCCCGGGCGGTCCGTCATGAACGAACGGGCACGCGCGTGGTGGACAACCGCGGCGGCGCGTGAAAGGACGTTGGTCGTCGTTGCCGTGATCGTCGTGCTCACCGCAACCGCTTATGCGTTGATCCTCGAGCCCGCCGCGCGCGACGTCGCGAGAATCGACGAAGCGCTGGCCGCGACGCGCGTCCGCCTTGCGCAAGCACGCACATCCGTCGACGAGATCGCAACGCTCAAGCGTGAGACCCGGTCCGCGCAAACGCTCGATGCACGCGCGGGCGCTGAACGCGTCGTCAGTGCAGCCGGCCTTCGATCGAGCGTCGCCGCGCTTGACGCCGCCGACGGACGCGTGCGCCTTACGTTCACCGCGATCGACTTCAACGCGTTGCACGATCTCGTCGATCGCCTCGGCCGCGAAGAGCAGCTGTTCGTCGTGGAAGCGCTGCTCGCCGCGCGCGTTGCGCCGGGCAGCGTGCGCGCCGAGTTGTCGCTTGCTCGCCCGCCGGCGCGATGAAGACGCTCGCGGGCCTGATACTCGGCGGCATGTTGATCGGCGCGATGGTGATCTTCTTTGCGCCGGCAACGCTGGTCGACGCAACGCTCGCGCAACGGACGCAAGGCGAAGTTCGCGTCGCGAATGCGCGCGGCACCGTCTGGGCGGGCGAAGGAGAGCTTGCGCTAAGCCGCGGGCGCTTGCGCCTGCCGGTGCGCTGGACGACCGATCCGCTGTCGGTGATTCACGGCCCGATCATCGTCGCGCTGCGATCGCGTGAGACCACGGTCGAAGGCTCCCGCGCGGTTCTCGAGCTCGCGAACGACCGCGTCGTGATGCGTAACGTCATCATCGCGGTCCCTGCATCGTCTCTTGCCCACGCGGCACAGGCGTTGCCGTACGAAGCGGGAGGCGTCGTCACTGTTCGTGCCGAGCACGTCGCGATCGCCGCGACCGAAGCCAACGGCCAGCTCGTGGCCGAATGGCGCAATGCACGACTCGCGCTGCCGTCGATCGCGACGATCGATCTCGGAACACTGACTGCGCGGCTCGCCGCGCAAGGGAAAGCCTTGACGGGGCCGGTGTCGAGCCAAGGCGGTCAAGTGGAGGTCAACGGCACCGCGTCGGTCGGTGCGGGCCACGTGGTCATCGACTTGCGTGCGCGCGCGCGACCGGACACGCCACCGTCGCTGCGCGAGGCACTGAAGGCGTTGGGGCCGGCCGACGCGAACGGCGCACATGCGCTGCGCATCGATCGCGTCAGCCGACACCGCGACCCTTGACGACCGACTCGCCTGGCCGTTCGCAGGTTGCCATCGAGCGCCGCGTCCCGTCGATCGACACACTGCGGGCGCTGGCGATCGTTGCAATGGTCGCCTATCACTTTTGCTTTGACCTGAGGCTTCACGGCCTTGCACGCATCGACTTCGAGAGCGATCCGTTCTGGCTCGCGGCGCGCGCGTCGATCGTTAGTTCGTTCCTGCTGCTCGCTGGAGTGAGTCTCGTTCTCGCCGATCGCGACGGATTAACCGACGGCGGCCACTGGCGACGCATCGGCGTGATCGCGCTGTGTGCACTGGCGGTCAGCGTAACGAGCTATATCGCGTTTCCGCGCTCGTTCATTTACTTCGGCGTCCTGCATTGCATTGCCGCATCGCTGATCATCGCGCGACCGCTGGTGGGAAAGCCCGCACTGGCGACGCTCGTCGGCGTTGCAATCATCGTCGCCGGCCTTGTGGTCGCGCATCCTGCATTCGACAGCCCGATAACCTCGTGGATCGGTTTCGTGACGCGCAAGCCGGTGACGGAAGACTACGTTCCGCTGTTTCCGTGGTCGGGCGTCGTTCTGATCGGCATCGCAATCGGACGTGCCCTTCTCGCAACGCGGTTCAAGCCGATCGCGTTCCTTTCGCGTGCTCCCGAAACGCTGCGCTGGATCGGGCGCCACAGCCTGGCGATCTACATGATTCATCAGCCGGTCCTGATCGGCGCGCTGTGGCTCTTCGTTCGCGCACGTAACTAAGGTCGCCGTGCAACGTTTCACCGAGCTCTATCTCGCGTTGGATGCGACGACGCGCACGCTGACCAAGCAAAATGAACTCGAGACTTACTTCCGCGGCGTCGCGCCGGCCGATGCGGCGTGGGCGACGTTCTTCCTGACCGGCCGGAAGCTCAAGCGCCTCGTCCGCGGCAAGGATCTGCGTGATGCGGCGCTCGCCGCGACGTCGGTTCCCGCCTGGCTCTTCGACGCGAGCTACGACGCCGTCGGCGACCTGGCCGAAACAATCGCGCTGCTGTTGCCGCCACCGCAACGGAACGACGATCGTTCGCTGACGCGATGGGTCGAAGACGAGCTGGCCCCGCTCGCCGGCCTTGGATCGACCGACGTGCAGCGTCGCCTCGTCGACGCATGGTCGATGCTGACGCGCGAGCAGCGTTTCGTGCACATCAAGCTCATCACCGGCGCGTTTCGTGTCGGCGTCGCACGACAGCTCGTCTACCGCGCGCTCTCTTCCACGCACGACGTACCGGTCACCGATGTCGCGGAGCGATTGATCGGTGATTGGGCGCCCTCGTCTTCGTTCGTCGATGCGTTGCGCGGAACGACGTCGACGGCGGAAGCGGTCACGCGCCGCCCCTATCCATTCTTTCTCGCCAATGCGCTCGATATCGACCCGACGACGCTGGGCAATGTCGCGGACTGGCAAGCCGAGTGGAAGTGGGACGGCATCCGCGCGCAGCTCGTGGTCCGCGGCGGCCGCGCAAGCCTGTGGTCGCGCGGCGAAGAGCTGATCGACGATGCGTTTCCCGACCTCGTTGCGGCCGCGGCCCGACTGCCCGATGGAACGGTGCTCGACGGCGAGATCCTCGTGTGGCCTCAAGGTGAGGCCCTGCCCGCGTCCTTCGCGTCTCTGCAATCGCGGCTCAATCGCAAGGCACCAGGCTCTAGATTAATCGAAGCGCATCCCGCTTCGCTGTGCGTCTACGACCTGCTCGAACTCGACGCGGCCGACTTGCGCAGCCGTCCGCTCGCGACGCGCCGATCGATGCTGGAAGCGTTGCTTTCGACGTCCGACACGTTACGACTGTCGCCGACGATTCCGGCCAACGACTGGAACGATTGGGCGAATGCCCGTGCCGTCGCGCGCGCGCAGCGCGCCGAGGGCGTCATGCTGAAGCGCCGTGATTCCGCGTACGGCGTCGGACGAACGCGCGGACCCTGGTGGAAATGGAAAGTCGATGCGTATACGGTTGACGCAGTAATGGTCTATGCCCAAGCCGGCAGCGGACGGCGCGCGAGCTTGTTCACCGATTACACGTTTGCCGTCTGGGACGACGGCGCTCTGGTGCCGTTCGCGAAAGCCTATTCAGGATTGAGCGATGCGGAGATCCGCAAAGTCGATGCGTGGATTCGCGGCCACACGCTCGAGCGCTTCGGCCCGGTACGACGCGTCGAACCCGTGCAGGTATTCGAGATCGCGTTCGAGGGCGTCCAGTCTTCGGCGCGCCACAAGAGCGGCATCGCGGTGCGTTTTCCAAGAATCGTGCGCTGGCGCACCGACAAGGCGGCGAGCGAGGCCGATACGCTCGTCCGATTGCATGATCTGGCGCGTCATAACTTCGGCCAATCACACTAGGATTCAAGAGCGTTCTGACCGCCGCGCGATTGAGACACGTCGCGAGTACCAAATGGGGCGAGGCGGCCCGAGTGCTAAATTCCGGCTCCTCCCGATCCCACTCCACTTCCGCCCCCGCCTCCCTTCCAGCCGGTGCTTGACATTTTTCCTAGATCATCTAAGGCTTGTCGCGCAGCGTCTCGCACGGCTTGTGCGGCGCTTCTCGCCATTGCTTCGGCCGCCGCGGCAGCTCTTCCCTCGGTAGCCGCCAGTCGTAGCGCCTCGAAGTCCACCTGTCCGCTGCGAGCGGCAGCGAGCCGCGCCGCATTTCGCGCTTGAGCAGCGGCTAAAGAGGCCTCGGCCGCCAACGCAGTTCGCCCGACGGCTGAGCCTGCCCCTCCGCCGATGAACCCCGTGCAAATCCGCCCAGCATTGAACCCGAAGCCGCTCGTGTCGACCAGCGGCTCGTCGGAAAAACCGTTGATCAGATTGATCGTGTCGGTGATAGGGTTGCCAGTTACATACGTGGCCCTTGCCAAGGAACCTTCCGGAGGAGCCGGAATTGCTGATGTTGCTCCCAATGTAATCAAATCAAAGAGGCCGGCAGCGATTCCGAGCAATCCATCGACGACCGAATTACGTCCCGATGGATCGATGAAGTTAACAGGGTCATTACGAACGTAACGATAGAGATTCGTATCGTTTCCCGTGAAGCCAATCGGGTCCTTTGCGGTCCAGCGCCCGATAGTCGCATCGTAGTCACGCGCGCCGAAGCGAATCAATCCGGTTTGCACCTCGTAGATCCCCCCCGCGAACCCGAACGGCTGGAATCCGGGATTGCTGTCGGCGATCACGTTCCCGAATGTGTCGTAGTCGATGCGCTGCGCGATCGTGCCGGTGGTCGCATTGACGACAAGCCGCACGCTGCCGACCTGATCGGTGATGATGCGGTGCGCGACACCGCCCTTGATGACGTACGCCGGCACATGTCTTCCCGCGTAGACGAAACGACTCACCAGCGTCCCCGTCCCGCTTAGCTCAGCCACCGGGCGCAAGTTGTCACTGTAGAGAAGGCCTCGGACCAGCGCCCCATTGACGCGGATCCCCACGCGGCGATCACGCCCGTCGACGACGTAGCCAATCGACGTTCCGCTCGGCAGGCTTACGCCAGTTAGGTTGCCCGCGGCGTCGTACTGATACGTGGTTGTTTGGCCACCCGCCGTCTTGCTCAGGAGCTCGCCTGCAGCGGTGTATGCAAAGCTGGTCGTGCCGTAACTGGCAAGACGATCCTGATTATCGTAGGAAGCGCTGACACTGCTGCCCGCGACGGTGGCACTGATGCGATTCCCATTGGTGTCGTACCCATAGGCCTCGACGGCCGCGCCGTTCTTGGTGACCAGCGTGATTTGCCCCACCGAGTCGTAGGTGTAGACAAAGGTATCGGTCACGCCGCCGACCGTTTCTGTCTTCTGGATGATGCGCCCGAGCCTATCGCGCACGAAGGTCACGTTGTAAAGCCCGACGCCACCGGCGCTCGTGGCGTAGCTCGTCGATTCTCCGAACGCGTTGTAGCCGGTTGTCGTATTCACCACGCCGAGCGTGCTCCCGGTCGCCAATCCATGCTGCGAATCGCGGGTGATCGTCAGCGCACCTGCACTCACGATCAAGCTATCGTTGTCATAACCGAATGCGATCGGGTTGGCGCCGTTGACCGACTGGCTGGATAACCGCAAGCTCGCGTCGTAAGCGCGCGTTACGCTGCCAGCCGTCGTGCCGGCCCAGCTCTCGCCGGTCAACAGCGAACCGGCGTAGGTGTACGCGGTCGTGACTCCGCTCCCCGCGGCCACGCTGGCAATCCGACCCGCCCCGTCGTAGCTCAACGTGTCCGTCGCCGGCAAGACACCGGGGGTGGCCAAAGTGCGCGTCGTGGGTCTGCCCGCTGCGTCGTAACCCAGGGTGACGCTGCGGTTGTCGGGCCGGGCGGTCGTCACATACTGCCGGTCCGGGTTGTACGAGAAGCTGCTGGGCCCGGTGCCGGCAACTGCCGGCGGCGTCGATAGCGTCACCTCATCGCGGTCGGAGTAAATAAAGGCGTGTGCGGGACGGCCCGGAGGCGTCAAGCTCGTCACGTTGCCGGACGCATCGTAGCCAAACCCGACTACGCGTCCGTCCGGTAGTGTTTTGCTGATGACGCGACCGGCCGGGTCATGCGTGAATTGCACGTTGCGGCCAATCGGATCGGTGATGTTGCCGAGGAATCCTTGTGCGTTGTAGGCGAACGAATAGGTTCTCGCACTGACTCCGCTGCCCTGCGTCATACTCGCCAGCCGTCCGCGACTGTCGTAGGTAAAGGTGGCCGGCGCGAGACCGCCCGTTTGGCTCTGGATTGGACGCCCGAGAGAGTCAATCGTCAGTGTGCTGCTGCGGCCCGCTCCGGTGGTGGTCACCTCCGTCTTCGTCGCGGCGGAATAGGTGCTGGTGGTCGTGCGGCCGTCAACGGTAGACGTCCCAGTCAACGTCGAAAGACTCAGCGGATCGAGCGGGTTGGTGAGGACGGCAGTTCGTGTGGTCGCGACCGTCAGCGTCGGGCCGCCTGGCAGCGCGACGCTAAGAGAAGTTGCCACCGGCGACTGCATTTCAAAGCGGGGATCGGGACCGAGCTGAAGGACCGTGACGGTACCGTCGGGGCTAGTCGTGGTGGTCGCGCCGGCGTCGATGGTTTCCTGACTCACGACCTGCGTCGCGTCCGGGGCGGTGACCGTGCGCTTCTGAATAGCGTTTGGAAGATCTTCGACTTTGTACGTCGTGTTGCGAGCGAGCGCAGTGGTCCGCGCTACGGAGAACTGGTCGGCGCCAACGGTACGCGCGAGGACCTGGACGCCGCCCGCTGGGTCGGCATCGCGGGTCAACCGCCCATCGCTGTCATAGCTGAAGGTGCTCGTCTTGCCGCGCGGATCGGCGAGGCTCGTCAAAAGTCCGCCGGTTGTCGAAGCAAGCTGGATTTGCTCCCCGGCGGGGTTGCGAATGCTCGCGAGAAAACCGTTGGCGTCGACGGCAAGCGTAGTGCGCTGTCCGAAGGGCGCAACGATCGCCGTCGGGTTGCCGCCCGCGTCGTGCTCGATGGTCGTCACGTTGTCGGTGGCGCCGGTCTTCTGGATGACCTGGGAAAGCCGACCCCGCGCGTCATAGCCGAACTCAAACAGCACCGCGTTCGTCAGGGCATCGAGCGTGCGTAGATGGCGGCCGGTTCCATCGAACACATAGAGCTGGCTGCCGTCCTCGCTCGCCGCGACGACATCCGTTGCCGCAAATCCCGGCAGCGGTGGCGCCACCCGACGAATGCGGTTGTTGTCAGCGAGGTAAAGGCTGCCATCCGGTCCGACGGCGAGCCCTTCCGGGTTCCTTATCGAGGCTCGGGCGGCCGGGCCGCCGTCACCCGCGAAGCCGGAGGAGCCGTTGCCGGCGAGCGTGGTGATGATCCCGCCGGGTGCTACCCGGCGGATGCGGTTGTTGTCGTCATCGGCGATATACACACTGCCGTCGGGGCCCACGGTGACGCCGTCGGGGTCTCCGATGGAGGCTAGCGTGGCCAAGCCGCCGTCGCCGCTGAACCCGGAGACGCCGTTTCCAGCCACCGTCGTGATGATCCCGTCCGGTCCGACGCGGCGGATGCGCTTGTTGTTGTCGTCGGTGATGTAGAGGCTGCCATCCGGTCCCACGGCGATTCCATCCGGGTCGCCTCCCAGCGACGCCTGCGTTGCCAGGCCGCCGTCGCCGCTGAAGCCCGTGACGCCGTTGCCGGCCACCGTCGAGATGATTCCGTCGAGCCCCACGCGGCGGATGCGGTTGTTGTCTTCATCGGAGAAGTACAGGCTGCCATCCGGCCCCACGGCGACTCCCGACGGATTTCTGAGGGAAGCTTGGGGAGCCGGCCCGCCGTCGCCACTGAAGCCCAAGACGCCGTTGCCGGCGACCGTATTGATAATCCCGTCGAGCCCGACCCGACGGATGCGGTTGTTGTCAGCGATGTACAAGCTGCCGTCCGGCGCCAAAGCCACTCCAGCCGGAGACCGGAGGGAGGCATTGACAGCCGGGCCTCCGTCGCCGCTGAAGCCGGCGACACCGTTTCCAGCCACCGTGGTGATGACGCCATTGGGACCCACGCGGCGGATGCGGTTGTTGCCGTCGTCCGTGAGGTACAGGCTCCCGTCCGGTCCCACGGCGACTCCCGTCGTACCTCTCAGCAATGCCTGCGTGGCCGGGCCCCCATCGCCGCCAAAGCCCGAGTTGCCGTTGCCGACCACGGTGGTGATCAGAGCCGATCCGAGCGAATCGGCGCCCCGCCGCCCGCCGTTTCCGAGGTGTACGACGCGGGCTTGTGGATCATAGGAGTGATGGGCGCTAAGACTCCAGCCACCAAGACCGAAGCCGCGTGCGTCGAGAGGACCGATCGTCGCCTGCAAGGACTGCGATACCGTGATCTCGCTGCGGGTCACGTTCGCGCTGAGCGACGCGCCGCCGAAGGCCGCGAAGGATACCGACGAGTTCGCCGGCGTCGTGTAAACGCCATCGTAGACATAGCCGATGCTGATCGCGGCCGGCTGGGCCCCCTGCAGCGTCCGGCCGTAAGCGTCGATCCCGTCCCAGGTGAAACTCGTCTGCTGATTCGGCGCGGCAGCGAAGGTTTGCGGGAACGACCGCCCGGCGACCTGCACGTCGAGCTCGATGCGCTTGAGGCTCGCCGGCACGCTGGCCCCGCTCAACGGTATGCGAAGGATGCGCGCGGCGTTTCGCCCAGGCGCGCGAGCGCTGCGATAGTTCAGCGTGAAGGGTGTGCCGACCAGCCCCACCCGCTCGCCGAGTACCTGGTTCTGACATTCGATAATCGATCCGCCGACCTCGTCTACAACGCACTTGTCCAGCTCGTCGTCCCCGCTTACGCTGGACACCTGTGGACCGACGGCATCGCCGGGAGGACGGAACGGGAGGTTGTAGTCCCCGGGCGTGAAGTGCGTGACCGGGACGCGCCACAGCTCCTGGCCGACGCCATATAACGTCGCGAGCCGCGCAAGCTCGGCGTTGCCCAGCACGAGCGGAGGCAACGTGCCGGCACCTACCGAATCGACGGTCGCGAGTCCGCCGCTGATCGCGGTGATCTTGATCACGCGGCCATTCTCGGAAGGAATCCACGCAGCCTTGACGCGATCGTAGAAGGCCGCGGGCACTGCAATGCCAACCGGCAAGCGGAGGAAGTTCTCGGTGTAGCTCGCGATCGGTTGGCTGAACACCACGCTCGTTGCACCGGCGGCGATCGCTTCATCGGCGGAGAGTTCCACCGCGTAGGTGTAACCGCTCGTAGGCGGCAGCGGCGCGGGCATCGCCTGCGGGCCACTCGCCCCGACGGTGTATTCGGTCGCCCGAACGTTGAGTGAGGAGATTGGCTGCGTCGTGCCGTTTGGCAATACGAGGTTCGCCGTCGTCCCTTGCGGTATGAGCAACGTCGCGCGACGCGTGCCGTCGGCATCGTTCATCGCGTTGCCGCGCGCGACTTGCATTGCCGCCGCATTCATCGTGATCGTCGTGACCGCCGAATCGAGCGGGATCATCACGACGTCGGGCACGCGCGCGTAGTTTTGCCAAGGTACGTCGAGCTGCCGGTCGACGGGAAGGAACCCACTCTTCTGGTAGCGCACCGTCAGTAACCCGCCGCCATTGACGCCAAGATCGAATGCACCGTCGGCGCGGCTCAGCGTCTGGCCGAACTGCGGTTGGTTGAGGATCGTGATCGTCACACCCGGGAGCGCGCTCCCGTTGCGCTCGAGGACCTTGCCGCGAATCACCGCAGCACGCTGCACTACGATCGTGCCGGGTGCAACGCCGGTCTGGATCGGGTTCGTGCCTGTATAGAGAAACGCAGTGCTCGCAAAGACGCTGGTGGTAACCGTCGGGTCGATCGCCGATGCCACGGTTCTCGGATCGGGCGGCAAAGTCCCGGAATTAACCGTGATCGTGACGTCGCCCGTCGCGGAAAGCGCGCCGTCGCTCGCCGTCAGACGCAGCACGTAGCCACCGGCAACGCTGAACGTCGCAGTCGTTGTCGCAGCATTCGCATTGCCAAACGTGACCGGGCCCGGTCCCGAGAACACGCTCCACACGACGCTGATCGCGCCGGGGGGATTCGGCAGTCCGTCGTCGCTTGCCGAGCCAGCAAGAATCGCGTTCGCCGGCAGCGTGATCGCTTGATTGGCGCCGGCATTGACCGACGGCGCAAGGTTCACGCGCGCCGGTGCGATGCGTACGCGCAATTGGCAGCGACTGGCCGCAAGATCGGTTCCGCCCGCGATGCCGCCGCGGCTCACGCGCACGCCCCAGCGTGCCGACTGCGCGACGTCGAGATCGGTGAAACCGAGATCGGTGAACGTGCCCCATTGGTTCGCGCGCACGAACCCGCGGTTCGGAGCCGCGTGCAGATCGGTCCACGTCGAGCCTGCGTCGAGGCTCATCACCAGATCGGCCGCAAGACCGACGTCGGCCGTCGCATTGCCGCTGAACGCGAGGTCGACGAACGCGATGCGCGCGAAGCTGGCAGCGGCAACATCGGACGTCTGGCACACCACCGGATTCGCGTCGATGTCGATCGGGCCCGATGCCAGGTCCACGCGCAGCTGCAGCGCGGTGAACGTCGTACCGAACCGGTTCATGAATGCCGCCATCTGCTCGCGGCTCACCACGCCGCTCGGGCAGTACACGTTCGGCCCGCAACCGAGCGTGATTCCCCGGTTCTTGAGCCACGCGATGTTTGCGCAGAACGGGCTCGTGTCGTCGACGTCGGTGAAGCCCGCACACGGTGCCGCCATCGCCGGTAGCGCGCTCGCCGACGCGATCGCGAGCGCAAGAAACTGCAGCCACTTGCCGAGCCCGCGCATGATCGAGCGACGCATCGAAGCCCCCGGTGGTTGTAACTGAGAGCTAAAGCGGCGACACGGTGCCGTTGCGGCTGTGCACGAGCACCCGAAGCTGGCAGCGACTGGCAGCGAGGTTAGTAATGCCGGGGAGCCCGCCGCGGGTTATGCGCACACCCCAGCGCACGTTCTGGCCCACGCTCAAGTCGGCGAAGCCGATGTCGGAGAACGTCCCCCACTGGTTCGCCGCGACCACGCCCCGATTGAGAACCGTGTTGAGGTTGCTCCAACTGGCGCCGCCATTCGTGCTCATCACGACATCCGCCGCAAGTCCAACATCCGCCGGCGCGGTGCCATTGAAGCTCGCGTCGACGTAAGCGCGACGGGGAAAGCCCGCCACCGCGAAGTCTTGCGTCTGGCATACGACGACGTTGAGGCCGAGATCAATGGCGCCGGGGGCCGAATCGACGGGAAGGTGCACCGGCGTCAGCGCCGTGCCGAGCCGATTCATGAACGCGGCCATCTGCTCGCGCGTGACCGAAGCCGTCGGACAGTAGATTCCGACGCCGCAACCTAGCGTGACGTTACGGTTCTTGATCCACTCGATGTTCGGACAGAAGATCGACAACGCGTCGACGTCGCCGAACCCGGCGCACGGCGGCGCGGCGAAGGCCGCACAAGGGGTCAGCCCGATGCCGGCGAGAAGAGCAGCACGAGCGGCAAGCCTGGCAACGAAACGCATGGGACCCTCCTTCCCATCGACACGGAGCCTGCGTGCAAACCAACCGATTCACGACGCGCTTTGCACGTCGCGAATGTAAAAGCAAAAGCGTTAATTCACCGTTACTGCCGCGTGTAACGGCCGCGAGCAGACAGGTTAGCAGCCGGCCGCCGATCGCGTCCAGGCGCCGTGCGGCGAATCTCGAGACGACAACCGGACTACCGGCGCCGGTTCGCTGCCACGATCAGGTCGTGGATCGCCACCGCTGGCAAGTCGATTGAAGTCGGATGACGCTATAATCCCTGTTCCGACAGGCGCGTAGCTCAGCTGGTTAGAGCACCACCTTGACATGGTGGGGGTCGTTGGTTCGAGTCCAATCGCGCCTACCATTCAGGTATCAGAGATCAGGTAACCAGGATCAGAGGAAGGCAGGTTATGACACCGCGAACGCGTTTTTTCGAGCACTAGCTACGACGAGATCGCGCGTTTCCGTTGCGTGCAAACGAAAAGTGCGGCCTCGACCGCACTTTTTTGTTTGCGCAATGGGGTGATGCAATGCCTGCCATAAGACTTCCCGACGGCTCGGTCCGTCGATTCGAGCAACCGGTGACCGTCGCCGAGATTGCTCAATCGATCGGGCCGGGGCTCGCCAAGGCCGCGCTGGGCGGCAAGGTCGACGGCCGTCTCGTCGACACGTCGCACCGGATCGAGTCGGATGCCGACGTCGCCATCGTCACCGAGAAGGATCCGGAGAGTCTCGAGCTGATCCGTCATTCGACGGCCCATCTGCTCGCGTACGCCGTCAAGGAGCTGTTCCCGGACGCGCAGGTCACGATCGGCCCGGTGATCGAAGACGGCTTCTACTACGACTTCAGCTACAAGCGCCCGTTCACGCCGGAGGATCTCGCCGCCATCGAGAAGCGCATGGCCGAGCTCGCGCGCAAGGACGAGAAAGTCGAGCGCAACGTGATGCCGCGTGACGAGGCGGTCGACCATTTCAAGAAGCTCGGCGAGCATTACAAGGCCGAGATCATCGCTGCGATCCCGGCGAACGAGGACATCTCGCTGTATGCGCAAGGCGGCTTCACAGACCTTTGCCGCGGACCGCACGTGCCGTCGACCGGCAAGCTCAAGGTGTTCAAGCTGATGAAAGTCGCCGGGGCGTACTGGCGCGGCGATTCGCGCAACGAGATGCTGCAGCGGATCTACGGCACCGCATGGTCGAAGAAGGAGGACCTCGACGCCTATCTGAATCGCATCGAGGAAGCCGAAAAGCGCGACCACCGCAAACTCGCTCGCGCGCTCGACCTCTTCCATCAGAGCGACGAAGCGCCCGGCATGATCTTCTGGCATCCGCACGGATGGACGATCTGGCAGGAAGTCGAGCAGTACATGCGGCGCGTGTACCGTGACAACGGCTATCGCGAGGTCAAAGCGCCGCAGATCCTCGATCGCAGCCTTTGGGAACGCTCGGGTCACTGGGAGAACTACAAGGACCTGATGTTCACGACCGAGTCGGAGAAGCGCGACTTTGCGATCAAGCCGATGAACTGCCCCGGCCACGTGCTGATCTTCAACTCGAACCTGCGCAGCTACCGCGATCTGCCGCTGCGCTACGGAGAGTTCGGCGCGTGCCATCGCAACGAGCCGTCGGGCGCGCTGCACGGCATCATGCGCGTTCGCGCATTCACGCAGGACGACGGTCACATTTTCTGCGAGCCAGACCAGATCGAGTCCGAATGCGTCGCGTTCCACGCACTCGCGCTCCGCGTTTACAAGGATTTCGGCTTCGACGACGTGTCGGTCAAGCTCGCGTTGCGGCCGACGCCACGCATCGGCACCGACGAGCAATGGGACGCGGCCGAGGACGCACTCCGCGGCGCGCTTCGCGCATGCGGCGCGCTATGGCAGGAGCTGCCCGGCGAAGGTGCGTTCTACGGCCCGAAGATCGAGTACCACCTGAAGGACTCGATCGGCCGGCCGTGGCAGCTCGGCACGATGCAGGTCGATTTCCAGATGCCCGGGCGGCTCGGCGCCGAGTATGTCGCCGAGGACAATACCCGGAAGGTGCCGGTCATGCTGCACCGGGCGATCGTCGGGTCGCTCGAGCGCTTCATCGGCATCCTGATCGAGCACTACGCCGGCGCGCTGCCGCTGTGGCTGGCGCCAGTGCAGGCTGTCGTCCTGACGATCACCGATCGCGCGGCCGACTATGCGCGAAACGTCGAGTCGGCACTCAAACGGGCAGGATTACGGGCGACCGCCGATTTGCGGAATGAAAAAATAACCTATAAAATTCGAGAACATAGCCTCCAAAAGCGCCCTTATCAGCTGATTGTCGGCGATAAGGAGCTAGAGGCTTCCACAGTGGCCGTGCGGACTCGCGGTGGCGAGGACCTCGGGGCTTTGTCCCTTGATGCCTTGCTTGCGCGCCTTCAATCGGAGGTGGTGGCGCGCCGTTGACCTTTCGGTCGATGGCGCGACGCCGGATCGCTCGGCCACAATTGTCTTCAACACACACAAGGAGTTCGTCACATAGCACTCGACAAGCAGCACCAGCGCGTCAACGGCGAGATCAACGCGCCGCAGATTCGTCTCGTAGGGGTGGAAGGTGAACAGCTCGGCATCGTGTCGCTCGCCGAAGCGCTGGCCAAGGCCGAGGCTGCGGAGCTCGACCTGGTCGAAATCGCGCCGACGGCGCAGCCCCCCGTCTGCCGCATCATGGACTTCGGCAAGTTCAAGTACCGTGAGAGCAAGAAGCAGCACGAGGCGAAGCTCAAGCTGAAGCAGATCAAGGTCAAGGAAGTCAAATTCCGTCCGGGCACCGACGAAGGCGACTACAAGATCAAGCTTCGCAATCTGATCCAGTTTCTGGGCGAAGGCGACAAGGCGAAGATCACGTTACGGTTTCGCGGCCGCGAGATGGCTCACCAGGAGTTCGGCGTAAGGCTCCTCGAGCGCATCAAGGCGGATCTCGAGTCGCACAGCGTCGTCGAATCGTTTCCGCGACTCGAGGGCCGGCAGATGGTGATGCTGCTGGCGCCGAAGAAGGTACAGGTGCAGAAGCCACCGAAGCATCACCAAGACAAGCCCGAGGCCGGTCAGCCGTCGTCGAAGGATGACGCCCAAGCCTCTCCCCCCGCCGCGCCGAAACCACCGCGGACCAAGGAGAGCACCACCGTGGGCAGCAAATAAGGGACGGCATCATGCCGAAGATGAAGACCAAATCCGGCGCGAAGAAGCGCCTGCGCGTGCGCGGCAGCGGCAGCGTCAAGCGCGGCCAGGCCACGAAGCGCCACATCCTCACCAAGCGCAGCACCAAATCCAAGCGGCAGCTTCGCGGCATGACCGGCGTCCACAAGACGAACCGGGATTCCGTCAAGGCGATGCTGCCCTACGCGTAAAGGAGAGCCGACATGCCCCGCGTCAAACGTGGCGTGACGGCACGCGCCCGTCACAAGAAGATGCTGGTGCAGGCCAAGGGCTACCGCGGCCGCCGCAAGAACGTCTACAAGATCGCGAAGCAGGCGGTGATGAAGGCGGGCCAATATGCGTACCGCGACCGCCGCAACAAGAAGCGCGAGTTTCGCGCGTTGTGGATTGCGCGCATCAACGCGGCCGTTCGCGAGCTCGGCATGACGTACAGCGGATTCGTCAACGGATTGAACAAGGCGTCCATCGACATCGACCGCAAGGTGCTGGCCGACCTCGCTGTCCACGATCGCGCGGCTTTTGCGAGGATCGCCGAACAAGCCAAAGCCTCGCTGACTTAAACGTCGAATCACGGGAAAGGGAGGCCTAACCCGCCTCCTTTTTTTTCGCGTATGAAACGACCCCCACGCTCGCTCACTCGCTGCCCCCAAGGGGGGCGCAGTCAGTGGCTTGGGGCGGCCCTGCGCCACTGACGATGGACGATCTCGCGAAACTCGTAGCGCAAGCGCAAGCGGACTTCGACGCGTCCGCCGACGCCTCGGCACTCGAGAACGCCAAGGCCCGCTACCTCGGCAAGAGCGGCGCGTTGACGGCGAAGCTCAAGTCGCTGGGCTCCCTGCCGGCAGGCGACCGTCCCGCGGCAGGCGCGCGAATCAATGAAGCGAAGGCCGCGCTCGAACAGGCGCTTGAGGATCGTCGAGAAGCGATCGCGCAAGCGAAGCTCGAAGGCACGCTCGCCGCAGATGCGCTCGATGTCTCGCTTCCCGGACGTGGTGTCGGCGTCGGAAGCCTCCATCCGATCACGCAGACGATCGATCGCGCCGAAGCGCTGTTCCGTTCGCTCGGTTTCGAAGTGGCCGACGGCCCCGAGATCGAAGACGACTTCCACAATTTCACCGCGCTCAACATGCCGGAGGGCCATCCGGCGCGGTCAATGCATGACACCTTTTACGTTCAAGGCGACCTGGTGCTACGCACCCATACGTCGCCGATCCAGGTGCGCTGGATGGAAACGCATGCGCCGCCGATCCGCATCATCGCGCCGGGACGCGTCTACCGCGTCGACAGTGATGCGACGCATTCACCGATGTTTCATCAGATCGAGGCGCTGTGGATCGATGAGGACGTGACGTTCGCCGATCTGAAAGGCCTGTTCACCAAGTTCCTGCGCGCGTTCTTCGAGCGCGACGATCTGAAGCTGCGTTTCCGGCCATCGTTCTTTCCGTTCACCGAGCCGTCGGCTGAAGTCGACATGAGCTTCGGCCACGGGTGGCTCGAGATCGCGGGCGCGGGCCAGGTACATCCGAATGTGCTCGAAGCCGTCGGCATCGACCCGCAACGCTGGCAGGGCGTCGCGTTCGGCATGGGACCGGACCGGCTCGCGATGCTGCGGCACGGCGTCGACGACCTTCGGTTGTTCTACGACAACGACCTGCGCTTCTTGCGCCAGTTCGCGTGAGACGCGACACGCCGCGATGAAGTTCTCC
The DNA here is from genome assembly GCA_035536655.1 of Casimicrobiaceae bacterium. Classification (GTDB taxonomy): domain Bacteria; phylum Pseudomonadota; class Gammaproteobacteria; order Burkholderiales; family Casimicrobiaceae; genus VBCG01. The sequence goes on from DATLNR010000049.1 coordinate 17,212, forward strand.
GAAGCCTGGTTGCGATCGATGGCGAATCCGTCGATCGACTCGATTGCGCTCTCCGAAGCCCTGACGATGGCCGGCCTGGAGGTCGAGACGCGCGAGCCGGCCGGCCCCACGCTTGATCGCGTCGTCGTTGGTCGCATCGTTGATGTGAAGGCGCATCCGAGCGCCGATCGGCTGCGTGTATGCACGGTGAATGTCGGCACGCACGGCACGCTGTCGATCGTTTGCGGCGCGAGCAACGCGAAAGCCGGAATGACGAGCGCCGTCGCGTTGCCCGGTGCACGTTTCGCGAACGGAACGTCGATCGAGGAAAGCGAGATAAGGGGCGTGCGCTCGCAAGGCATGTTGTGCTCGGCGAGCGAGCTCGGGCTCGGCGAAGATGCGTCGGGTCTTCTCGATCTGGACAACGACATCGCGCCGGGTAGCGAGGTGTTCCGTGCTCTCGCGCTCGACGACACGCTGCTTACATTGAAGCTCACGCCGAATCGCGCCGACTGCCTGTCGATCCTGGGTGTGGCGCGCGAATTGTCGGCCGTCACCGATGGCGAACTGGTCGTGCCGACCGCTTCGGTCGCCATCACGAGCAACGCCACGCATCACGTGCGCGTCGACGAACCGGGTGCGTGTCCGCGCTTTGCAAGCCGCCTCGTCGAAGGTGTCGATGCGGCAGCGCCGACTCCGGCGTGGATGGCGCAGCGACTCGTTCGCAGCGGCATCCGTCCGATCTCCCCGATTGTCGACATCACGAACTACGTGATGCTGGAGCTCGGCCAGCCGCTGCATGCGTACGACCAAGCGCGGCTCGAGGGCGATATCGTTGTTCGCTTTCCGCGCGAAGGCGAAACGCTGCTGTTGCTGAACGGCCAGAGGCTCGAGCTCGACCTGGATTTGCTCCTTGTCTGTGACGAGAAGAAGCCGCTCGGACTTGCCGGCATCATGGGCGGCGAAGCTTCCGGCATCACGGCGACGACGCGCACCGTCCTGCTCGAAGGCGCGTTCTGGAATCCGGCAGTGATCCAGGGCCGCATGCGGCGGCTCGGCTTCGTGAGCGATGCCGGCTATCGCTTCGAGCGCGGCGTCGACTTCGAGCTTCCGCCTCGTGCCGTCGATCGCGCGACCGAGCTCTTGCTCGCGATCTGCGGTGGACGCGCCGGTCCGCTTGCGGACGTCAAGGCGACGTTGCCGGCGCGTAACCCTGTCGCCGTGCGCGTTGCGCGCGTCGAAAAGATTCTCGGCGTGCCGGTGACACGAACCGAAGCGGAACGCGTGTTCGCGATGCTCAAGCTTGGCTTTTCGGCCAGCGATGAGACGATCACCGTCACGCCGCCGTCATGGCGTTACGACCTCGCGATCGAGGAAGACTTCATCGAGGAGATCGCGCGCATCCGCGGGTACGACACGATCCCGGCACGAATGGGCCCGCATCGGCCGCAACTGGTCGAACGATCGAGCACGCACCGCTCGCTTGCGCAATCGCGCGAACGGCTGGTGGGTCGCGATTACCAGGAAGTCATCACGTTCAGCTTCGTCGACGGCGACGTCGAGGCGGCGATCGATGCGCGAGGCGCTCCGCTTCGCGTGATGAATCCGATCGCCGCGCAACGAGACGTCATGCGCACGAGCCTCTTGCCGGGGCTGCTCGAAGTGCTGACCACGAACCTGCAGCAGCGCGCCGACCGCGTCCGCATCTTCGAGATCGGGCGCGTGTTTCACGACGCCCGCGCGGACGCTTCCGCGCAACCGATGCGGGTCGGCGGTCTGGCGTTCGGTGACGCGTTTGCCGAACAATGGGCGGTGAAGCCTGCGCGAGGCGTCGACTTCTTCGACGTCAAGGGGGACGTCGAGGCGCTGGTCTTTCCCGTCGCGGTAGCGACCGAGCGCGGCGCGCATGCCGCGTTGCATCCCGGCCGGTCCGGAACGCTGCGCGCGGGCGAACGATCGATCGGCTGGATCGGCGAGCTGCACCCCCGGCTCGTCCGTCGCTTCGAGCTCCCGCGGGCGCCGGTCGTGTTCGAGTTGGACCTTGAAGCAGCGATGCAACGCGACGCGGCGACCGTTCGCCGGCTTTCCCGACAACCGGTCGTACGCCGCGATCTTGCGGTCCTCGTCGACGACAGTCTCGCCGTGGCTTCGCTGACGAGCGCGCTCTCGCAAGCGTCCCTTCCGTTCGTACAGTCGATCGCGGTGTTCGACGTCTATCGCGGCAGAGGCTTGCCGCCTGGCAGAAAAAGCGTTGCGATTCTAGTGCTTATGCAGGATACTGCACGTACTTTGACGGACGCCGACATCGACGCGACGATGGCCCACGTCGTTGCGTTGCTGGATCAGCGGTTCGATGCAACGCTACGAACGTAAAGCCTTCATGACGCTGACCAAAGCCGAACTTGCCGATCTGCTGTTCGAACAGCTCGGTCTCAACAAGCGCGAGGCGAAGGACATGGTCGAGCGCTTCTTCGAGGAGATTCGCATCGCGCTCGAAGCGGGTGAATGCGTGAAGCTCTCCGGATTCGGCAACTTTCAACTTCGAGAAAAGCCGCAGCGCCCCGGTCGAAACCCGAAGACCGGCGAGGAAATTCCGATCACGGCGCGACGCGTGGTGACGTTTCATGCGTCGCAAAAGCTTAAGGCCATGGTCGAAGCGTCGAACCATGCCGGAAGCGCGTCGAGTTAAGGCCGAGCTCCCGCCGATCCCCGCCAAGCGTTACTTCACGATCGGCGAGGTCAGCGACCTTTGTGCGGTCAAGCCGCACGTGCTGCGCTATTGGGAGCAGGAGTTCTCGCAGCTGAAGCCGGTCAAGCGCCGCGGCAACCGGCGCTATTACCAGCACCACGAAGTGCTGCTGATCCGCCACATCCGTGACCTGCTCTACGAACAAGGCTTCACGATCAACGGGGCGCGGCATCGACTGGACAGCGAGACGGCCGAGCCGCGCGCGGCCGCTCGCTCGACGCCAAGCGCGACGACCATCGCGATTCCCGCCGCCGCCGCGCCGCCGACACCACTCGCTCTGCGACAGGAACTCGTGACGATCCGGGATTTGCTGAAGGTCGACCCGGACGAACCGCTATAATCGAACGCTCGGTCGGGGCGTAGCGCAGCCTGGTAGCGCACCTGCATGGGGTGCAGGGGGTCGAGTGTTCGAATCACTTCGCCCCGACCATCCGCATCAGCCATCCTGGCGATCGTTAACACCCGTTTCGTGCGCTCGTTCGCGTGGACTTCACTCTGTGCCCCCAGCGGGGACGGGTGCGACGACGGTTTGGATCCGTTGCTGCCGCCGTTTGTCACCCGATTATCAACAGGGTTATCCCCCGGCCCGCCGAGGCCGGCTGTCGGGCGAGCCGACCGGAGTCCTGGTTCTGCTCGCAAACCGCGCAAAGTGTGATAGCGTAAGTCTCTGTAAGAGAACGACTACGCCCAACACAGCCTTTCTTACCAATTCATAATTATCCACGTTTGATCCTCACTTTGTGCACAGCGTAGCGCGCAGCACTTGGCCGGGCTCGAATTTGCTTGTGTCGACCTCCCGCGCGCATTCTTGAAGCACAACCGATAAACGCGATGACGACCGCTCGAGCAGCCCGCAAGACCGTAACGGGAAACGGCGTCATCTCCGAGATCGCGTTCGCGCGCGCGCAGCGCAACACGGTGATGATCGTCGACGATCTGTTCAGCAGCCGACTGCTGCTCGCAGAGATCGTGCGCCAGATCGACGGCAAGCTGAACCTCGAGCTGTTCGACACGCCGAGCCGTGCCCTCGAGTATGCGCGACACAACCGCGTCGATATCATCCTGACCGATTACAAGCTGCCGGAGTTCGACGGCATCGAGCTGGTCAAGCAGTTGCGCGCTTTGCCACACTGTGTAGACGTGCCGGTCGTCGTCATCACCGTTGTCGACGATCGCAAGATCCGCTACGAAGCGCTCGAGGCGGGCGCCACCGATTTCCTGATCAAGCCGCTCGACGAGCACGAGACGCGCGCGCGTTGCGCGAACCTGCTCGAGCTACGGCGCCACAAGATCGTCCTCTCCGATCAAGCGCGCGTGCTGCAGTACCAGGTCGACAAGTCGGTCGCCGAGATTCACGAGCGCGAGCTCGAAACGCTCTCCAAGCTGGCGAAGGCGGGCGAGTTTCGTGACAAGACGACCGGCAATCACCTGAACCGGATGGCGAGGTACTCGGCGCTGATCGGCCAGCACCTCGGTCTCGGTCAGGAGACGGTGCACGTGCTCGAGGTGGCCGCGCCGATGCACGACATCGGAAAGATCGGCATCGCCGACGCGATCCTGTTGAAGGAAGGCCCGCTGACGCGCCCCGAAGAAGACGTGATGCGCACGCATCCGCGCATCGGTTACGACATCCTGAAAGGCAGCCCGTCGAAGTATCTGTCGATGGGCGCAATCATCGCACTCGGCCACCACGAGAAGTTCGACGGCTCGGGGTATCCGAACGGCCTGCACGGCGACGACATTCCGCTCGTTGCGCGCGTCGTCGCGGTTGCCGACGTGTTTGATGCGCTGGTCTCCGAGCGACCTTACAAGCACGCTTGGCCGTTGAGCGAAGGCATCGACTTCATGAAGTCGCAGCGCGGCCGTCACTTCGATCCGAACTGCATCGACGCATTCCTTGCGCATCCGGCGAAGATCGAGGCGATCGTGTCCCAGTACGGGGACTGAACCGGCGAAAAACACGGCCGCGGAGTGATCCGACGAAAAGCGCGGCCGCGCGCGCGGTGGATGACGCAACGCCGGGGGCGCACGTTTTTCGTCGGGTGTAAGTCAGACGCGCGGCTTCGGGCGGCGGGCGCCGCGCGGTAGCAACGGCGGCGCAACAACGAGCGATGGATGTCGGCTGTTGCCTAGATTCCCTCTGACTGGTCCGTAACGAGTTCATTCCGGCTTAAGCTCGATCCGCCGGTCGTAGGCGAGCGTCGCAGGCAGTTGATGGCTGGCGATGACGATCGTCAGCTTTCCCTTCAAACGCGATACGGCGGCGGCGATCTTCGAGGCGGCTTCGTCGTCGAGCTGCGAGAACGGCTCGTCGAGCAGCAGCACCTGCGGCTTTCGCAACAAAGCTCGCGCCAGCGCGAGGCGCTGCTTCTGGCCGCCGGAGAGCCCGACGCCGCGCTCGCCGACTTCGCTGCGATAGCCGTCCCGCAGCGCCTCGACCGTTGCATGCACGTCGACGACCTTGCACGCCTGCACGACTTGCTCGAAGCTTGCGAGCGCGTTGCCGAGTTGTAGGTTGTCGAGCAGCGTCCCGGAGAACAACGTCGTTTCCTGCGGCACGACGCCGAAGTGGCTGCGCAGCTCGTTCGCAGCAAGCGTGCGCGTGTCCCGTCCGTCGATGCGCACCGCGCCTTCGACCGGTAACGCGAAGCCAAGCAGCAGTTTGAAAAGCGTGCTCTTGCCACAGCCGGACGGCCCGGTGACAACGACGCACTCCCCCGGCTCGAATGCGAAGCTCAAGTTGCGATAGAGCCACGGCCGTTCGGTCGCATAACGGAAGCCGACGCCGGCGAGCTCGATGCGGCCGGGGCCGCGGCTTGATCGGTTCGCCAGGATCGAGTGCGGCTCCGGCGGAACGTCCATCACGTCGGCGAGCCGCTTCACCGCAATCGCCGCCTGCTGAAATTGTTGCCACAAGCCGGTCAATCGAAGCAGCGGCTGCGAAACGCGCGCGGCGAACATCTGGAAAGCGACGAGCATGCCGATCGTGAAGTCGGGTGATGTCATCACGAGCCATGCACCGGCGCAGAGAATTGCCGCGGACAACAGCTGCTCGAGCGCGCCGGCGACGGTTTGATAAGCATTCGAGACCTGTCGCGTGCTAAAGCCAGTCGCGAGATACTGCGCGAGCAGGCGGTCGTAGCGAAGCCGCAATGCCGGCTCGAGCTCGAGCGATTTCACCGTTTCGATGGCCGCCAGGTGCTCGGTGACGAATGCCTGCGCACGTGCGCCGGCGAGAAACTGGGCGTCGAATCGACGCTGCAACAACGGCGCGGCGACCGCCGACGCGATGACGAGCAGCGCGACGACAGCGAGCGTGAGCAACGTGAGCGGCACGCTGTAGACCAGCATGACGGCGATGAACACGATGAGGAACGGAATATCGAGCGCGAGCGTGACCGCGGCGCCGGTCAGGAACTCTCGAATCGACTCGATGCCGGCAAGTCTCGCGGTCAGGACGCCCGTGGGTCGCCGCTCGAAATAGCGCAGCGGCAAGGACGTCAGATGCCGGAAGATCGCCGTGCCGAGCACGGCGTCGATGCGAGTGCCGGTGTGCAGGACCAGATACTGGCGTATCCAGGTCAGCGCCGAGGAAAAGAGCACGATCGCGACCAGTGCAGCAGCGATGATCGCGAGCGTGCTGGTCGCACGATGGACGATGACCTTGTCGATGATGACCTGCGACAGCAACGGCAGAACCAGCGCCAGCAACTGGATCGCAAGCGAGGCCGCAAGCACCTCTTTCCAGATCCGCCGATGACGCGCGATCTCCGGCACGAACCAGCGAAAGCCGAACGCGACCCGGGGCCCCGCGTCGCGCTCGACGTCGACGGCATCGGGCCTCGTGACGACGAGCGCAACACCGTCGTAGATGGCCTCGAACTCGCCGAGCGTCGCGACCGTCGGGGTGCTTGCGCCGGCAGCGAAGTAGAGGACGCGGTCGTGCTCGGCGCGAACGAGCAATGCCGGGCGGCTCGTCTCGGAAGCGTTGGGCGCGCAGCGGTGCTGTGACAGCATGACTACGCACGGCATCGGCAAGCTGCCAAGGCGATGGCTGCGCGCGAAATCCAGCGTCGCTTCGCACCCGAGCGCGCGCAGCGCTTCGAGGAGCGTTCCGAGCGTATGGGGCGGCGGATAGGCGCGCGCGAGGAGGCTCGCGTCGAACGGCAGCCGTTGCAGATTGCACAGACTCCCGAGCGCCCAGAACAGGTCGGCCGGAACGAGTGTCAAGCCGACGGCCGCGCCGAGGTCGCCGCGCATGGCTTGTACTTTCAGCGCTCGCGCGCCGCTTCGTGCCAAGCGCGCTTAACGGGCGCGAGCACGTAGTCGATCACTCTTCGATGGCCAAGGTGGATCTCCGCGCTCACCGCCATGCCGGAAGTGAGCGGCAGCCTCCCACCGTCGGTCTCCACCGACTGCCCCTTGAGGGCGAGCCGCGCGCGGTAGCCGCTCGCGACGGCGGTCTCTTCGGCGGTCGATCGCGCGGGTTGCGCTTCCTGTGCATCGGGACCGACGCGCAACACATCCGCAGCGACAAGTCCGTACTTCTGGAACGGGAACGCCGCGACCTTGAGCTGCGCTGATTGCCCGTCGCGCACGAAGCCTGCGTCCTCGTTGCGGATCATGACCTCCGCTTCGAGCGCATCGCCCGCGGGAACGATCGTCATCAGGACGGTACCGGCGGCAACGACAGTGCCGGATGTGCGAACGGCGAGATCCTTGACGACACCTGCCGCCGGCGCCGTCAACTCGATCTGCTCGCGACGCACGATCTGCTTGTCGAGCTCTTCACGCAACCGGCTCGCATGGCCGCCGGCTTCGGCGCGTTCGGCATGCAGCGTGCGCCGATAGTTCGAATCGACCTGCGCGCGCTGCTTCTCGGCCTGCTGCCGGCTTGCCTTCAGCGCGAGCACCGCATGCCGTTGCGCACGAAGCTCCTGCTCGCGCTCGATACGCTCGCGTACACGGTCGAGCGCCGCCAGCTCGCTCACGAATCCTTCCTCGCGCAATCGCTCGTAGCGCACGGCGACGGTCTGCGCAATCGGCACCGTTCGGCTGAATTTCTCCTCGACTTCGCTCGCCGACTGCAGCTCCTGACCTATCTTCGCGACCAGCGCGTCCGCCTGCGCGACAGCGTCGTGGTAAGCCAGCCGGTTCGCCGTGAGTTGCGCAGCTGCGCTTGAAAACAGTTCGTCCGGATCATCGATGCTGCGGACCAGCGATCGCCCAGCAAGCTCCGCGTCGATGCGTCGAAGCTGCAGCCGACGTTGCGCAAGCTCGCTTGACTGCGCGCGAAGATCGGCGTCGGCGAGCCGCGCATCGAGCCGAAGCAACGGTTGTCCCGCAACGACCGTCGCGCCTTCGTCGACGAGAATGTCACGAACCACGCCGGCCTCCGCCGGCTGGACGATCTTGAGCAGCGTGCGCGGGACGAGCCGACCATCGGCGATCGCGACGATGTCGAGCCGACCGGCAAACAACCCGAGTGCAAGGGCCGCGAGCAGCGCAAACAGGACGTAGAGGACGCGCCGCGGCAAAGGGCACGGCGCGTCTTGCTCCAGTCGCAACAGCGAAGGGTCGAACGAGGCACCACTGTTTTCGCCGCCCGCAACCGTCGTGAGGCGCCGCATCGTGCGAGCGACCGCGTGAGCGCGAGCGGCGGTTTACGGCGTGTGGCGCAACGCAACGAGCGGCGGCGCGACCGCTGACGGATCGACCCACGCCGGCGGCCGCAGATTCGCCCAGTTGTCGATTGCGAGACTGGATGCGCTGTCCTCGACCGCGGCATCGCCGCTGTCAGCGATCGCGAACGCGACATCGGCGCCCGTTACGCCGGCCGCTTCGTTCGAAACGGTGCCCACGTCCGGCGGTACCGGGATCGACCACGCGTCGAGCGCCGCCGCGACGCCTTGCGCATCGACGAGTGCCGTCGTATCGAAATGCAACGCTTCGTTGCCGAATGACGCCTCGTCGATCGCGCCGAGCAGGCCGGTATCGCCGGTCTCCGCACCCTCGATCGAGCCGAGGCCGTCGAGGTTCAGCGGCGAAGCGTCCGGTGCGCTTGCAGACGCCCCGTCGGCAGCAACATTGGCATCGGCCGGGTCGACATCCTCTTCGAGCTCGATTCCAAAGCCGCCGGGCTTCCATTCGACAAGACGAATCGCATCGGCGCCCTCGGAGTCGTCGGCACGACGGATCACGAGCGTCGCACCCTCCCGCCCGTCAACGGCTTCGAGCGCAAAAGCGAAGTGACCATCGGCCGACGTCCAGCGTTCGCCGTCGCGACGCATCGTTCCGCTCAACACGACATCATCGATGACCAGCGCCCCGCCTTCGTCGTGCACGAAATCCGCGCCGTCCCCGGACTCGAAACGGTAGACGTCGTCGCCATCGCCACCCGCGAGCCGGTCGCTCCCTCGACCGCCCGCAAGCTCATCGGCGCCACCGCCGCCTTCCAGCCAATCGGCGCCGGCTCCGCCGTCGAGCTCGTCGCCGCCTTGCTGTCCCGTCAGATGATCGCGACCGCTGCCGCCCTGCAACGCGTCGTCGCCTTCGCCGCCCTCGATCAGATCGTCGCCGGCACGGCCGCGCAGAATGTCATCGCCGATTCCGCCGTGGATGCGGTCGGTCGTCGCGCCGCCGGTGACGCGATCGCCGTCGTCACGAGCGAAGATCACTTGGTGCATTGGACGGCCATCGTCGCCGTCGAGCTCGATCGTCGCCTCGTCGCCGGTTGCGCGATCGATGAATCGCCATCCATCGCCGTTCACATCGGCCGTACCACCACCATCGATCGCGCTCGACCAGGCGAGATGTCGTGCACGGTCGCTCAGGTAAGCGTCGGTCAGACGAAGTTCGCCGGTATTGACGTCGAATCGATCGAACCGGCCAAGCGGATCGACTGAGCGCTCGAGATGACGATCGCCGGTCAGCGCGAACCGCGAGTGATCGGCAAGTGCGCGACGAACGCTGCCGTCGCTGCGCGCAAGCTCCTCGAGCTGCGCGCCGGTCATTCCGCGCAGATGCACGAACCGCGCATCGCCGGCATAATCGTCGGCGAACGCTTCCAGCGAAGCCAGCTGGCTTTCCAATGTCTCCGGATCACCGTCGTTGCCCGCATAGGGCGCAAGGAAATCCACGAACCGACGGGCGCGACGTGCATCGTCGATCCCCGCCTGCTCCCATGCGGCTGCGAACGCTTCCGGCGTCAGTGATGCGTCGAATCTCCGCAACAGCGACTCGAGGCGCGATGCAAATGCGCGCGCGTCGTCCGGCACGGATTCGACCGGCTCCTGACGGTCGGCCAGGTTCGTTGCCGAGAGCGTCGTCGCAGTTTCGGTCCCGAGCGACTCCGGTGGCTTGCGAATCCAGCCTTCCCGCAAGCCCGCTTCGATCTCGTCATCGGGCATCCCGAGCCACACGGCGACCGCATACTCGATCGGCGGATTGGACGTCGCGGAAGGGATCGCTGGCGGCATGGCACTCACTCCGGGTCGCGCGATCCACGTCCCGCAATCGCGCACGCGCCGATGGTCGAATAGCGCGCCGTGCGGGTCAATTCATCCGCATGGTTTAGACGAACGATCTATTGACGCGCACTGCAAAATCTGCAGCGCCGGCTTTAGCACGCGTACGGCAGCAGCAACACGTGCACGCGATACGGACCGTGCGCTCCGAGGACGATCGTCTGCTCGATGTCGCCGGTGCGCGAAGGCCCGGAGATCAGGTGCAGACCGCGCGGCATCCGACCGTCGCGGCGACGCGCGCGCGCGAACGCGTCTTCCATCGTCGCGACGATGCCGGATTCGCTCAACACGACGATGTGCGTGTCCGGCAGCAACGCGGTCGCGGTCGGCGAGTCGGCGCCGGTCATCAAGACAAGCGTCCCCGTTTCGGCGATCGCACAGAAGCATCCGGTAATGCCCAGCCGGTCGCCTCCCGTCGTGGGCCGCGCTTCGATGTCGAGTCCCGCGGCGCGCCAATCGAGTTGCGCGAAGCGCGGCCAGCAGACCCCCTTGTGCGAGCGCTGCTCGGCGATTGCCGCCGGAAGCTCCAACGCGTCCAGATAACGGGCGACGGCGCGTGGGATATCCTGCAACGTCGCAATGCGTTCCACCGTCGATTCCATGTGAACCGCTTGATCGACGAACTGCGCGATGCCGTCGGCAGTTTTCACCGGCTGTGGTCCGCGCGCATGCGCATCGACGTAGCGGCTCGCCTCGCTTCGTGCCGCACTTGCAGTGCCGCGCTCCGTCAACGCCTTGCGGATCCGCGAAAGGATCGCTTCGCGGGCGGCGGTGTTCGCGTCGATCGTCGTGGCCATCAGCGCTTGTTCTTCTCGATGAATTGCGCGATTCGCGCAACGCCCCCCTCGATCATCGCGTTGCTCGCCGCATAGGAAAAGCGGATGTGCTGGCCATCGCCCGGCACGCGCCGGCCGAAGTGGATGTCGGCCAGTACCGCGACGCCCGCTTCGTGCAGCAGACGCTTGCGAAAGGCTTCCGAGTCTTCGCAGCCCGCCATTTCGCAAGCTTGCGTGACATTGGGCCAGGCGTAGAATGCGCCGCCTGGTGTCCGGCATTGAACGCCGGGCAGCGCATTCAGCAATCGCACGATCAACTCGCGCCGCTCGAGAAACTTCGCGCGCATCGCGTCGGCCGCGTCCTGCGGCCCGCGCAGCGCCTCGACGGCGGCCCACTGCGAGATCTGCGACGCGCACGATTCGGTATTGGTGATCCACCGAGTGAAGATCGGCGCCAGTGCGCGGTTCGCGGCATAGCCGATCCGCCAGCCGGTCATCGCCCATGTTTTCGACGCGCCGTCGCAGATGACGGTGCGCTCGAGCAAGCCCTCGCGCGTGGCGATCGAGTCGAACGGACCGTCGTAGGCGAGCCGCGAATAGATCTCGTCGGCGAAGATCCAGATCTGCGGATGCCGCGCGAGGATCGCGGCGATCGCGTCCAGATCGCGTTTCGCGAGGATGCCGCCGGTGGGATTCTGCGGCGTGTTCAGGATCACGAGGCGCGTGTTGTTCGTAATGCACGCTTCGAGCTCCGCCGGATCGAACGCGAAATCGCGCGATTCACGCAGGTAGATCGGGACCGGCACGGCGCCGTGCGCGACGATCTGCGACTCGTAAATCGGAAACCCCGGAACCGGGTAGATCACTTCGTGCCCGGCGCCGTGATCCGTCACCGACGCGATCGTGTAGGCGATGAACGGCTTCGCGCCGCTGCCCACGACGATGTCGTCGGGCTGGATATCGAGCTGGCGGCGTCGACCGACATCTTCTGCAGCGGCGGTGCGCAGCTCGTCAATGCCCGCCGACGGCGTATAGCCATGCTTGCCGCCGCGAATTGCGGCGATTCCGGCGTCCTGCACGTTGACCGGCGTCGGAAAGTCCGGCTGACCGATGCAGAAGGAAATGATGTCGCGGCCTTCGCGCGCGAGCTTGTTGACCTCGGCGAGCACGACGAAGGCGTTCTCGGTGCCGAGCGATTCTGCGCGGCGAGAAAGCGGTGGCAGCGTCATGCGTGGCGCGTGCGGCGCGTTCACGACTTGTTTCCGATCGATGTCGATTCAGCGTTGCTTCGTTGCCGGTGCCGATAGAGTTCGCGGAACGTTCTCCCCTGCGGCGCAGGAAAGTCACGCTCGTTCGTCCAGCCGCCGCCGAAGGGTAGTTTGCGAATCATGCGATCGCGGTTGCCCCACGCCTTGAGCGTTCGCGCCGATACGCGCGAAACGATGTCGTAGACGCCGGGCCGCTTTGCGATCCACGCCCAGGTCTTGACGCCCATGCGCTCGCTCCAAGGGGGAAGCTTGCGCGCGAACGCTTGTTCGCGCAGCTTCCGTTGCAGGTCCGGGAGCGGAATCTTCACTGGGCACACGACGCCGCACTGGTTGCACAGCGTCGACGCAGACGGGAGGTCCTGCGCGTTCTCGAGGCCGACGTACATCGGTGTCAGGATCGAGCCGATCGGACCGGGATAGACCCATCCGTACGAGTGACCGCCGACGTTCTGGTACACCGGGCAGTGGTTCATGCACGCGCCACAGCGAATGCAGCGCAGGGCTTCGGCCACTTCGCTCGCGAGCACGCCCGTGCGGCCGCTATCGACGAGGATGTAGTACATGTGCTGGGCGCCGTGGAATTCGCCCCCGCCCCTGGTTCCGGTAAGCACGTCGACGTAGTTGCTGATCGACTGTCCGGTTGCCGACCGCGGCAACAGCCGCATGAGCGTTGCCACGTCCTCGAGCGTTGGCACGACCTTCTCGATGCCGGAGATCGCGATGTGCACGCGCGGCAACGTGGTGGAGAGCGTCGCATTTCCTTCGTTCGTGACCAGCACGACCGAGCCGGTTTCGGCGACGAAGAAGTTGCCGCCGGAGATGCCCATGTCGGCCGTCAGATAGTGGTCGCGAAGCACGCGACGCGCTTCGAGGCACAGCTCTTCGATCCCATCCTTGCGCGGCGTGCCGTGCTTGCGGCTGAAAAGCTCGGCCACCTCCTCCCTGCTCTTGTGCAGCGCCGGGCCGATGATGTGCGACGGAGGCTCGTAGTCGTTGATCTGCAGGATGTATTCGCCCAGGTCCGTCTCGACGACGGTCATCCCGGCCGCCTCGATCGCGTGGTCGAGCGACGACTCCTCGGAGACCATCGACTTCGACTTGATGATCTTGCGCACGTCGTGGCGCTTCGCGATCTCGAGAACCAGCGCGTTGACGTCGGCCGGCGTTTCCGCCCAAAGTACGGTGGCGCCGTGCTTGCGCGCGTTCTCTTCGAACAGCGTGAGCCACGTGTCAAGGTTGTCGAGCGCGCGCTGGCGGATGCGTTTCGCGGACTCGCGGGACGCCTCGAAGTCGTGGAGCTCGGCGATTGCCGAGCGCCGCTTCATGACGAACTTGCCCTGCATCCGCTTCAAGTTCATCTGAAGCTGCGCGTCGTTCAGCTTGTCGTGCGCGCGCGCCTTGAAGTGCATCGCTGCTACCTGCATCGCCTCTCCTTCCCCGACGATCGCCGCATCATGCGCCCGGCGGCTCGCCGGCGAGCACTTCCGCGACGTGCAGCACCTGCGTCTTCGTGTCTCCGCGCCGGCGGAGTCGCCCTTCGATGTTCAGCATGCACCCGAGGTCGCCGAGCAACACGCAGTCGACGTTAGCCGCTTCGATGTGCCCGCATTTGTTGTCTGCGAGCCGCGACGAAATCTCGCCGAACTTGACGGAGAACGTGCCGCCGAAACCGCAACAGGTCTCCGGCTCGGCCATTTCCTTGAGTTGCAGCCCCTCGACGCGGCTCAGCAGCGCTCTCGGCTGATGCTTCACACCAAGCTCACGCATTCCTGCGCAGCAGTCGTGATACGTCACGGTGCCGGAGAACGTTCCGGGGACGTGGTCGAGCTTCAGCACATCGGTGAGAAATACCGTCAGCTCATACGTTCTCCCGGCCAGCGTCGCGACGCGCGCCTGCATTGCGGGCTCGTCCGCGAAGAGCTCGCCGTAATGCGTCCTGATCATGCCGCTGCACGACCCGGAAGGCGACACCAGGTAGTCGCACCCTTCGAACTCGTCGACGACCTTGCGCGCGAGCGCAATCGCATTGTCGCGGTCGCCCGAGTTGTACGCCGGCTGGCCGCAGCACGTCTGCGTCGGCGGGACGTAAACGCTCGCGCCACCCGCTTCCAGCAGCTTGATGGCCGCGAAACCGATCGACGGCCGCATCAGGTCGACCAGGCAGGTGACGAAGAATCCGACGCGAGGAGCAGCCACGGTTCGCTAGCCTAGAGAAAATGCGACTGCGTCAGCGCGAGGACGCAAAGGCCCATCAATTGCTGCGGCAAAATGCCCAGCACCAATAGCGATAGCCCGTTCACCGACAGCAACGCACGGGCGTCGCCGGGCGCCTCGATCGGTGAGCCGTCGACCGGATCGTCGAAGTACATCAGCTTGACGATACGCAGATAGTAGAACGCGCCGATCACCGACGTCAGGACGGCGGCGACGGCGAGCCAGACGAACTGGGCGTTGACCGCGGCCGCAATCACGGTGAACTTCGCATAGAAGCCGACGGTGGGAGGAATGCCGGCTAGCGAGAACATCGTCAACAGCATGATGAACGCCCACCATGGCGATCGCTGGTTCAACCCCTTGAAGTCGTCGAGCTTGTCGGCTTCGAAGCCTTCGCGCGTCAATAGCAGGATGACGCCGAACGCCACCAGGCTCGTCAGCACATAGGTAATCGCATAGAACAGCGCCGCGGAAAGCCCCTCGAGGTCCGCCGCCAGGAAGCCCATCAGCATGTAGCCCATATTGGCGATCGTCGAGTAGGCCAGCATGCGCTTCATGTTGGTCTGCGCGATCGCGATGACGTTGCCGATGACCATCGACAGGAGCGACAGCACGATCAGCATGCCCTGCCAGTCGAACTCGACACCGGCCAAAGCGCCCGCCAGAACGCGGAGCGTCAGCCCGAACGCGGCGAGCTTCGTCGCGGTGCCGATCAGCAGCGTGATCGGCGTCGGAGCACCGTGATACACGTCGGGGATCCACATGTGGTACGGCACGACGCCGAGCTTGAACGCAATGCCCGACAGCGCGAACACGAGCCCGAAGACGAGCAGCGTTCGATTGCCGGCGCCGGCGAGGGTCGTCTGCATGACCGCGTCGACGTCGAGCGAGCCGGTCGCGCCGTAGATCATCGACACGCCGTAGAGGAAGAGGCCCGAGGCCATCGCGCCAAGCACGAAGTACTTCATCGCCGCCTCGGCGGGCGCGCTTTCGTCGCGGTGCAACGCGACCAGGGCGTAGGTCGACAAAGACATCAGCTCGAGACCGAGATAGAGCGTGAGGAAGCTGTTCGCTGCGACCATCACCATCATGCCGAGCGCGGCGAACATCATCAGCACGAACAATTCGCCGCGAAACAGATTGCGCTGGACGAGGTACTGCCTGCCGTAGAACAAGCTCAGCGAAACCGCAACCAGAGAGAAGAGCTTGAGCAGGTCGGCGACCATATCGTCGACGACCATGTTGCCGAACGTCTTCGTCGTCGTCGCGCTGGCGGTCGACAGCACGAGCCACGCGGTTCCAAGAAGGCTCAACTGCGTGAGCCAATAACTCACGTGACGCTTCTCGTCGGGCAGCATCAGGTCGATGACCAGCACCGCGCAGGCGGCGCAAAGCAGCACAATCTCCGGCATCACCGGTGCGAGGTTCGGTGTCACAGCTTGCTCCGGCCGACGTGCGTCAACAGGTCGACGACCGACTGGTTCATCACGTCGGTGAACGGCTTCGGCCAGATTCCCATCGCGAGCACGGCGGCGGCGACCGTTGCGAGCAGCCAGAACTCACGCGACGAAAGGTCGGTGAGCGTGCGCACGTTGTCGTTCGCGATGCCGCCGAAGATGACGCGCTTGTACATCCACAGCGTATACGCGGCGCCCAGGACAAGCGTCGTGGCGGCGAGGATCGCGAGCCAGATGTTGACCTCGACGGCGGCGAGGATCACGAGAAACTCGCCCACGAAGCCGGACGTCGCCGGAAGCCCTGCGTTGGCCATCGCGAACAGCATCATGAACGCGGCGAACTTCGGCATCGTGTTGACGACGCCGCCGTAGTCGGCGATCTGGCGGCTGTGAACACGGTCGTACATGACGCCGACGCAAAGGAACATCGCGGCGGAAACGAACCCGTGCGACAACATCTGCGCGAGGCCGCCGATCATCCCGGTTGGATGGAACAGGAAGAAGCCGAGGGTGACGAAACCCATATGCGAGATCGACGAGTACGCGATCAGCTTTTTCATGTCGGCCTGCACGAGCGCCACGAAGCCGATGTAGACGACGGCGATCAGCGACAGCACGATGACGAACGTCGACAGGTAGCGCGACGCATCGGGCAGGATCGGCAGGATGAAGCGAACGAAACCGTACGCGCCGATCTTCAGCGTGATGGCGGCGAGCACGACGGAGCCCCCGGTCGGCGCCTCGACGTGCGCATCGGGGAGCCACGTGTGCACCGGCCACATCGGCACCTTGACCGCGAACGCGAGGAAGAACGCGACGAACAGCAGCACCTGCACGTCGAGCGAAAGCGGCAGAACGTACCAGTCGAGGAACGCGAACGTCTCGGACGCGCCGTACAGATAGATCAGCGCGACGAGCATCAGGAGTGACCCGATCAATGTGTAGAGGAAGAACTTGACCGCGGCGTAGACGCGGTTCGGCCCGCCCCAGATTCCGATGATCAGGTACATCGGGATCAGCATCGCCTCGAAGAACACGTAGAACAGGATCGCGTCGAGCGACGAGAATGCGCCGTTGATCAGTCCCGACATGATCAGGAACGCGGCCATGTACTGCGCGACGCGCGACCGGATCACTTCCCACGCGGACCAGACAACCAGGACCGTCGTGAACGCGTTCAGGATCACGAACAAGACCGAGATGCCGTCGACGCCCAGGTAGTACCAGATGTCGAAGCGCGGGATCCATTCGCGTCGCTCGACGAACTGCATGCCCGACATCGAGGCGTCGAAGTGGAAGAAGAGCGGCAGCGTCACGACGAATCCGGCGAGGGAGCCGGCCAGCGCGATCCAGCGCGCCGCGTCGGCATCGCGATCACGGTTCACCGCGAGGACCGCCAGACCGGCGACGATCGGCACCCAGATCGCGAGCGACAGGTAAGGCGTCACCTAGTCCACCAGGCGAGCAGCGCGAAGACGCCGACGATCATCGTGAACGCGTAGTGATAGACGTAGCCGGACTGGATGTGACGCAAGAGCGCCGACGACCAGCCGATGGCCCGCGCCGTGCCGTTGACGAAGAACCCGTCGATGACTTGGCGGTCACCGACGTCGCTCAAGACGCCGCCGAGCCTGCGCGCGCCGGCGCCGAAGAAGACTTCGTTGAAGCGGTCGAAGTAGTACTTGTTGTCGAGCAGCGTGTAGAGCCCCCGAGCCTTTGCGGCAACCCGGCCGGGCAGGGCCGGATTGACGAGATAGAAGTACCAGGCCGCCGCGATACCCGCGACGGCCAGCCAGAACGTCGGCGTAACGAATCCATGCAGCACGAACGCGAGCGGGCCGTGCCAATCGGCACCAAGCTTCGCCAGCACGTCGTGCGCGGGCGCGACCTCGATCGACTCGCGGAAGTAGCCGCCGAATAGCATCGGCGCAATGTGCACCCAGCCGGCATAGATCGACGGGATGGCGAGCAGAACGAGCGGGACCGTCACGACCCACGGGCTCTCCTTCGGCGGATGGTTGGCGTCGATCGCGTGATGATGTTCGTCGGGCTCGTGGCCGGCGTCGTGCGACACGTCGTGGTGATCCGCGGCGTCTTGCGCATGCGGAATCGGCTCGGTCCAGCGCGGCTTGCCATGAAACGCGAGGAACAGCATGCGGAACGAGTAGAACGCCGTGATGGCGACGCCGGTCAGCACGGCGAAATACGCATAACCGCTACCGGGAATCGTCGACAAGTGCGTCGCTTCGATGATCGCGTCCTTCGAGAAAAATCCTGCAAACGGCGGAATGCCCGCCAGCGCGAGCGATCCGATCCATGCGGTGACCCAGGTAATCGGCAGGTAACGGCGCAGGCCGCCCATCCGGCGCAAGTCCTGTTCGTGATGCAACGCGATGATCACCGACCCGGCGCCGAGGAACAGCAGCGCCTTGAAGAACGCGTGCGTCATGAGGTGGAAGATCGCGGCCGAGTACGCCGAGACGCCGAGCGCCACCGTCATGTAACCAAGCTGGGAGAGCGTCGAATAAGCAACGACGCGCTTGATGTCGTTCTGGACGATGCCGAGGAACGCCATGAACAGCGCCGTCGTCGCGCCGATCACCGTGACGAACGTCAGCGCCGTCTCTGACAGCTCGAACAACGGGCTCATCCGGGCGACCATGAAGATGCCCGCCGTCACCATCGTCGCCGCGTGGATCAGCGCCGAGATTGGCGTCGGACCCTCCATCGAATCCGGCAACCAGACGTGCAGCGGCACCTGAGCGCTCTTGCCCATTGCACCGATGAACAAGCAGATGCAGATCACGCTCAGCAGCGACCAGGCCGGGAAGCCGAGGTGGTTCATCGTCGTGGCGGCCAGCTCGGGCGCACGCGCGAACACTTGAGCGTAGTCCAGCGTTCCGAAGTACGCCAGCACGAGCCCAATGCCGAGGATGAAGCCGAAGTCGCCGACGCGATTGACCAGGAACGCTTTGAGGTTCGCGTAGATCGCCGTCGGCCGCGTGTACCAAAAGCCGATCAGCAGATAGCTGACGAGGCCGACCGCTTCCCAGCCGAAGAACAGCTGCAGGAAGTTGTTGCTCATGACCAGCATGAGCATCGAGAACGTGAAGAGCGAGATGTAGCTGAAGAATCGCGTGTAGCCGGGGTCATCGGCCATGTAGCCGATCGTGTAGATGTGCACCATCAGCGACACAAACGTGACGACGAGCATCATCGTCGTCGTCAGCGGGTCGAGCAGAAAGCCGATCGAGAGCGCGAGATCGCCGATTTGCGCCCACGTGTAGACGTTGGCGTTGAATGCGTTGCCGGCCTGCACATCCTGCCAGATGAAGATCGAGGCGACGAACGACGCCGCGACGCCGAGGATGCAAAGCCAGTGCGAGATGGCGCGTCCGAGCTGCGCGCCGAACAAGCCGACGACGATCGAAGCCGCAAGCGGCGCCAGCGGAACGAGCAAGTAGAGCGTTTGCCTATCCACGGCTACCCGCGCAGCTTGCCCAGATCCTCGACGTCGATCGAGCCGACGTTGCGGAACAAGAGCACGAGGATCGCGAGACCGATCGCCGACTCCGCGGCCGCCACCGTCAGGATGAAGAAGACGAAGATCTGGCCGGCCATGTCGCCGAGGTAATGCGAGAACGCGATGAAGTTGAGGTTCACCGCGAGCAGCATCAGCTCGATCGCCATCAGGAGGATGATCACGTTCCTTCGGTTCAGGAAGATGCCGACGACCGAGATCGCGAACATGATCGCGCCAAGCACGAGATAGTGCGTAAGCGTCGGGTCGAAATAGGGAGTCATCACGACCTTGTCAGTGGCGCCGGGCCGCCCCAGGCCACTGACTGCGCCCCTCGGGGAGCAGCGAAGTTGATGGCCACTGACGCGAGCGTGCGGGTCGTTTCATTGGCGCTTTTCGACCGGCAGGTCGACGAGCCGGATACGGTCCGCGCGGCGGACCTTCACCTGTTGCGCCGGATCCTGGTACTTCGTTTCCTTGCGGCGACGGACCGTCAGCGCGATTGCGGCGACGATCGCCACGAGCAGGACAACGCCGGCGATTTCGAACGGATACACGTAGTCGATGTAGAGCAGCCGTCCGAGTGCGCGCGTGTTGTCGACGGTCGAAGGCGGGGGTGCCGCTTGCGCGTTGCGCGTGGCGTTGACCAGCAGCAGCACCATCTGGAAGGTGACCAGCGCCCCGACGGTCGCTCCCACCGGCAGATAGCTCGCGAAGTGCGTGCGCAGCGCGTCGAAGTTGACGTCGAGCATCATCAGGACGAACAGGAACAGCACCATCACGGCGCCGACGTAGACCAGCACGAGCGCGATCGCCAGGAACTCCGCATGCAACAGGAGCCAGATCGCGGCGGCGGTGAAGAAGCTCAGCACGAGCCACAGCGCCGCGTGCACCGCGTTGCGCGCCGTGATGACACGAAGCGCCGCGAAGACCATGATCACGGCGAAAACCCAGAAGAGGGCGGCGGCGAAGTTCAAGGCGTCGGTGTCGATCGATTAACGGTACTTCGCGTCCACCGCACGATCCGCCGCGATCTGCGCTTCGTATCGATCGCCGATCGCGAGCAGCATGTCCTTCGTGTAGACGAGGTCGCCCCGCTTTTCGCCGTGATACTCGAGGATGCGCGTCTCGACGATCGAGTCGACGGGGCAGCTCTCCTCGCAGAAGCCGCAGAAGATGCACTTGGTTAGGTCGATGTCATAGCGCGTCGTCCGCCGGGAACCGTCCTCGCGCTGCTCCGACTCGATCGTGATCGCAAGCGCCGGACACACGGCTTCGCAGAGCTTGCAGGCGATGCAGCGCTCCTCGCCGTTCGGATAGCGACGCAACGCATGCAGGCCGCGGAAGCGCGGGCTGTACGGCGTCTTCTCCTCGGGAAACTGCACGGTGACCTTGCGCGCGAACATGTGACGTCCGGTGAGCGCCATGCCCTTGAGCAGTTCCCAGAGCAGGAACGTCGAGAAGAATTCGCGGACGCGGGTCAGCATTCGATCAGTTGCGCCGGGCGTGGCGCGAGAGTGCGGGTCCATGTCAATGGAAAAGATAAGCCCACCGCGTCTGCATCATGACGCCGAGGAAAGCGATCCACACCAGCGTGATCGGAATGAAGACTTTCCAGCCGAGCCGCATGATCTGGTCGTAGCGATAGCGCGGAAACGTCGCGCGAATCCACAGGAACACGAGCAGGATCGCGACGATCTTCGCGCAGATCCACAACAGACCGTCACCGAGCGGCGCCATGCCCCCTACGAGCGGGAGGCCTTCGGGGAAGGTCACATCGTTCAATCCGGGCCACGGCGCGAGCCAGCCGCCGAGGAACATGACCGCGGTCAGCACCGACACGAGGATCATGTTCATGTACTCGGCGAGGAAGAACAGCGCGAACGTGATGCCGGAGTACTCGACGTGGAAGCCGGCAACGATCTCCGATTCACCTTCGGCGACGTCGAACGGATGTCGATTCGTTTCAGCGATGCCGGAGATCAGGTAGACGAGGAACAGCGGGAATAGCGGCCAGATGTACCACTGCGCTGCGCCGCCCTCCTGCCCCAGCACGATCTCGCGCAGATTGAGCGAGTTGGCGACCATCAACACACCGACGAGCGCGAATCCCATCGCGATCTCGTAGCTCACGATCTGCGCGGCCGAGCGCAGGCAACCGAGAAACGCGTACTTCGAATTCGATGCCCAGCCGGCGAGGATGATCCCGTACACGCCGACCGACGTCATCGCGAGGATGTAGAGCAGGCCCGCGTTGATGTTCGCAAGCACCAGCGTGTCGGTGAACGGCACGACCGCCCACGCGGCCAGCGCGGGTGCGAGTGCGAGCATCGGCGCGATGTGGAACAGCCACCGGTTGCTGCCCGACGGGACGATGATCTCCTTGAACAGCATCTTGATCACGTCGGCGAACGGTTGCAGCAGGCCCATCGGTCCGACGCGGTTCGGCCCGATGCGCACCTGGATCCAGCCGATGACCTTGCGTTCCCAATAAGTCAGGTACGCAACGGCGAGAATCAGTGGAACGGCGATCAGGACGATCTTGAACACCGTCCATACCGGCAACCAGGCGGGGCCGAGCGCGTCTTGCACCGGTGCGAGCATCGAGTCGATCACGCGCGCTCCACGCTCACTGCACCTGACAAGCCATCGAGCGAGCACGTCGACGGATGCGCGGCCGACAGCGCCAGCACGCCCGGTGGGACCGATGGATCGATGACCGCCGCGACGACCGCTTCGCCGCGGCCCTGACGCACGCGAATCTGCGCGTCACCCGAGAGGCCGAGTTGATCGAACAGGCTGCGATGCACGCGCGCACGCGGCGGACGAGCGCTCTTCGTCTGCTGCAGCGAGTAGGCGCGTCGCACGAGCGGATCGGCAAAGTAGATCGGCACGTCGGCGACGCGCTCGACTGGCGCAGCGCGACGCGACGGTGCCGTTATCGACGCCGACGTGCGGTTGTCGAGCTTCGCCGCAATGTCGTCGGGCATCACGGCCTGTCGCACCGCTTCGACAGTGTCGAAGCCGAACGCGGGCAATCCCAGCATAGACCCGAGAACGCGCAGCACTTTCCAACCGGGACGCGTCTGGCCGCGCGGCAGCACGACGGCACGAAAGCTCTGCGCCCGGCCTTCGCAGTTGACGAACGTGCCCGACGTCTCGGTGAAGGGCGCGATCGGAAGCAACACATCGGCGTACGCGGTGCCGTGACGAAACGGCGTCATTGCGACGACAAGCTCAGCGCGTTCGAGCGCAGAGCGCGCTGCGACCGGGTTTGCGAAGTCGAACTCCGCTTCGGCGTGGAGCAGCAGGTAAGCGCGTCGCCCGTCAGCGATCATCGCCCGGGCATCCAGCCCGCGTTCGATCGGCTTCGCATCGACCAGATCGGCGCCGACGCTGTTCGCGGCGTCGCGCAGGAAACCCAGCGTCGCGCCGGTCAGCTCGGCGAGCGCCTGCGCGAGCGCGTGAAGCTGCGTCGCAGACTCGTGCTGCTCCGCGAGATTGCCGAGCAGGATCGCCCGGCGCTCACCGGACAGCAACTCGGTCGCGATCGCCTCGACCGCTTCCGACGCTTCGTGCGATGCTTCGTCGAGCCCGGGCGGAATCGCCTTGCCGGCGCGTTTCGCCGTCGCGACAACAATCGAAGCAAGCGTTCGCGGCAGCAGAGACGGCGCGACGATCGCCTTGGCCGCGACCGGCATCAGCCACTCGTCGTCGACGGCGTGCAACTTTGCGACGCGCGTCTTCTTCTTCGCGGCTTGGCGCAATCGCTGCGCGAGGAGCGGCGCGTCGTTGCGCAGGAAGCTTCCGACGACGAGCACGCGATCGAAGCGGCCGATGTCCGCAATCGGGAACCCAAGCCAGCGTGCACCGTGTCGTACGGATTCGAAGTCGGTACGACGCAGGCGATAGTCGATGTTGTCGGAGCCGAGACCACGCACGACCCGCGCCGCGAGCGCGAGCTCCTCGAGCGTCGCATGCGGTGAGACCAGCGCGCCAACGGCATCAGCGCTGTGCCGCGCGACAATATCCTTGAGCCCGGACGCGACCCGCTCGAGCGCAGTCTGCCAATCGACTTCGCGCCACGTGCCGCCCTCGTTGATCATCGGTACGGTCAGCCGCTCGCTCGAATCGAGCGCCTCATAGCTGAAGCGGTCCTTGTCCGAGAGCCAGCACTCGTTGACCGACTCGTTCTCGAGCGGCAGCACGCGCTTCACGTCGTTGCCCTTCACCTGCACGATCACGTTGCTGCCGAGCGAGTCGTGTGGCGCAACCGACTTGCGTCGCGACAGCTCCCACGTGCGCGCCGAATAGCGGAACGGCTTTGACGTCAACGCACCGACCGGGCACAGGTCGATCATGTTGCCGGAAAGCTCCGAGTCGACGGTATCGCCGACGAACGACACGATCTCCGCGTGCTCCCCGCGCCCGGCCATGCCGAGCTCCATGAGTCCGGCAATCTCTTGACCGAAGCGCACGCAGCGCGTGCAGTGGATGCAGCGCGTCATCTCGTATGCGGCGATCAGCGGGCCCAGGTTCTTCTGGAACACGACGCGCTTCGGCTCGTCGTAGCGCGACATCGATTTGCCGTAGCCGACGGCAAGGTCCTGCAGCTGGCATTCGCCACCCTGGTCGCAGATCGGACAGTCGAGCGGATGGTTGATCAGCAGGAACTCCATCACGCCCTTTTGCGCGTCGACGGCGAGCTCGCTGTGCGTCCACACCTTCATGCCTTCGGTCGCCGGCGTCGCGCATGCGGGCAACGGCTTCGGCGCCTTCTCGACGTGCACGAGGCACATGCGGCAGTTCGCCGCGATCGTCAACTTCTTGTGATAGCAGAAGTGCGGGACGTACACGCCGAGCTTGTTCGTCGCGTCCATGATCGTGCTGCCGTGCGGCACCTGCACGATCTTGCCGTCGACCTCGACGTTGAGCGGCGGCTTTTCCGGAACAGAGCTCATCGCTGTGCCCCTACTCTTGCGGCAAGAAACACCGCTGCGCTGCCCCCCGAGGGAGCGCGATCAGCACCTTGGGGCGGCCCGGCGTTGCTCATACGTACGGCGGCACAACGCACCGCTTGTGCTCGATGTGATGCTCGAACTCGGCGCGATAGTGCTTGATGAACGCGCGAACCGGCATCGCGGCTGCGTCGCCGAGCGCGCAGATCGTGCGGCCTTGGATGTTGTCCGCGAGCGAGTTCAACAGGTCGAGATCGTCGGGACGACCCTTGCCATTCTCGATACGATCGATGATCCGCCACAGCCAGCCGGTGCCTTCGCGGCACGGCGTGCATTGGCCGCACGATTCCTCGAAGTAGAAATAGGCAAGGCGCAGCAACGACTTCACCATGCAACGCGTCTCGTCCATGACGATGACGGCCCCCGATCCGAGCATCGATCCGGCCTTCGCGATCGAGTCGTAGTCCATGTCGGTGGCCATCATCACGTCGCCGGGCAGGACAGGCATCGATGATCCGCCGGGAATGACGGCCTTGATCTTGCGACCGTCACGCATGCCGCCGGCCAGATCGAGCAGCGTCGCGAACGGCGTACCCAGTTTCACTTCCAAATTTCCCGGACGCGCGACGTCACCGGACACCGAGAAGATCTTGGTGCCGCCGTTGTTCGGCCGGCCGAGATTCAGGAACCAGTCACCTCCATTGCGGATGATCCACGGCACCGCCGCAAACGTCTCGGTGTTATTGATCGTCGTCGGCTTGCCGTAAAGGCCGTAGCTCGCCGGGAATGGCGGCTTGAACCTCGGCAGCCCCTTCTTTCCTTCGAGCGACTCGAGAAGCGCCGTCTCCTCGCCGCAGATATACGCGCCGTAGCCGTGATGATTGAAGAGGTCGAAGCTGAAGCCGGAACCGAGGATGTTCGCGCCCAGCACGCCGACGTCGTAAGCTTCCTTCAACGCTTCCTCGCAGCGCTCGTACACGTCCCAGATCTCGCCGTGGATGTAGTTGTAGCCGCGCGTGCAACCCATCGCGTAGCCGGCAATCGCCATGCCCTCGATGACCGAATGCGGGTTGTAGCGCAGCAGATCCCGATCCTTGAACGTGCCAGGCTCGCCTTCGTCAGAGTTGCAGACGACGTACTTGTCGCCGGCGAACTGCTTTGGCATGAAGCTCCATTTGAGGCCCGTCGGAAACCCCGCACCACCGCGACCGCGCAACGCGCTCTTCTTGACCTCGGCGACGACTTGGTCCGGCGGCGTCTTCTCCGCCAGAATCTTGCGGAACGCCTCGTAACCGCCACGCTTCACATAATCGGCGAGGCGCCAGTTGCGGCCGTTCAACCCCGCCATCAGCACCGCGTCCGGCCCGTAGTCGATGAACTCGGAGGGCGCGTTCATTGTGGATGTCCTGACGCCGGCAACTCCGTCAGCTCGGCGAGAAGGTCATCGAGCGCGGCTGGAACCATCTTCACGCACATGCGCTTGTTGTTGACCAGCACGACCGGCGCATCGCCGCACGCGCCGAAACACTCGCCTTCCTTCAGCGTGAAGACGCCGTCGGCTGTCGTGGCGTTGAACGCGACGCCGAGCCGGCGCTTCAAATGCTCCGCGGCATCGGATGCACCCTGCAACGCGCACGGCAGATTGGTGCAGATCGTGAGCTTGAAGCGACCGAGCGGCTCCGTGTTGTACATCGCATAGAACGTCGCGACTTCGTAGACCTGCACGGGCGGCATGCCGAGATAGCGCGCGACCTCGTCCATCGTTTCCGTCGACAGCCAACCGCGCTCGTCCTGCGCAATCGCGAGCGCCGACATCACGGCCGACTGTCGCTGGTTGGCCGGATACTTGGCGATCTCGCGATCGATGCGCGCGCGAGAATGGTCCGAAAGCATCGGCACGATCATGCCTCGCCGTCCCGGTAATCGACGTCCGCAGAGCGATGCACGATACCCACCTTCGTCGCATGCGACGGACTTTCGCCATGGCCGGCGTAGGCCAGGACGTTGTCCGAATCGGCGTATTCGCAGACCTCCGGCCCGAACCGCGTGGAGGACGCGAGCCGCGCGTCGCGCGATGCAAAGCGATCCCCTTTCTCTTCGAACGCGAGCTCGACATCCGCGAGATTGACGACGTTGTTCACCGATCCACGCTCCCGAACACGATGTCCTGCGTGCCGATGATCGCGACGACGTCGGCGATCATGTGCCCGCGCGACATCTCGTCGAGCGCCGACAGATGCACGAAGTCGGGTGCGCGCAGCTTGACGCGGTACGGCTTGTTCGCGCCGTCAGCGATCATGTAGACGCCGAACTCGCCCTTCGGGTGCTCGATGGCGGCGTAGACCTCGCCGGGCGGCACGTGCATCCCCTCGGTAAAGAGCTTGAAGTGGTGGATCAGCTCTTCCATGTTGGTCTTCATGGACTCGCGCGACGGCGGCGCGACCTTGTGATTGTCGACAATGACCGGCCCCGGATTCGCGCGCAACCACGCCGAGCACTGCTTCACGATCTGGTTCGATTGCCGCATCTCCTCGATGCGAACCAGGTAGCGGTCGTAGCAATCGCCGTTGACGCCGACCGGGATCTCGAATTCGATGTGGTCGTAGACTTCGTACGGCTGCTTGCGCCGCAGGTCCCACGGCACGCCGGAGCCGCGCAGCATCGGCCCGGTGAAGCCGAGTGCGATCGCCCGCTCGGGACTGACGACGCCGATGTTGACCGTCCGCTGCTTCCAGATGCGGTTGTCGGTAAGGAGCGTCTCGTAATCGTCGACATAAGCCGGAAAGCGCCGCGTGAAATCGTCGATGAAGTCGAGCAGCGACCCTTGCCGATTTTCGTTCCGCTCGTTGACCTCGCGGTCGCTGCGCACGCTCGACTTCTGGTACTGCGGCATGCGATCCGGCAGGTCACGGTAGACGCCGCCCGGACGGTAGTACGCGGCATGCATGCGCGCACCGGACACCGCTTCGTACATGTCGAACAGATCCTCGCGCTCGCGAAACGCGTAAAGGAACGTCGTCATCGCGCCGACGTCGAGCGAGTGCGCGCCGAGCCACATCAAGTGATTCATAAGGCGCGTCAGCTCGTCGAACATCACCCGGATGTACTGCGCGCGGATCGGCACGTCGAGTCCGAGCAGCTTCTCGATGGCGAGACAGTACGCGTGCTCATTGCACATCATCGAGACGTAATCGAGGCGGTCCATGTACGGCAGCGCCTGGATGAACGTCTTGTGCTCGGCCAGCTTCTCGGTGGCGCGATGCAAGAGGCCGATGTGCGGATCCGCGCGCTCGATGACCTCGCCGTCGAGCTCGAGCACGAGGCGCAGCACGCCGTGGGCCGCAGGATGCTGCGGCCCGAAATTCATCGTGTAGTTGCGAATTTCAGCCACGGAGAACGCTCACGGCTTGACCGCTTCATCGCGCTGACTCACATCCCCGTACTTTTCCTCCCGCACCACCCGCGGCACGACCTCGCGCGGCTCGATCGTGACCGGCTGATAGACGACGCGCCTCTGCTCGGGGTCGTAGCGCATCTCGACATGGCCGGACAGCGGAAAGTCCTTGCGGAACGGGTGGCCGACGAATCCGTAGTCGGTCAGCAGGCGCCGCAGATCGGGGTGGCCCTCGAACACGAGGCCGTAGAGGTCGAAGGCTTCGCGCTCGAACCAGTTGACCGCCGGCCACAGTTCGATGACCGACGGCAGCACGGGGAAGTCGTCATCTTGCGCAAAACTGCGCACGCGCACGCGCCAGTTGTGCGGTAGCGAAAGAAGGTGGTAGACGCAGGCGAACCGCGGACCTTCCCAAGCCTGGTTCGCGTACGTCGCGTAATCGACGCCGCAGGCATCGATCAGCATCCCGAACGCGAGCGTGCGATCGTCGCGCAACGTCTTCATCACGTCGAGAAGCGCGGGCGGCTTGACGATCAGCGTCAATTCGTCGTGGCTCACAATCAGCTCGACGCGTTCGCCGAGCGACGCGGTCACGGCTTGCGCAAGCGCGTCCATCGACGTGGCCATCAGCGGGCGATCGTGTTCGTGCGCCAGATCTTGTTCTGGAGCTGCAGGATGCCGTAGAGCAACGCTTCGGCGGCCGGCGGGCAGCCGGGCACGTAGATGTCGACCGGCACGATGCGGTCGCAGCCGCGCACGACCGAGTATGAATAGTGGTAGTAGCCGCCGCCGTTCGCGCAGGTTCCCATCGAGATGACCCAGCGCGGCTCGGCCATCTGGTCGTAGACCTTGCGCAGTGCGGGCGCCATCTTGTTGCACAGCGTGCCGGCGACGATCATCACGTCCGACTGCCGCGGGCTCGGTCGGAACACGACGCCGAAGCGGTCGAGGTCGTAGCGCGCGGCACCGGCATGCATCATTTCAACCGCGCAGCACGCGAGCCCGAACGTCATTGGCCACATCGAGCCATTGCGCGCCCAGTTGATCACGCTGTCGAGCGTCGTCGTGACGAAGCCCTTCTCCAGGACGCCTTCGATCGCCATTGCTGCGTACCTACGCGGTCTCCGTATCGGTCGCTACTCCCACTCGAGCGCGCCCTTCTTCCATTCGTAGATGAAGCCGATCGTCAGGATGACAAGGAAGATCATCATCGCCGCGAAGCCGAAGAAACCGATCTCCGGCAGCACGACCGCCCACGGGAAGAGAAACGCGATCTCGAGGTCGAACAGGATGAACAGGATCGCGACGAGGTAATAGCGCACGTCGAACTTCATGCGCGCGTCCTCGAACGCCTCGAAGCCGCATTCGTACGGCGAGAGCTTCTCCGCGTCCGGCCGGTTCGGCGCGACCAGCTTGCCGACGCCGAGCATCACCCCGCCCATCGCGAGACCGACGAGGATGAACATGAGAATGGGGAAGTATTCAGGCATCAGGTATCAGCTATCAGGGGTCAGAACGCGGATGCGATGCATGAGTGATTGGAGATTCGTGGACCAGCGACGATGCTCTGATGCTGATGCCTGATTGCTGATTCCTGAACATGGTGCCCACGGGGAGACTCGAACTCCCACGGCTTTCGCCACTGCCCCCTCAAGACAGCGTGTCTACCAATTTCACCACGTGGGCATGTCAGGTATCAGGGATCAGAAGCGCCGCGCCATGATCCTTGGCACTTGATGCCTGATCCTGCTACTTCGGTACCTCCTGAGCCTTCCCGCTCCCCGACGGCGCCGCCGGCGGCGGCGCGTTGCCTGGCGTCGAGGGCACAGCCGGCACATCCGATTTCGGCGCTTGCGTATCCATGATGCTCTTCTCGACGCCGACCGGTGTCGATCGGACTGCGCCGAAATAAGTCAGCGCGAGGCTCGAGACGAAGAACACGGTCGCCAGCACCGCGGTCGAGCGCGAAAGGAAGTTCGCTGATCCCGCCGAACCGAACAGGCTGCCCGACGAGCCGCTGCCGAACGCCGCACCCATGTCGGCACCCTTGCCGTGCTGCAGCAGCACCAGCGCACAAATGCCGATCGCCACCAACACATGGAGCACCAGCAGAACCGATTCCATCAACGCCATGATTCGTCCTATTTCCTGATGGCTGAACCCGACAGCTGTTAGGCCAAGCCGATCGCCAGAAACTCGTCAGCCGAAAGCGATGCACCCCCGACCAAACCTCCGTCGACGTCGGGCATCGCGAACAAGTCGGCCGCATTCGCTCCCTTCACGCTGCCGCCATAGAGCAACGTGATGTCTTCCGCGCCGGCCGCAGAAAGCCGGCTGCGCAGCAGCGCGTGCACTTCCTGCGCCTGTTCCGGGGTAGCCGTTCGACCGGTCCCGATCGCCCATACCGGTTCGTAAGCAACGACGGTTTTCGCGGTCGCGGTGCCGAGTCGCTCGATCACTTCGTCGATCTGGCGCCCGACGACCGTTTCAGTCAGTGCTGCATCTCGCTCCGCGAGCGTCTCGCCGACGCAAACGATCGGCGTCATTCCGGCGTCGAGCACCGCTCGCGCCTTGCTCGCGACCAACGCATCGCTCTCGCCGTGCTGCGCGCGCCGCTCCGAATGGCCGACGATCGCATAACGGCACCCGAACTCCGCAACCATCTGCGCCGAAACATCGCCGGTGTAAGCGCCGGCGCGGTGCGGGCTCACATCCTGCGCGCCCCACGCAACCGACGTCGCGTTCAGCCGATCGCGCGCCTGAGCGAGATATGGATGCGGCACGCAGACCGCAAGTCCGCGCTTCGCCGGATCGACATTCCAACCCTCCGCCAGGGTGTCGAGCAGCGCTGCGTTGGCTTCGAATCCACCGTTCATTTTCCAGTTGCCGACGACGAGCTTTGCCCGCATGGCCCGACCAATTTCAACGATTTGCGCTTGCGCCAGGAGCTCGCGGCGGCACGCCGCCGACCCCAAGTGAAACCTGTCGATTATACCGTCCCACGGCGCTCGCGACGCCGCGGGACGTCGTTCAATCAGACGGCTCGCGGCCGTAGCCGCCGAATCAACGGCGGCAGGAACCAGGCGGAGAGCGTAAGGACACCCAGCACGCCGGCAATCGGCCGTGCGAAGAACGCCAGGGGGTCGCCTTCGGCCTTGATCATCGACGTGACGAAGTTCTCTTCGAGCATCGTACCAAGCACGACGCCCAGGATCGCCGGCGCGACCGGGTAGCCGTTCTCCTCAAGCACATAAGCGACGACACCAGCGACCAGCATCACGCCGATGTCGAACGGTGTGTTGTTGATCGCGAACGCGCCCACGATGCAGAACAGCAGGATGATCGGCATCAGCACGTCGCGCGGCACACGCAGGATCTGCTTCGCGACCTTGATGCACCACCAACCGAGCGGGAGCATGATCAGGTTCGCGAGAATGAACAGCAGATAGACGGCGTAGATGTTCTGCGGATTCTCCGTGAACAGCGTCGGTCCCGGATTCATGTTCTTCATGTAGAGGACGCCGATGACGATCGCCGTGATCGAATCGCCCGGAATGCCGAACACCAATGCGGGAATCCATGCGCCTGCAAGCGCGCTGTTGTTCGCCGCGCCGCTTTCGACGATGCCCTCGACATGGCCGGTACCGAACTTCTCCGGCTCCCTCGACGTCCGCTTGCTGACCGCATACGCCATCCACGCGGCGATGTCCGCTCCCGCGCCCGGCAATGCGCCGATCAGCGTGCCGAGCGCGCTGCCGCGCAGGATCTGCTTCGGATAGCGCATCGCGATCGCGCCCATGCCGCGGAAGACATTGCCCATCGACTTCATCACGATCGGCGGCGCAGGCGACAGGTCGACGGCGTAGCGGATGATCTCGGAAATCGCGAACATGCCGATCATCATCGGGATCATGCCGATGCCGCCCATCAATTCGGTGCTCCCGAACGTGAAGCGCGGGAAGCCGGCGGGATTGCCCAGCCCGATCGTCGCGATCGCCAGCCCGATCAAGAGCGACACCATCCCTTTCAGCGGACGCTCGGCGGTGATGACGATCGCGCACGACAATCCGAGCAGCACGAGCCAGAAGTACTCGAACGACGAGAAGCGCAATGCGAACTCGGCGAGCACCGGTGCGGACACGATCAGCACCGCCGTGCCGAACAGCCCGCCGATCGCCGAGAACACCAGCCCTGCGCCGAGCGCGATCTCCGCCTGGCCTTTGCGCGTCATCGCGTACGCTTCGTCGGTGTAGGCGGCGGAGGCCGGCGTTCCCGGCATGCGCAACAGCGCGCCCGGAATGTCGCCGGAAAAGATCGCCATCGCCGTTGCGGTGACGATCGCCGCGACGGCCGGGATCGGCGGCATGAAAAAGGTTACCGGCACCAGCAACGCGGTCGCCATCGTCGCGGTCAATCCGGGTACTGCGCCGACGAACAGCCCGAACAATGACGCGCCTACGATTACGAGCAACGTTTGAACGTTGAAGACGAGTCCGAACGCCAGCGCGAGCGCATCCATCGATACCGATCAGAACGCGTAGGGCGTGAGAACGCCCCACGGTAGCGGCACGCGCAGAAGCTTGTAGAACGCGTACCAGATCGCAAGTGTCGTCACAATGGCGGCGATGATCGAAGTCCCCACCCGCACGCCGAGCGCAAGGAACCACACGATCAGCAGCAGCGGCGAAAGCAGCAGGAAGCCGACGACATCTGCGAAGGCGATGTATGCGACGACGCCAAGCACGAGCACCAGCGCCGCGCGACGATGACGCGGCGAGCGCGTCCACGCACCGAGCTCGACCCAGCGAGCTTCGGCGCGATGCCTAAGTCCGCTCGCGATCAGCAAGACGCCGCAGATGAAGAGGCCGGCCGCAATCGTTCCCGGAAACAACGCCGGCCCGTACTGCTGACCCGGGATCGTCGGGAATCGTTGCACGTAGACGAGCACGACCGCGCCAAGCACGGCGAGGATCGTGCCGATGATGGCGTCGTTGATCTTCATTCCAGGGATCAGGGATCAGAGGTAGGTATTAGAAGCGCCGCGCTGCCGGCGCTACTGATCCCTGATCCCTGTCCTCTGATACCTGGTGCAACCGTCACTTCGCGAGACCAGCCGCCTTCATCACGACGCCCATCTCCTTGTCGCCATTCGCCATGAAGCTCGCGAAGTCGGCCTGCTGCGCCCATGCCGTGCCATAGCCCCTGCTCGTCGCGAAATCCTTGAACTCCTTGCTGTCCCAGATTTTCTTGATCGCCGTGACGAGTCTCGTTTCAGCATCCTTCGGCATGCCCTTCGGACCGGCGATGCCGCGCCATGCGGATACGATCCATCCGCTGCCTGCTGCATCCTTCATCGTGGGCACGTTCGGAAACAACGGCGTCGGCTTCGTGTCCATGATCGCGAGCGGCTTGGCCTTGCCCGCCTCGATCAGCGTGCGCGCTTCCGGCAGCGAGCAGGTGACGACATCGACACCCCCCGCGACGAGATCCTGCATCGCGGGCGCGGCGCCGTTGCTCGGCACCCATGGAATCGCCGATTGCGGAATCTTCGCGTCGTTGAGAAGACCGGCGAGCGCGAGGTGCCAGATGCCGCCCTGCCCGGTCCCCGACGCCTTGAGCTTGCCCGGATTGGCCTTCGCGAAATCGAGCACTTCCTTGACGGACTTAAACGGCGAGTCGGCGCGCACGGTGAAGCCAGCTGGATCCGCGTTCACCAACGCGAGCGGCGTGTACGACGCCGGATTGAGCTCGGTCAGGCCCTGCCAGTGCATCATCGAGATCTCGACGGTGATCATGCCGATCGTGTAGCCGTCCGGTGGGGCGCTCGCGATTGCGCTGTGACCCACGACACCGCCGCCGCCGGTGCGGTTCACGACGTTGACCGGCTGGCCGAGCTCCTTCTCGAGCTGCGCGGCGAAGTAGCGCGCCGTCGTGTCGGTGCCGCCGCCGGCGCCCCACGGCACGATGAACGTGATCGGACGCGACGGATAGGCTTGCGCGAACGCGGCGCCGCAAACGAGCGCGGCCACCGAGAACGCGACGGCTTGCGCAAAGGTGCGTCGAGGCTTGTGCATGGTTCCTCCTTGTTCAGGTATCAGAGGTCGGGAAACAGTCATCAGAGTAGCAGGAGTCAACGGCCGGCAGTCGAAATCAGGCTGCTGATCACTTTCTCGGGCTGCCACCCGCCGCGCGCTTCTTCCACACGTGGCAGATAACTTCTGCCGCAGGCGTTCCGAAGCGCTCGTATGCATTGGCATTGGCATTGGCGTTGGCGGTGGCTCACGCCTTGTCATTTGCGGCTGCCGGCTAAACGGGCGGTCTCGCCTACGCCCTGACCAGCGCCGACACCGCGCTCTGCGACGTCGCCCGCAATCCGCTCTTGCCCGCGGTTTTTACGCTGCCGCCGGTCTGTGCGTACTCATTGGCGAAGTCATGCAAGCGCTCGTGCACCGTGTGGTCCATGTAGGTGACGCCGCTATAGTCGATGGTGAGCTTCTTGCCGGGCGGGAGCGCGTCGAGCTGCCCGCGCATCGACACGTAGTTGAGGGAGCCGTGCGCGCCCTGCAGCCGCAGCGTGACCTCTTCGCCCTTGGTGTCGACCGTCGCGCGCGCCTTGGGCGAGCGCACGCCGCGCACGGCGTTCACGAGCAGCGCGACGACGAGGCCGGTGACGACGCCCCAGAGGAGGTCGACCGCGACAACCACTACGGTAGTGACGACCATGTAAAGCAGCTCCTCCTTGCCGGTATGGCCCGCGCGCACGAAATCCTTGGGGTGCGCGAGCCGAAAACCGATGAAAACCAGCATGCCGGCGAGCGCCGCGAGCGGGATCATGTTGAGCACCGCGGGCAGCAGCGCCACCGAGAGCGCTAGGAAGAAGCCGTGGAAGAAGTTCGACCAGCGCGTGCGGGCGCCATTCATGATGTTGGCCGAGCTGCGCACCACTTCCGCGATCATCGGCAAGCCGCCGAGGAACGACGAGAGCGAATTGGCGGCGCCCTTGCCGATCAGTTCCTGGTTCATGTTGGAGCGTCGCTTCCAGGGGTCCATCTTGTCCATCGCGGCGGCGGTGAGCAGCGACTCCAGGCTCGCGACGACGACGTAGGTGATGACGAATTTCCAGAACACGTTAGTGCCGGCCTTGCCCCAGTCCGGCGCGGCGAACGAGTCCATGAAGTTGAGCGGCACCTGCACGAGGAACTGGTTGTCGAGGTTGAACGCGATCCCGAGAGGCACGGTCACGATGACGACCACGAGCGGCGCCGGCACGAAGCGCGAGATCTTTCCGAGCTTGGGCCACAGGATCATGATCGCGAGGCTGACGGCGCCGATCAGCGCGACCAGGGGCACCATGTTGATGAAGCTCGAGGGGATGGCGGCGATCGTTGCGATCATGCCGCCCGAAACCGTGATGCCGAGCGCGACGTGGATCTGCTTCGCCATGATGATGATGCCGATGCCGGCGAGCATGCCGAGCACCACGTTGAGCGGGAACATGTTCGTGAGCTTGCCCATGCGGGCAAGCCCCATGGCGATCTGGACCGCGCCGCAAACCACCCCGACGGCGAGCGCGTAGCGGCAGCCCGCCACCATGTCCACCTGGCCAGTCGCCGGATCGAGGCCGAGGCCTATCACCGCGCCGTATACGATGACGATGAGCCCCGCGGCCGGACCGTTGATCGTGATGTACGAGCCGCTGATGAGCGCGCCCAGCATGCCGCCGATCGCGGCGGTGATGAGTCCGGCGATGGGGGGGAAGCCCGAGGCGATCGCGATACCGAGGCTGAGCGGCAGCGCAATCAGGAACAGGATGAAACCGGAGAGGACGTCGAACCTGAAGTTTTCCTTCAGTCCCGCGATCCAGTCCTTGGGCACCGGACCGACGTCGGGACTGCCCGCCGCTGCCTTGTCTGCCATATCACCCCCTGGGAAGGACGCAGGTCGCGCGGATGCAGTTGCGCGCGCTGCGCCGTCAATCGCGCACGGATCGTAAGGGGGCGGCGATCAAGTTTTCGTCAATTCTGTGTGAAGACTTCGTGAAGTCGCGGGCAGCACCATCAACGCCGTGCACGGCGGCATCAACGCCCGGCTTCGAACAGATGCCGCGGTCGAGTGAATTCGACGCTCACCTTCGTGCCGTGGCCGAGCTCGCTCTGCACGGGGAGGGTCCAGCCGTAGTGATCGCAGATGCGCTTGGCGATGGCGAGTCCCAGTCCGAGACCCTCTCGCCCAGACTCGCCTGCCGCCCGCGCGCCGTAGAGCGCGAAAAAATGTTCCGGGATGTCGCTTGCCGGGATGCCGCAGCCGGTGTCCTGCACCTGCAGCTTTGTTGCCGAGGTAACGCACAACGATAACGCCCCTGTCGGTGTACTTGACCGCGTTCTTGATCAGGTTGCCCGCGACGACGAAATAGGCCTCGCGGTTGGCATGGATGGTGGCGTGCCCGCTGACCTCCACGTGCACCTCGACGCCCTTCGCCTTCAGCGGCGTGACCCGTACGCGCATAGCCTATATTCATCCGCGGATCGCGCCATTATGGTCGTTCGCGCTTAGGCCGAGCCGCCGGAGCATCACGCGTCGCGGAACGACGGCGGCGATCGCACAGACGCCGAGCACCAACGCCACAACGGCGCTGCGTTTCCGGGTCGATGTACCACGCGGAAGCGCTTCGATCAGCGTTGCGCCGTGCTGCAACGCGCCAGCCCACGGTCGCGCTATGCGTGTCCTCCGCTTGTCCGAGTGCCGCGGCGGAGCGTAATCGAAATCGTCGGGGCACGTTTCGCGAGCGAGGCGAATCCAGCACATCGCACGGCGGATCGTGGCGCCGCACGACGTCGGACAGCGTCACGCAGGAATCTCGTTCAACCAGCACGCCGACGTGCGCCGGGGCGCGATATCGACGAGCGGCGGCGCCGTCGTGCGGCACTTCGGCATGACGTGCGGACAGCGCGGATGAAAATGACAACCCGGCGGTGGATCGAGCGGCGACGGAATCTCGCCCTTGACCGGCACGAACACGCGCTTCTTCGGCTCGACCCTGCCGATTTCGGCGAGCAGCGCCTGCGTGTACGGATGGTTCGGCGCTTCGAACAGCGCCTGCGTCGGGCCGCTCTCGACGACGCGGCCGAGATACATGATGACGACGCGGTCGCTGATGTGCTGGACGACGCCGAGATCGTGGCTGATGAAGAGGTAAGTGAGATTCAGCGCCGCGCGAAGCTCCATGAACAGGTTCAACACCTGCGCCTGGATCGACACGTCGAGCGCCGCGACCGACTCGTCGCAGACGAGGAACTCGGGCCTGACGGCGAGCGCGCGCGCAATGCCGATGCGGGCGCGTTGGCCGCCGGAGAACTGATGAGGAAAGCGCCGCATCAGCGTCGGGTCGAGGCCGACGCGATTGAGCTGCAGCCCGACGTACTCGATCTTCTGCCGCGCGCTGATGAGCCCGTGCACGACCGGCGCCTCTCCGACGATGTCAACGACGCGCAGCCGCGGGTTAAGCGCCGCGTACGGATCCTGGAAGATCATCTGCATGCGCAATTGCACGTCGCGCAACTTCGCGGGTGACAGCTTCGCGAGCGGCTGGCCGCGCCAGTAACGCTCGCCTGCGGACGGGGGCAACAGGCCGACAGCCAGCCGACCGAGCGTCGACTTGCCGCAACCCGATTCGCCGACCAGGCCCACGACTTCGCCGGGGTCGATGCGCAGCGACACGTGATCGACCGCGTGCACGATCTCCTCGCGCAGCTTCGCGCCGAACGCGTTGCCGAGCTTTTCGGCGAAATCGAGCGACTTGACGAAGCGTTTCGAAATGCCTTTCAGCTGGACGAGCGGCGTCGCCGGCGCGAACGTCGCCTCGACCGTTCCATCGGCAAGCGTCGCTGCGTTCATCACGCGACCGACTCGATCGCCGGCACCAGCGGATAGTGGCAGCGCACGCCGCGCGCGCTGCTGGTCTTGTCATCTGCGTCACCAACCGAGCCACCGACGTCGCGCATCGCCGGTGCCTCGATGCATGCGACCGACGCGCGCGGGCATCGCTCGCGAAACGCGCAGCCATCCGGCAGCGCGAGAAGCGACGGCGTCATGCCGGGAATCTGCTTCAACCGTGCACCGCGCGGATTGCGCGAAGGCACCGAGTCGAGCAAACCGCGCGTGTACGGGTGCGCCGGATACGTCAACACGTCGTAGCAGCTGCCCTCTTCGACGATGCGCCCCGCGTACATGACGCAGACCTTGTCGGCCAGACCCGCGACGACCGAAAGGTCATGCGTGATCCAGATCAACGCCGCTCCGGTCTCACGCGTCAGCTTCTGCATCTCGTAGAGAATCTGGCCTTGGATCGTGACGTCGAGCGCCGTCGTCGGCTCGTCGGCGATGATCAGGTCCGGATGATTCAGGAGTGCGATCGCGATCGCGACGCGCTGCCGCATGCCGCCCGAAAACTGGTGTGGATACGCGCGCAGCCGCTCGTCCGGCGAGGGAATGCCGACGGCGACGAGCGCTTCTCGTGCACGAGCAAGCGCCGCCGATTCGCTGACCTTTTCGTGCGCGAGGATCGTCTCGGTCATCTGCCGATCGATGCGCAGGACCGGGTTCAGCGTCATCATCGGGTCCTGGAAGATCATCGCGATGCGATCGCCGCGGAGCTTGCGCATCTCCTCCGCCGACAGTCCCACCAGCTCGCGGCCCGCGAGCCGGATGCTGCCTTCGACGATGCGTCCGGGAGCATCGACCAGACCCATGATCGAATAGCCGGTGATCGACTTGCCGGAGCCCGATTCGCCGACGAGCCCGAGCACTTCGCCGCGCTTCAACGTCAGCGAAACGTCGTCGACTGCCTTGACGACGCCGGCCCTCGTGAAGAAATGCGTGCGCAGACCGCTGACGGTCAGCAGATTTTCGTCGACATCGCGCAACGGTGCCTCGACCGGCGCCGTCGTCATCTCTGCAAGCGCGGATTCAATATGTCGCGCAATTGATCGGCGACGAGGTTGATGCTGACGATCGTGCACAGCAACGCAACGCCGGGGAAGAAGCTGATCCAGTACTTGCCCGACAGCAGATATTGATAGCCGTTGGCAATCAGCAAGCCCAGCGACGGCTCGGTGATCGGCAGGCCGAGACCGAGAAACGAAAGCGTGGCTTCGAGCGCGATCGCAGCCGCGACCTGCACCGTGGCGACGACGATCAGCGGCGGCAGGCAGTTCGGCAGCAGATGCCGGAAGACGATGCGTGCCGGCGGAAGCGCGAGGCAGCGAGCGGCTTCGATGTATTCCTTGCGCCGCTCGACCAAAGCGGCGCTGCGTACCGTGCGCGCGTAGTACGCCCACTGGATCGTGACCAGTGCGGCGATCACCTTGCCCGTTCCCTGGCCGAGCACGGCGATCAGGATCAGCGCGATCAGGATCGCCGGGAACGACAACTGGATGTCGACGATGCGCATGATCGTCGTCTCGATGCGTCCGCCGAAATACGCGGCGACCAGTCCCATCGTGAGACCGATGCACAACGCGAGCACCGTACTCGTCGCCCCGACGGCAAGCGAGATGCGCAGGCCATAGAAGATCGCTGACAGCATGTCGCGGCCCTGATCATCGGTGCCGAGCCAGAACGTTCCGCCGGTGGGCGACGTCGAGCCCGGCTCCACGCGTGCATCCATGATGTCGAGCTGCGCGAGGTCGTACGGATTCTGCGGCGAGATCAGCGGCGCGAAAAGCGCGAGGAACAGGATGATGCCGAACAGCGCGAGCCCGAAGACCGCCGTCGGGTTCGCCACGAAATCGGACGCGAGCCGGCGCAACGGACTTTCGGCGGCGCGCGAAGCGGCCGTCGACGGAACTGCAACCGCTGCGGACGGATTGGCGTCGCCTATCGCGGCCATTCGCCGTCCTATCCTTTACTCTCAGTGAGCCGCACGCGCGGATCGAGCACCGAGTACAACAAGTCGACCAGCAGGTTGATCACGATGAAGATCGTGACGATGACCATCAGGTAGGCGACGATCACCGGCCGGTCTAGGAAGTTGATCGAGTCGATCAAAAGCTTGCCCATCCCGGGCCACGCGAACACGCTCTCGGTGACGATCGCGAACGCGATGACCGAGCCGAACTCGAGCCCGATGACCGTCACGATCGGGATCAGGATGTTGCGCAGCACGTGCACGCCGATGACGCGCGAGTTCGGCAATCCTTTCGCGCGCGCGAACTTGACGTAGTCCTGCAGCAGCGCTTCGCGCGTGCCCGCGCGTGTGAGGCGAATCAGCAGCGCCAGCTTGAAGAGCGCCAGATTCGTCGCCGGCATGATCAGGTGTCGCCAGCCTTCGACCGTGAGGAACGACACGGGAATGCCGAGCAGCTCGACCGTCGGCCCGCGGCCATTCGAAGGCAGCCAGCCGAGCATCACCGAGAACACCATGATCAGCATCAGGCCGACCCAGAACGTCGGCAGCGAGAACCCGAGGATCGATCCCGCCATGATCGAGCGGCCGGCGAACGTGTCCGGTTTCAATCCCGCCCACAATCCGAGCGGAATGCCGAGCAGGATCGCAATCAACATCGCCGCGAACGCGAGCTCGAGCGTGGCCGGCATCTTCTCGACGATGAGCTTCAGCGCCGGCGTCGCATGCACGAACGACTTGCCGAGATCCCCCGAGATCGCGCCGAACAGGAATGTGCCGTATTGCTCGACCAGCGGCTTGTCCAGCCCAAGCGCCGCGATCGCGCGCTCGCGATCGATCTGATCGGCCTGCGGATTGATCAGGATGTCGATCGGATTGCCGATGGCGTACACGCCGACGAACACGAGCAGCGACATCGCCGCGAGGACGAGGATGCTTTGGAGGGAGCGGCGGATGATGTAGACGGCCATCAGGCATCAGAGACCAGGGATCAGGTATCAGAGGTCATATCAGGTAACCGGCGCATCTGATCCCTGTCCTCCGTTACCTGATAACTGCCTAGCCTTTGACCGGTTTGAACTGAAACGCGAGCGTGTACTCGTCCGTCCGCGGCGTGTACGCAACACCCTTCTTCGTCGCCCAGATCGTGTATTGGAAATGGATCGGCATGATGCCCAGGTCCTCCATCGCCATCTTCGTCGCCTGCTGCAGCATCTGCGAGCGGTTGGCGTCGTCGACCTGCTGCAACGCCTGCTCGATCACGTAGTCGACCTTGACGTTCGTATAGCGGCCCCAGTTGACGGCGCCCAACCCCTTGTCGCGGTTGAACGTCGCGAGCAAGCTGCGCAATGGCGAGCTTGCTTCGCCGGTCGATGCGCCCCAGCCGACCATGTGGAAGCTGAACTCCTGCTTGCTCGCGCGGCCCGAGTACGGGCCCATCGGCGCCGTCTCGACCTTCGAGTTGATGCCGACGCGCGTCAGCATTTGCGCGACCGCCTGCACGATCTTCTCGTCGTTGACATAGCGGCCCGACGGCCCGTGGATCGTCAGGTTGAAGCCATTCGGATAACCTGCTTCGGCCAACAGCTTTTTCGCGCCATCGGGATCGTAGGCTTCGGCCTTGAGGCCCGGATGATGGCCGAACAGCTTCTCCGACACGAGCTGACCGGACGGGGTCGCCAGCCCTTCCATCACGCGATCGGCGATCGCCGGACGATTGATCGCCTTGCTGATCGCGCGCCGCACGCGGACGTCCTGCAGCGGGTTCTTGTCGAGCGGCTTGCCGTCCTTCGCCGTGACGAACGGACTCTGGCGCGACTGGTGATCGAAGTTGAAGTAGATGACGCGGTGCGAGATCTTCGAGCTCACGGCGAACTTCGGATCGCCCTTGAGCCGCGCGAGGTCCGCCGTCGGCGGCTGCTCGATCGCATCGACGTCGCCCGACAGCAGCGCCGCCACCCGGGCGGCTTCGTTCTTGACGATGCGAAACGTGACCTTGTCGAACGCCGGCTTGTCGCCCCAGTAGTTGTCGTTGCGCACGAGCTCGACGCGATCGCCATTGACGTAGCGGATGAACTTGTAGCGGCCGCTGCCCATCGTCGCCTTGCCGCTGTTGAAGTCCTCGGTCGTGGCGCCCGTCGCGACCTTCTTGCTGACGATGTAGATCGTCGACAGGTCGTTCGGCATCAGCGGATGCGGCGCCGCCGTCTTGAAGCGGATCGTGTACGGATCGGGGATCTCCTTCGCGATGATCGCTTTCGTATACGCGACGAACGGCCCCGGGCTGTTCGGGATCTGCGCAACGCGATCGATCGAGAACGCGACGTCGTCCGCGGTGAGCTCGCTGCCGTCGTGGAACTTGATGCCTTTGCGCAGCTTGAACTCCCAGGTCTTGTCGTCGAGCGCGCGCCACGACGTCGCAATGCCGGGAATCATCCGTGAATCGGCGTCCATCTGCACGAGCTTGTCGAAGATGTGTTCGGCGATGTTGTTGTTCGGGAACAGGTTGAAGAAGTGCGGGTCGGCGGAGGTGACATCCGCGGCCATCGCGATCTTGAGCTCCTGCGCGCTGGTCGACGCGAAAACAAGCGGGAACGACAACGCGCAGGCGACGAGCGCCGCGCGGCTGAGCCTTGCGATCAACGGGGGCATGCGCGCCTCTCCAACGAAGTGCCGGTCAAAGCCCGGGAAGGGACGACATCTTCCGGCGTTTGGCGCAGCGCGTCAAAGGCGTCGTCGGGAAGCGTCAGCGGCTCGCGGCGGGCTTCACGCTCGCGCACACCGGCAGATGGCGCGAAACCATACCTTCGAGCGTTGCGTAGTACGCCTCGTGGGCGAGCACGTCCTTCTCCGCCTGCGCTTTCGCCTGAGCCTCGGAAAGCTCGCGGCCTCGCACGTCCCAGCCCTTGGCGGCGATCAGCTGCCCGGCTGCGAACGCGTATTCGCCACGAACGCGGCTGTCGGGATACCAGATCCGCATGAACCCGTTGAGCTTGCCGCCGCTGTAAACGGCTTCCAGCCGTTGCTGCGCGTCACGGCCACGACTCGCGGTCTGATACCAGAGCGCGAGCGTGCCGTTGCGCTGCCCTTCCTCATAAGGCAGATGCGCGATGCGCACGCCTGCTGCGTTCCAGAAGATGAAAGAGCCGGTGCTCTGTCCGCGATTGAACGCGCCGAGCGCGCGCAGACGCCCGCCATCCGCGGCAAGCTGCCACGCGCCGTGCGCGACGCCGTCGCGACAGGCGCCCTGCACGGAGAGGTTTTGCGCATGTGCCTGCAACGCTAGGCCCGCCAACGCTGCCGCAACAAGGCGGCGCAAGCACACGCCGGGGCTCAACGACTCAGCCGCGCCGCTTTGCAAGCCACGCCGATAACTCTCCGGCGATGCCGCGACGAAATGCGAGCACGCACACGACGAAGATCAGGCCGGTGACGATCGTCACCCACTGGCCGAATGGTGCGAGATAGTTCTCGAGCGAGATGATGACGAAAGCGCCGACGACCGGACCGAAGATCGTCCCCATGCCGCCCAGGAGCGTCATCAGGACGACCTCGCCCGACATCGTCCAGTGCACGTCCGTCAGCGACGCGAGCTGGAAGACGATCGCCTTTGTAGCGCCGGCAAGCCCGGACAGCGTCGCGGAAAGGACGAACGCGACGAGCTTGTAGCGCTCGGCGTCGTAGCCGAGCGAGATCGCGCGCGGCTCGTTCTCGCGGATCGCCTTCAGCACCTGGCCGAACGGCGAATGGATGACGCGGTAAATCAACATGAAGCCGGCGAGGAAGATCGCGAGCACCGTGTAGTACATGATCGTCGGCTGCGACAGATCGAGCACGCCAAAAAGCCTGCCCCGCGGCACCGCCTGGATGCCATCCTCGCCGTGCGTGAACGGCGCCTGCAGATAGAAGAAGAACATCATCTGCGCGATCGCGAGCGTGATCATCGCGAAGTAGATGCCCTGGCGGCGTATCGCGATCAGTCCGGTGACGACACCGAGCAGCGCCGATGCAAGCGTTCCGAGCAGAATTGCGACCTCTGGCGGCAAGCCCCAGACCTTCGCAGCGTGCGCGCAAACGTAGCCGGCCGTGCC
Organism: Casimicrobiaceae bacterium; assembly: GCA_035536655.1. Taxonomy (GTDB): domain Bacteria; phylum Pseudomonadota; class Gammaproteobacteria; order Burkholderiales; family Casimicrobiaceae; genus VBCG01. The sequence continues at coordinate 61,046 of DATLNR010000049.1, forward strand.
GAGGAACATTGCGTGACCGAACGAGAGCAGCCCGCCGAACCCGATCAGCAGGTTGAACGCGCAGGCGAAGAGCGCGAAGCACAGCGCCTTCATCACGAACACCGGGTAAAGACCGACCCACGGCACGAGGGCCAGCAGCACGACCATGATGGCGATTCCGCGCCGTGCATCGCCGGACGATGAAGCCGGGGCTGCCGTCGACGGGGAGACCGGTTGCGTCTGCGTCGGGGGCGTTGTCGTCGTTCGTTCCATCAACGTTCCCGCCCGAAGAGGCCGGCCGGTCGCAGGATCAGCACGATGACCATCACGACGAAGATCACCGTGTTCGACGCTTCAGGGTAGAACACCTTGTTCAACCCTTCGACGACGCCGAGCAGGAATCCGGTGAGGATCGAGCCCATGATCGAGCCCATGCCACCGATGACGACGACGGCGAACACGACGATGATGAGATCGGCGCCCATCAGCGGGCTGACCTGGTAGATCGGCGCGGCCATGACGCCCGCGATCGCTGCGAGCGCGACGCCGAAGCCATAGGTCAGCGTGATCATCCGCGGCACGTTGATGCCGAACGAGCGCACGAGCGTCGGATTTTCGGTGGCTGCGCGGAGGTAGGCACCGAGCTTCGTGCGCTCGATCACGTACCACGTCGATAGACAGATGACGAGCGAGGCGACGACCACCCAGCCCCGGTACTTCGGCAGGAACATGAAGCCCAGGTTGTAGCTGCCGGTCAGCTCCTTCGGGATCGTGTACGGCAATCCCGACGAGCCGAACTCGTTGCGAAACAATCCCTGAATGACGAGGGCGAGACCGAACGTGAGCAACAGTCCATACAGATGATCGAGCTTGTAGAGCCGCGACAGCATCGTGCGCTCGATGACGATACCGGTGGCGCCGACGATGAGCGGCGCCACCAGCAGCGCCCACCAATAGCCCAGGCCCAGCTTGGTCAACAGGAACCACGCGGCGAACGCGCCCATCATGTACTGCGCGCCGTGCGTGAAGTTGATGATGTTCAGTAGTCCGAAGATCACCGCCAGCCCGAGCGACAGCATCGCGTAGAACGAGCCGTTGATGAGGCCGATGAGGAGCTGGCCGAAGAGGGCCTGCGTCGGAATCCCGAAGATCTCAGTCATATTCAAAGAGCGGTTGCCAGTGCTCGTTCGAGCGTCGCACCAGGTGCGACGCTCGACGAGCGCACGCGTGTTCGAGCGCCGCCAAAAACGCGACGCTCAACACGCGACTGACGCCGGCACTACTTGACTAATGAGCATCCCCCATCCGCCAGCGGCCGGAACGCCTGATCCGCCGGGATCGTCGCGCGGATCTTGTAGTAGTCCCACGCAGCCTTCGACTCGGCCGGCTTCTTCACTTCGACCAGATACGCCGGATGGATCTTGCGGCCGTCGACGCGGATCGTGCCCTTGCCGAACAGCGGATCGTCGGTCGGCTGCGACTTCATGTGCGCGATGACCTTCGTACCGTCGTCGCTCTTCAGCGCCTCGACGGACTTGAAGTAATGCAGGAGCGAGGCATACACGCCCGCGTGCACCATCGTCGGGTGGATGCCCTTGTTTGCGGCTGCGAAGCGCTTGGCGAACGCGCGTCCCGCGTCGTCGCGATCCCAGTAGAACGTCTCGGTGAAGATCAGCCCCTGCGCCGTCGGCAGCCCGAGCGCATGCACATCGGTGATGAACACGAGGAGACCGGCCAGGTTCTGACCACCCTTGACGATGCCGAACTCGGCCGCCTGCTTGATCGAGTTCGTCGTGTCGCCGCCCGCATTCGCAAGCCCGATGATCTTCGCCTTCGACGCCTGCGCCTGCAGCAGGAACGAGCTGAAGTCCTGCGTGTTCAGCGGATGGCGTACCTTGCCGAGCACCTTGCCGCCGTTTTTCATCACGACCGCTTCGGTATCGCGCTCGAGCGCATGGCCGAACGCGTAGTCCGCAGTCAGGAAGAACCAGCTGTCGCCGCCGGTCTTGACGATCGCGTTGCCGGTGCCGTTCGCGAGCATCCACGTGTCGTACGTCCAGTGAATCGTGTTCGGCGAGCACGCCTTGCCGGTCAGGTCCGACGACGCGGCGCCGGACACGAGGAACGCCTTGTTCTTGTCACGGGTGATCTGGTTCACGGCGAGCGCGACGCCGGAGTTCGGCACGTCGACGATGACGTCGACGTTGTCGACGTCGTACCACTGCCGCGCCACTTGCGAGCCGACGTCGGGCTTGTTCTGGTGGTCGGCATTGACGATCTCGACCTTGATGCCGCGCTTCTCGATGCCCGAGTCCTCGACCGCCATGCGTGCCGCCTGCACCGAGCCCGCGCCGGTCAGGTCGGTGTACAGACTCGACATGTCGGTGAGAACGCCGATCTTCACGACGTTGTTGGAGATTTGCGCCTGAGCGGCGCCGCCGGCCAACGCCGAAGCAACCGCGAGGGCCACGAAACTGCGCTTCATCGACTTCATGCTTTCACCTCCATCGTTAAACAAGTAGGACTGCCCCAGATGCGCTGACGCCGTACGCTCGCGTTGTTTCGTTGCCGTTGATCGAGCGCGCCGAAGGCCGCCCCCAAGGCGCGCGCCTGGAAAATCCGATGAAAAACGTGCAAACGGATCGAACGCACGCCACTACTCCCACGGACGTTTTCATCGGCCTTTACACGCCCAGATATTCGTGAAGCTTGTCCATATTCGCCGGCAGATCCGCGTTCGGGAACATGTCGACGACGCGCCCGTGTTCCATCACGTAATGCCGGTCCGCCACCGTCGAGGCGAAGCGGAAGTTCTGCTCGACCAAAAGGATCGTGAAGCCGTCGCGCTTCAATCGCTCGATCGTGCGGCCGATCTGCTGCACGATGACCGGCGCCAGGCCTTCGGTCGGCTCGTCGAGCAAGAGAAGCCGGGCGCCGGTGCGCAGGATGCGACCGATCGCGAGCATCTGCTGCTCGCCGCCGGAAAGCTTCGTCCCCTGGCTCTTCAGACGCTCCTTCAGGTTGGGGAACAGCTCGAACACCTGCGTAACCGATAGGCCGCCCGGCTTGACCTGCGGCGGCAACAGCAGGTTCTCCTCGACGTTCAGGCTGGAGAAGATGCCGCGCTCCTCCGGGCAGTACGCGATGCCGAGTCGCGCGATGCGGTCGCTCGGCAGGCGCACGATCTCTTGCCCATCGTAGGAGAGCGACCCCTCGCGCCGCGGCACGATGCCCATGATCGACTTCAGCGTCGTCGTCTTGCCGGCCCCGTTGCGGCCGAGCAGCGTCACGACTTCGCCCGCGGTGATGTCGAAGTCGACGCCGTGCAGGACGTGCGATTCGCCGTACCACGCGTTCAGGCCGCGCGACGAGAACAGCGGCGCGCGTTTCGCGGCGCTCGGCGCCGGCGACGAGGACTTCGCTGCTTCAAGCATCGGCCGTCCCGAGATAAGCCTCGATGACCGCCGGATGCTTCGAGACCGTGTCGTAGTTTCCCTCGGCCAGCACTTCGCCGCGGGCCAGTACGGTGATGTAATCCGACAGCGTCGAGACCACCGAGAGATTGTGCTCCACCATCAGCACCGTGCGGTTCGCCGCGACGCGCTTGATCAGCGCGGCGATCCGCTCGACGTCGTCGTGCGCCATCCCGGCCGTCGGCTCGTCGAGCAGCATCATCTCCGGCTCCAGCGCAAGCGTCGTCGCGATCTCAAGCGCCCGCTTCCGTCCGTACGGCAGCTCGCCGGCGGCGGTCGCTTCATAACCTTTGAGTCCGACGGCGTCGATCAGCTCGTGCGCGCGTGCGTCATGCGCGTCCAGCACGCGCTCCGAGCGCCAGAAATCGAACGAATGCCCGCGATGGCGCTGCAGCGCGATGCGCACGTTCTCGAGCACCGACAGCTTCGGGAACACGGCGGAAATCTGGAACGAGCGCACGAGCCCCATGCGCGCGATGTCGGCCGGGCGCGCGCCGGTGATCTCGCGTCCGTTGTAGAAAATCCGGCCACGCGTCGGCGTGAGAAAGTGCGTGAGCAGGTTGAAGCACGTGGTCTTGCCGGCGCCGTTCGGACCGATCAGCGCATGGATCGTTCCGCGACGCACCGCGAGATCGACATCCTTGACGGCGACGAAGCCCTTGAACTCCTTTGTCAGTCCGCGCGTGCGAAGGATGATGTCGTCGGCAGTGCGGGCGGGATCGGGCACGGTGCTCAGGGTGTTTCGGGGCCCGCCGGCCACGGCCGGACGCGGATGGCGGATTATGCCGATCGGGCCGAAGCCCGGCGCCCGCGCGCTAACGCTGCCAGCGCGGTTTCCGTTTTTCGAGGAACGCCGTCACGCCTTCGGACGCGTCGTCTCCAAGCAGGTTGCACGTGATCGCCTTGCTCGCCGCCTGATAGGCCTCCGCCAGCGGCGCTTCGATCTGCCGGTAGAACAGCGCCTTGCCCGCGGCGACGACGTCGCGCGGCTTGTCGACGATGGCCGCAGCGAGCCGCGACACCTCGTCGTCGAGTTCCGCAGGCGGCACGACGCGGTTGACCAGTCCCCAGTCGTTCGCCGTCGCCGCGTCGATGAAGTCGCCGGTGAACAGCATCTCGAACGCGCGCTTGCGCGACACGTTACGCGAAACCGGCACGCCCGGCGTCGCGCAGAACACACCGTAGTTGATCCCGGACGTCGCGAACCGCGCGTCGCTCGACGCCACTGCCAAGTCGCAAGCGGCCACGATCTGGCAGCCCGCCGCGGTCGCCACGCCATGCACGCGCGCAATGACCGTCTGCGGCAGCGCCTGCATCGTCAGCATGACCCGGCTGCAGCGGTCGAACAAATCCGCGATGAACGGCTCGTTCCGGTTTGCCAGCATCTCCTTCAGGTCATGACCGCCGGAGAACGCCGGTCCGTTGCCGGCAAGAACGACGACGCGGATCTTTGCATCGGCGGCGATCTCGTCGAGCGCCGCCTGCAGCGCCTCGAGCATCTCCATCGAGATCGCGTTGAACTGCCGCGGCCGGTTCATCGTCAGCCGCGCCACGCCCTTGTCGACCGACTTCAATAGCACCGCTTCCTGCGCGACCTCGGTGGCGTCGGCTCGCTTGTTCATCGCTTTTCTCCTATTCGATCGCGCTGGCGCTCCGTGCCCGCTCGCGCAACAGGAACTTCTGGATCTTCCCCGTCGACGTCTTCGGCAGCTCGCCGAACTCGATCGCCTTCGGGATCTTGAACGCCGCGAGGTGCGTGCGGCAATGCGCGATCAGGTCATCCTTGGTGATCGTCGCGTCGGGCTTGAGCTCGACGTAAGCGCGCGGCGATTCTCCCCAGCGCGGGTCCGGCTGCGCGACGACCGCCGCGGCGAGCACCGCCGGATGACGGTAAAGCGCATCCTCGACCTCGAGCGAGCTCACGTTCTCGCCGCCCGAGATGATGATGTCCTTGCTGCGGTCCTTGATTTTCACGTAGCCGTCGGGTTGCAGCACGGCGAGGTCGCCGGTGTGGAACCAGCCGCCGGCGAACGCCTCGGCCGTGGCCCGCGGGTTCTTCAGATACCCCTTCATTGTGATGTTGCCGCGGAACATGATCTCGCCCATCGTCTCGCCGTCGCGCGGCACGACGGTCATCGACGACGGATCCATGACCGTCATGCCTTCCTGCACCGTGTAGCGCTGGCCCTGACGCCCGTTGCGCTCGGTGCGATCGCCGATCGATAGCGTATCCCACACCGCGTGCTTCGCGCAGATGCTCGCGGGTCCGTACGTTTCGGTCAGACCGTAGACGTGCGTGATATCGAAGCCGAGCTCCTCCATGCCCTCGATCATCGCCGCCGGCGGCGCGGCCGCGGCGACGAGCCCGCAGACGCGGTGCGAGATGCCCTGCTTCATCGCCTCGGGTGCGTTGATCAGCGTCGAATGCACGATTGGCGCGCCGCAGTAATGCGTCACCTTCTCGTTCTTGATCGCATCGAAGATCGCCTTCGCCTCGACGCGGCGCAGGCAGACATTCGTGCCCGCGTTCGCCGCCATCGTCCACGGAAAGCACCAGCCGTTGCAGTGGAACATCGGCAGCGTCCACAGGTACACCGAATGACGCGGCATCGCCCAATCGACGATGTTCGACACCGCGTTCAGGTACGCGCCGCGATGGTGGTAGACGACGCCCTTCGGATTGCCGGTCGTGCCCGACGTGTAGTTGAGCGAGATGGCTTGCCACTCGTCTTCCGGTGGCCGCCAGTCAAACTCGGCGTCGCCGCCCGCGATGAACGATTCGTAGTCGGTCTCGGAAAGCCGCGCGCCGGCGTCGGTCGCGGCGGGACCGAGCGCATCGACGACATCGATGACATGGACGCTGCGCTGCACGCGCGCGAGCGCATCGCGCACGATCGGCGCGTACTCGGTGTCAGTGACGAGGACCTTCGCTTCGCCGTGCTCGAGCATGAACGCGATCGTCGGCGCATCGAGCCGCGTGTTCAGCGTGTTCAGGACGCCGCCGGTCATCGGCACGCCGAAGTGCATCTCGACCATTTCGGGCGTGTTGGCGAGCATCGCGGCGACGGTGTCGCCGATGCCGACGCCCAGACGCGATAGCGCCGAGGCGAGCCGACGCGAGCGCGCGTAGGTTTGGCGCCAGGTCATGCTCCGCGGGCCGTGAACGACGGCCAGCTGCTCGGGCCAGATCGCCGCCGTGCGGTCGATGAACGACAACGGCGTCAACGGCGCATGGTTCGCCGCGTTCCGCTCGAGGTCCCTCTCAAAGGGGTTACGCATCGACTGCATCCGTGCAAGGCGCTTCCGCGTAATCCTAGCATCGGGCTTGCTGCCTGAACGTCGATTGGTTAGGCTCGCCGGCGACCCGATTCATTGATGCGAACATCGACCTTTCATGGGCCATCGGCTGTCGAAGATCGTCACCCGCACCGGCGATGCGGGAACCACGGGGCTCGCCGACGGCAGCCGCGTCGCCAAAGACTCGCTGCGCATCGATGCCATCGGAAGCATCGACGAGCTGAACTCGACGCTCGGTGTACTGCTGGCGGAGCGCTTGCCCGACGAGATCCGGGCGATGCTCGTCGATGTGCAGCACGACCTGTTCGACCTCGGCGGCGAGCTCTCGATCCCCGGCCATGCGGCGATGACCGATGCGCACGTCGCGCGGCTCGAGGAGGCGGTCGAGCGCGAGAATGCGCAGCTCTCGCCGCTGAAGGAGTTCGTGCTCCCGGCCGGCAGTCGTTCGGCGGCTTGCGCGCACGTCGCGCGAACCGCGTGCCGGAGGGCCGAGCGTGTCATCGTCCGTCTCGCGGCGACGGAGCCGGTTTCCGATGCAACGCGCCGCTACGTCAACCGGCTCTCCGACCTCCTGTTCGTACTGGCGCGCGTGCTCAATCGCTTCGAGGGCCAGGGCGACGTGCTGTGGCAGAAAGGCCGCCTGCGCGGCGACATGCCGTGACGGGAGCCGGCGACGGGGATGTCGCACAGGACAAGTCAGCGCGGCTGGCCGGATTGCTGGCGCGAACCGCCCTTGCCGACCAGATCGCGTTCTCCGAGCTCTATCGGCTGACGTCGTCGAAGCTCTACGGCGTCGCGTTGCGCATCGTGCGCGACCGGTCCGCCGCCGAGGAGGTCCTGCAGGAAGCCTACGTCGCGGTGTGGCATCACGCCGGCAGCTATGTCGCCGCGAAGAGCGCGCCGCTGACCTGGTTGACGGCCATCGTTCGCAACCGCTGTCTCGACTCGCTGCGCCGTCGTGAGGTGGCCACGGTGCCGCTCGACGGCGACGATGATTCCGATCGCCTGTTCGCCGCCGACTCACGCGACCCGGCGCAGTGGATGATCGATGCCGCGGAGGCGAATCGCGTGCGAACTTGCGTGGAGTCGCTCGAATCCGGCATGCGCCAGGCGATCGCTCTCGCGTTCTTTCACGGCCTCACGCACGCCGAGCTTGCGGCGCATCTCGGTCAGCCGCTCGGCACGGTGAAGTCGTGGGTGCGCCGGGGTCTCGAACGGCTTCGCCAGTGCCTGGAGCGGGCGGGCATCACGCGTTAATGAGCTTGAGCCAATGGATCTAACCCGCCCCGACCGCGCACGTCGCCTCGCACTGCTCGCTGCCGAGTACGCGCTTGGAACGTTGCCGCCACGCGTGCGCCGTAGGATCGAGGCTGCTTCGCGTCGCAGTCCCGTCGTCGCGGATGCGCTGCGCGACTGGGAACTTCGACTCGCCCTGCTCGGGCACGCCGTTCCCGCGGTGAACCCGTCACCGGCGGTGTGGGACCGCATCGCCGACCGTCTCGAGCTTCGTGCGCACGTGCACGACAGCCGTTCATGGCGATCGAAGCTTCGCCTCTGGCGCGGGCTTGCGATCGCGAGCACGATCGCGGCCTTCACCGTCGGCGTTGCGCATTTCACGGCGCATCTCGATCCGTCGCGCACGACGCTCATCGCCGTCCTCACCGCCCCCGACGCGCCGTCGACCTGGATCGTGACTGCGCCGGTTGGCGGCGGAACCTTGATCATTAAGGCGGTGCCACCGGTCGACGTCGCCCCGGATCGGTCGCTCGAGCTGTGGGCCCTGCCGACCGACGCGGCGCCGCGCTCGCTCGGCCTGCTGCCGACGACGGGCTCGGGACGACTGTTGCTGCCGCTGTACTCGCTCGAAACCGTTCCCGCGCTCGCGGTCAGCCTCGAGCCCCGCGGCGGCTCGCCGACCGGTGCGCCGACGGGGCCAGTTCTCTACAGCGGTAAAATCGAGCGCATCTAGCCGCAATCCCGCGTGGCTCCCACGCGGTCCGCAACGTGGAAAGCTTGCAGCGCGCCCGTGCCCGCACGGCCCGAATCCTCAAGGATCCGCTGGCGTTCGCGATCCAGATCCTGAAGGCCTTCAAGGCCAATCAGGGCCTGCTCCTGGCCGGAGCCGTCGCCTATTACGCGCTGTTGTCCCTGATCCCGCTCCTGATCCTGATGGTGATCGTGCTGTCGCACGTCATCGACCCGGAGCTGTTGTTCGCGGCCCTCAACGACTATCTCGCGTTTGTCGTGCCGGGACAGTCCGGTGCACTGGTCGACGAGTTGCGCTCGTTCCTCGACCATCGTGAAGTCGTCGGCGGCGTGCTGCTCGTGACGATGATCTTCTTTTCCGCGCTTGCTTTCACCGTCCTCGAGAACGCGATGTCGGTGATCTTCTTCCACCGCGTGAAGATCCGCCGTCGCCGATTCCTGGTTTCCGCGCTGCTGCCGTACGTGTTCATCGTATTCCTCGGCATGGGGCTCTTCATCGTCACTCTCGTTTCCGGCGCCTTCAAGTCGCTCGGCGACCGAACCATCCTGTGGTTCGGGCAACCAGTCTCGCTCGAACTCACGTCGGCGTTGCTGCTCTACCTGCTGGGCCTGGGCGGCGAGATCCTGATGCTGACGGCGATCTATCTGGTGATGCCGGTGGGGCGGCTGTCGTTCCGCCACGCGCTGATCGGCGGCGTCACGGCCGCGCTCTTGTGGGAAATGACGCGGCACCTGCTCGTGCTGTACTACGCGACGATGTCGCAGATCCAGGTCGTTTACGGATCGCTGACGACGGCGATCGCGGCGCTCTTGTCGGTGGAACTTGGCGCGATTGTTCTCTTGATCGGCGCGCAGGTGATCTCGGAGTACGAGCGGATCGGCGACGAGCCGATCGAAGTTCCGCCAACGCCGATGAAGACCGAGGCGCCGACGCCGGAGGCGGCCGCCTCACCGCCTCCAGGCTAGCTGCGCGGCCGGCTCGCAGGCGCTCGCGTGAGCGCCGCGGTGCGCGTGTCGCTGCTGCGCTTCGCAACGACATCGATGCGCGACGGCTCGATCGCGACGACGACCGGCGCTTCGCCATGCTGCTTCTCGATCGACGCGATCGTCGCAGCGAACTTCGCGTTGCTGAAGCTCGAAAGTCCGAAGATCGCCGCAGCGACGATCGACACCGCACCGACGAGCGCGACGACCCGGATAGTTCTTTCGCCTGATGACTTCATTTGGCCCTCGTTTTCTGTGTAGCCTGCTCGACCACTTGGATACTGCGAGCACGCGACCTGGATTCATGCTTCAGGCAAGATTCTCCGCATTGCAAATTACTCGCTCAATACACATCCGACGAAGCACACGAATCGCGGCGTGAAATCGCCGCATCGTCGATCAAACGCTCGCCGCCCGTCCGATACCTGGATACCTGTTACCCGATCCCTGAAAAGACATCGGGCCGCACCAAAGTGCAGCCCGATGAGGCTTCCGTGGGGGAACGGAAGCCCGACGACGCGAGCGCGTTCGACCGCGGCTCGCGCGTTGGAACCTGGCGTTAAGCCGCCGTGCGCGTCGCGCGCTTGCCGACGACTTCGATGCGCAGCGGGGTCTTGGCGGCGACCGGCTGCGCCGCGTCGCGCGTCGATGCGGCGATTGCCTGCGAAGACTTGCTGTTGCTGTAGCCGCCGAGCGCAACGGTCGATCCCGCAACCACAAAGGCAGCGGCGGCGAACGCAAGCGCTCTGACGCGAATCGTGTGCTTGTCCATCGGTCCCCTCTCTTTCGTTGCCTCGACGTATTCGGGGCGGGCCGCTCAAAAGTTCCCGACTTGCCCAGTAACGCCTTGGATGCGGTCAGCCGGCGTCTTGGATGCAAGCCACCGA